>JACPSX010000255.1 GCA_016193065.1 Candidatus Tectimicrobiota bacterium | reverse complement strand
GCTACCCGTTGTACACCCGCACGGCTATCTCAGGCTTGGTGGTGGCCCTGTGACCCAGCTCGTCCTTGGGGAAGATGACTACTTCCAACACTCCCGCACGCCTTACGCGTGGCCCGACGTCATCTTGATTGGATACCTGTCCCAATCGACGTGCGTGTTCGTCGGCAGCTCGATGACCGATCCCAACGTCCGACGTTTTCTTCGACTCGGGCGACCAGTGTCGTCGCACAGGCACTTTGCGTTCTTGCCGCGATCGATCGACGAGGTTGAGCGAGACGCGATGTTCCGAAGTCTATTCGATCGTGATTTGGAAATCTTGGGTGTTCGTCCTATTCGGTTTCCGCTTAGGACCAGGGAGAACGGGGTGTACTCGCGAATTCGGGAGCTTCTTGACTTGCTAGTCACATTCAATGTCGACTCGGAAGCCATATGGAGGCTAGTGGATAGTGGGCCGGCAACCTAGCAACGCATTCATTTGCCCTGAAAGGCACTGACAACGTACCAGTGGAAGTCCGGTCGTGGTAATCACCAGAGAGCCATGTAGCGGGCTCCCGCTGCATCCGGGCGACCGGATGTGGTGAAGCGCAGGGGTATCCCTCCGGGGAGGGGTGTAACTCAACAGCCCGGGAAGGACAGAGGCCGTTATTTCTGAATGAACTTGACAGGTTGCGTTCCTTAGGGGTAATGAGAGGGCATGCCCAGAAAGTCAAGATTGGATGCCTTCGGGACCCTGCATCACGTGATGGGAAAGGGTATCGAGGGGACGAAGGTCGTCCACCCGGAAACAACGTCCCCCTTTCCGCAAGGATTCCGGCTTTCAAACGCAGAAAACTCCCTGAACGAAAAACTCCTCGCCTCGAAGACGACCTCAATCCTGGGGGTAATTCCGCTCTGACTTGGAAGAACACCCCCATCCTGCCCTTACCCTTGACTCCGGTCTGCACACCTTCCCCCATCGAGGGGGAAGGAATTGAGCCGATTCCGAGCCTAGTCAAAACTGCGGCTGTCTGGCATGTTTCTATGGAACTCCATCTCGCCCTCCTGGTCCGGGATGCAGACGTACACGGCCTGGGCGCGCAGAGGGATTCCGCAGTATTGTAGGTGCTGTTTGGTGTAAAATCTCATATGAGGTCTGCTCCCTAAAGATTATTGGGATCGACCTGGGTTTACCAAGCGGGATGCTCGGGAAGGGGTCTCAGTGAGCATGATTTCGAAGGGACCGTGTGTTCTGGTTCTACAACATGATCACGAGGGGCAGCCGCTACACGTCGTGTGGGGTATTTCGGCAGGAGACGAAGGGTAAGATGCCTTGACAACTCCTTGGAAAGGCAAGAGAATCATGGCTGTTGTGGGAAGTTTCGGCAACCGTGCTATGCAGACCAGTATACTCAATAGAGTGTCTTCAACCGTCCCGCTCGGAGAGCTTGAAAGTTTTCACAGAGGCGGTAGGATTTCAAACTGGCAATGAGTTTACGCTTCGAATGGGATCCAAAGAAGGCTGCCGCAAACCTCGCGAAGCATGGCGTCTCATTTGAAGAGGGTCTCACGGCCTTTTCGGATCCTCTCGCCCGCATCTTCGACGACGAGGATCACTCAAGTGAGGAAGAGCGCGAAATCATCATTGGACATTCGACGCAGCATCGTCTGCTGTTAGTATGCTTCACCGCTCGGGGAGCGTCGATCCGCATCTTTAGTGCACGGAAAGCGACAAGGAGGGAACGCCAGGACTATGAAGAAAACGTCAGCTCGTAAGAAATCGCCGGTTCTTTCCGAAGAGATGCGTCGGGAATATCGCTTCGATTACACGAAGGCCAAACCCAACCGCTTTGCCGCTCAGATGGGAGCTGGGACGATCGCGGTTGTTCTTGATCCGGACGTCGCAGAGGTCTTCGAGTCGTCGGAGTCCGTCAACACCCTACTGCGCTCCGTGATCTCGGCACTACCAGGCCGCTCCAAGCCATAAGCGGTGGCACTCCAGCCACCTATGAGGCCACGGGCTGTCAAGAGCAGAAAACTCCGTTGACGAAAAACTCTTCGCTATAGCAACGAGATCGTTTCTGGAAGTGATTCCGCTCTGATTTGGAAGAACACCCCCATCCCGCCCTTCCCCGCACCCAGAGGGTACCCGGGGGGAAGGAATTGAATTGTCGGCGCGCGATAGGGGACGTTGTTTCTGAATGAACTTGATAGGTTCACCTCCTTGGGATAATGAGAGGACATGCCCAGACAGTCGAGATTGGGGATGCCCTTGGGACCCTGCATCGCGTGATGGCACGGAGTATCGAGGGAAGTTAGGCAAGATGGGGTATCCTGGAGCACAGGTGGCTCGGTTTCCAGGCGTGACGGCCTCCGCGGTTGTCCGGGCGGCTCGATCCGATGGTCTTCTGGGTCCTGAGCGATATCTTTCAGTTCACCCGGAAACAACGTTCCCCTTTCGTCCCGTGAGGCGCTTACTTATGGATTGCCAGGAGCCCTCCTTGCTGTCGGACCTGGAAACCTGAAACCCGGGGGTGACAACGAAATGGAACTGCGGTTGGCTATTCTTGCTTGTGTGGTTGGAATGTTTATCGTCACCCCAACGGCCTCCTATGCCCAGGAGAAGCCTTCCAAGGACAGGCCTGTAATCGAATCGCCCCGAAAAAGCGCTCCTGAGAAAGCACTCCCCGAAAAGGGAAAGGAGCCTCCTTCAAAGGAGAAGCCGGAATTTCCCTCGAAGGATAAGCCAATGCCTCCGGACGTCCTACAACTACCTGATCCCTGTCTCAAGAAGCCCGATCTCCCAGGATGCAAATAGGGGATGCTATGAAACTTGACGAATGGAAAACCATCACTGAAATAGTTGGCATAGCTGTTACGGTGATAGGGGCCCTCATTGGAGGAATATTTGCAGGATACCAGTACTTGGAAAAAGAAAAAGCCGACCGCGTAAAGGAAAGTCTGTCCTTCGTCGAGAGGTTCCATAAACCACCAACATATGACAGCTGGCAACGAATAACAAACGCTTGGCTCAAATACGAAGCACGAATGGATGCGCTTCTTGATGATCCCAAGTTACGAACAGATCAATGGGTGAGTTTTGTTCGCACTGTTGTAAAAAATGAGAAGCTGACGAGTGACGTCCTTGCCGTCATCGACTTTTTTGGCGTTCTGCAAATTTGCGTACGCAGCGATATTTGTGATGCAGCAACCGCGAAGGCGTTCTTTGGCAGCGAAGCGCGGACGTTCTTCCGACTTCATTATTCGGTTATCGACGCAAAACGGAAAAGCCGTGCCGATCCGACATTCGCCAAAGACCTCGAGGAGTTTGCAAAGTTCTTTCCATGAACAGTCAAAAGGTGGAGGCGCCTAACCCACAGCAGGAAGCAGGGAAGGGTCAGAGAAGGCTTGCATAATTGCTTTTTGCTGCTTGGAGAATGGATTCGCCTCTGGCCTGCCCGCGCTGGCAATGCGCTGGGCCAGCCATAGGGGACGTCACCAGCGATAGGGGACGTTGTTTCTGAATGAACTTCCAAGGTTCACTTCCTCGGGGGTAAAGAGAGCCCTTGCCCAGAAAGTCCAGATTGGATGCTGGAGCTGGTCGTAGAGCGGACACTGAGGTGGCAGAAGCCAGGCCCGATGGAAGCAAGGAGGGTAACAAATTAAGTAAGGTATACCCGGATCCCTCACTTGCCTGCG
Organism: Candidatus Tectimicrobiota bacterium; assembly: GCA_016193065.1. Taxonomy (GTDB): domain Bacteria; phylum JACPSX01; class JACPSX01; order JACPSX01; family JACPSX01; genus JACPSX01. The sequence continues at coordinate 19,219 of JACPSX010000255.1, read as the reverse complement.
AGGTACTTGAGCAAACACGTTGATCATGGTGTTCGCAACGGCGGCAGCGAGGCTGAGAAGTGACAGCCACAGAGCAATGGTGGCCTTTCTATCTGACCGTGCAGCTCGCACTTTCTCGCGGCGCTCTTGGAGCCTAGCCACGAGCGCCCTTCTGTCGTGCACTACGTACATGCCTGGCATTTCCTCCCGGGCACAAGCGGTGAGGTCAACAGCTTCGGCAATAGCAAGCTCACAGAGCTCCCGGTCGGTCAAGGTTTCCAAAGGGACCCGAAGCAGCAAGTCATAGAAGTCATAGGGTCAGGTCCTTGGATCTTGGCACTGCTAAAAGCTTACTCACCGTCGAGTAGTGCATGCCGAGATAATCTTCCACTTCCTTCTGACTGATGTGACGGGGTATCGAGGGAAGGAAGGCCGTCCACCCGGAAACAACCTCCCCCTGTTCGCTACCGACGAAGGGACTGGCCGCTATCGGGCTACATGCCCTTGCTTTTGGGGAAATGGGGGGAAGGGCTCACACAGCCGCAGATCATCATTGAACGGGCGGGAGGCGAGATTGAACCAGGGCGACCGAACAGCCAAGGGACGCACGACCACTCCGTACACGTCAAAGTGCTCCCGGGTGTTGATCTCGATCTTGAGACGCAGGGGCACCACCGGCGGGATTTCGGACTCCATGCGGTAGCGCAGGGTCACGTTATCGGGATTGTTCTCCCGCCGTGGAGTCCCCAGGATCCGGTCGAGCCGTGACCGGAGGCCGTCTAAAAGGGATCCGATGGGCTCGGGTGCGTGCTGGACCAGGTCAATGTCATCGGAGTAGCGCAGCGGGGCGGGCGCGTAGAGCTTATACAGGGCCGTGCCGCCTCGGAGAATTACGCGCCTGGAGAGATCTGTGTCCCGGAAGATCTCGATCAGGGCGCGGCAGAGGATAAGGTCCTGCTCGACCTGCGCATCCTGGGGCCAGGGTGCCACGTTCCGCCAGTGGGTGATGGCGGCCTGGGGGATCACGCCTCGGGCTCCAGCTCAGCGTTGATCACGAGGTGCCACTTCCGGCTCTCCGAGCCCCGCGCGACGGGCAAGGCCGGATCTAGAGGACGGAGTGGGGCGTCCTCCTTCTGGACCCAGTCAGCCAGTCCCCTGGTGAGGTCCCTGCGGCTTAGCTGGTCGAGCAGGTAGCCCAGTCGTTGCGCCACAAGGAGATCATCGTGCCGCCTGACCGTTTTGCGGAGTTTGGCCACGTCCAGGTGCTCCTCCAGTTCGGAGAGCACCGTGACCACATTCCCGAGGCCCCCGGCGGCTCTGGGATAGCGGACCAAGTCCCAGGCCGTGGTCTCGGGCGTAGACACTTTCTGGAAGCCCGTGGGTGTCTTGACCTCGACCGTCTCGGAGCAGTCGAACGGCCCTTTGCCGAAGAAGCGGATCCGCACGTTCCCCACGCGGATCGGCCGGATGGTCCGCGTCGGGATCACAACCTGGAACTCCTGAGGGCGGTGGTGCGCCGCGCCGTGTATCTGGGCAGCCGACAGCAGGCCGACATAGTAAGGCCTTCCCATGCCCTTCACGAGCTCGTGGATGAACCACTCCGGGGGCAAGGTACCGGCGGCGCGGTGCTGCGGGTCCACGATGACGTAGAACCCGGACCGGGGCATGACCAAGCGACCCGCCTTGACCAGGCGGTGCAGGGTCATGTAGGCGGCCGCCTGCGACGTTCCGAGGCGTCGCTCTGCCTCCTCCCGGGCGAACGTGTAGCGTCCCTGCCCCAGGAGCTCTTCGATAAACTGGCCGGCCGTGAGGGAAGATCGCCTTTTCATTTCGGTTGCAAATTATAAAGTTGATTGTAAGAATCCGCGATAGATTTATCGAGCTGTTTTTGAGTGCCAGGAAAAGGGTCTGGAAAGGATCAGGCTTGCAAAATGGCTTTTTGATGTTCCCGGGCGCGAGGGGACGTTGTTTCTGAATGAACTTGACGGGTCCACGTCCTTGGAGTAATGAGAGGGCATGCCCAGGCAGTCGAGATTGAATGCCCCCGGGACGCTGCATCACGTAATGGGACAGGGTATCGAGGGGACGAAGGTCGTGCACCCGGCAACAACGTCCCCCTTTTCCTTCGCGCTTACCATGCTATGGTATAATGTGTCAGGAGGCGCCTCATGGTTAGAGCGATCGAAGCCGTAGTTGACGAGCAAGGTAACGTTCGCCTCCTCGAGTCGGTCAAGCTGCTGGGCACGCGTCGTGCCTTTGTGATGATCCTCGATGATCCCGCCGACGCTGGTGTCCACGAGTCGTCCCTTCTGAGCGAACCCGCACTGGCGCAGGACTGGAACCGACCCGAGGAGGACGCTGCATGGTCCCATCTGCAGCGGGAGCGGTAGTCCTGTCCTCGCCGAGGCGGGACGTGACGACTGGATCCTCTGTCAGATCACCAGCAATCCGTACGGCGATCCTCACGCGATTCGCTTGACCGACGAAAGCTTTCGGTCTGGGTCTCTGCGAATCGAGAGCTATGTCCGTCCGTCAAAACTGTTCACGGCAAATTCGGCTCTCATAGTAGCAGAGGTTGGCGTTCTCAAGCAGGAACCGCTTGAAGCGATCAAATCTGCCCTGAGCGCGATCTTGGCTAGTGGCAAATAGACTGTCTTGGACCACAGTGGAAAAGGACGCGTCTAGCTGGCGTTTACAAAGAGGAGTGGCATACAGTCAGGCTTGCACAATAGCTTTTCGATGTTTGCAGCGCGACGGGATGTTGTTTCTGAATGAACTTGATAGGTTCACCTCCTTGGGGTGGGGTAATGAAAGGGCATGCCCACACAGTCGATGTTGGATGCCCCCGGGACCCAGCCCCGTTCTCCAAGAAGGAGGCTGTTTTATCAACTCGCCATACTCGCAAGGAGTTGCGCGACATTGAGCGCGTTATCCGTGAGAATCTGGAGGTCCTGAGAAATGAATGGGATGCATTCTGCGGCGGTTACACTCACACTGACTAGAGTTGTGAGCGTGATGGTTACAGAAAATTCCCTGTCCGTAGATCTCGAAGACGGGCGCACGATCTCTGTTCCCATCGGCTGGCATCCACGTCTGGCCCAGGGCACACCAGCCGAGCGCGCCAATCTTCAGATCAACGGCGCAGGCTACGGGATCCATTGGCCTGATCCCGACGAGGATATCGGTGTTGAGGGATTGTTGCTTGGCAAAAAGTCCGCAGAAAATGCTGCCTCATTCGAGCGATGGCTTCAGCAGCGGAAACAAAGGCAGCAGCAAGCTACTGCCTAATTCACGTTGAACGAAACCGCTTCACGGTAGTGCTGCCTCTCTGAACCTGATTATTTTTCGCTGACCTTCTCGTTTTCCATCCACCTGCCTGACTGATCCTTTGCCGTCATTACGATCCGTAACCGTGTTGCTCCATCCTTGAATATGTTAGAAAAGAATTTAGCAGGTTGACTACTGGTATATAAAAGGTATAGTAATTATACGATGGAATTTGAGTTCGATCCTAAGAAAAGCCAAGCCAATAAGACAAAACACGGTATTGATTTCTATGAAGCCCAGGCGCTTTGGGACGATCCTGATTTCATGGAGATTCCTGCGAAAACCAGCGATGAACCGCGATTCATAGTAATCGGCAAGATCGAAGGAAGATACTGGTCAGGAGTCGTAACGCATCGGGGGGAAAAGATAAGAATTATTTCCGTGAGGCGGTCGCGAAAGGAGGAGGTTGATATATATGAAAGCGCGTGAATTTGATAAGAAGTTTGACGAGGGTGAGGATATTTCCAAATATCTTGATATGTCAAAAGCAAGGAGGCCGGGGCAAGAGCAAAAGAGAGTGAATGTAGATTTTCCTCTGTGGATGGTTCACTTATTGGACAAAGAGGCTAAACGTTTGGGTGTGCCTCGCCAAGCCATTATCAAAGTCTGGGTCGCAGAGCGTCTGGAAAAGGCGTCTTGACCATATCTGATTCTAACAACTGGCTCCAGCAAGAAAGCAAAAGAAAGAAAGGGTCAGGCTTAAAAATAGCTTTGTGATGTTCCCGCGCGCGAAGGGACGTTGTTTCTGAATGAACTTGGCAGGTTCACCTCCTTGGGGGAATGAGAAGGCACGCCCAGACAGTTGGGATTAGATGCCCCCGGGACCCAGCTTCACGTGATGGGACGGGGTATCGAGGGGACTAGTGTGGTGAGTTAGAAAGAGGGTGTGTACAGACGGAGCACCCCCCTTGTCCCTGTCCCCCGCGGGGGAGAGGGGATTTTAAAGGGTTCAACAGTTGTTCGAGGCGCTGGTAAAGGTTGGGCACTACGGGTCCAGGGAAAAGCGGTTCCACCACAAGAGCGCGAGACCAAGACCTAGAAAAATCTGATAAAGTTCCATTTCCCCCTCGATCAGCCTGCTCTCCACGACGCGCCGGTCCCGGAACAGAGGACGGATCTCGAGGCCTGTCCTGATCCGGCGATAGATCCCGCTCGTGCCCTCGCCCAGGCTCTTCAACGGGGAGTCGTTGAGACGGGTCAGAACCAGGCTCCCCTGATATTGAATCCAGTCCTTGAACTGTCCCTTCTCGTCGTAGAGAGGAATCGGGCTCCCCTCAGGCCGGCCAAGGCCCAGGCTGATGATCTTGATCCCTTTCGCCCGCACTTCCGCCAGCAGGGGCTCTAGGGTCTCCGGGGCTTCATCCCCACCGTCGCTCAGGAGGACGAGAAGCTTGTTCCGGGGCTTCTGATCAAAGAGCTGGAGCGCTTCCTTGATGGCCGGCCGGAATGCCGTGCCGCCGCCGGGCGCTGACTCAATCTCCACCCAATATTTCAGCACGAACTTCAGAGCCAGAAAATCGTCCGTGAGCTCTGCCTGGGGAAATCCCTCCCGCGCAAACGTGACCAGGCCGACTCGATTGCCCTGCAAGATCTCCAGAAAGCTCTCGATCACCTCTTTGGCTTTTTTCAGTCTCGAGGTGGAGTTGGGATAGTCTTCCGCCGCCATGCTTTTGGATACGTCCAGGACGATGACCGCATCCAAAATGCCCTCCTTCACCCGCACGTGCTGGCCCGGCAAAACGGGGCGGGCCAGAGCCAACACGACCAGGACAAAAAACGCGCCGAGAATCGCTGCGGATAAAAACCGGGAGCGGCCCGAAGAGAGATAGGAAAACTCGCGCAACAGCTCCGTTCGTCCGAATTGCCGCAGCAGTTCCGATCGCCTCCTGTGGCCCAGCAGGAGAAGGCCGGTCAGCGGCACCAGGGACAGGAGCAGCCAGAGAAAGGCGGGATTCTTGAAGTAGAACGGCAGGATCATCCTGACCTCCCCAATGGCCGGCGTGAGGGAGGAGACACGAAACTAGATCCCGGGATCGGGGGTACCGGTCCCGCTCCCTTGTCCCGGATTGCCGTTGCCGGGCTGGCGGCTGCCGGGGGCCTGCTTTAAGGGGACAGAATTTTTTTCCTCGCCGAGTTCGGCGGCGTGGAAGACGAAGAGCCTTTCCAGATTGTGTTTTGCGTCCCAATCTCCGGGGTTCAGGCGCAGCGCCTCCTCATACATGGCCACCGCTTCCCGGGGTTGACTCATCAAGGTCAAGAGGTTTCCCAGGTTATAATAAGACCTCCGTTTCAGTTCGGGGGAACTGGTCGAATTGACCACATCGCGGAAAGATTCGGCGGCTTTCTTGTAGCTCTTGGCCTCATAGGCCCTCACCCCGATGTTGTAGGCCACAACGTCGGGGTCGGCCAAAAAGTAACCGGAGGCCTTCTCGTAGGCGAGGCTGTCGAATTGGCGCCAGCCCACCGCCTCATTGCCGGCCCTGAGAAGATCACTGTACCCCCACTTCTGGTAGAGAGCTCCGGCCATCAGCGCCGCTCCAACCAGCATCAGGGCCAGCCGCCACACCCAGCGCCAGGAGCGTTTATTAAAGAAAGAGGAAACGGTTATCATGGCACCCTCAAGAGAACGGTGTTCTCCAAAACCAGGAAAACGGAGAAGAAGCCCAGCCCCGCCAGCACCGCCGTGGGGTAAATTTCCCGGTATTTGAGGCGGCGGGCCACGGCGATCCGGGAAGGCTCCAGGCGCGCAATCTCGGCAAAGGCCCGGGAAAATTCCTCGGGCTTTTGAATGTCCAGGTAGCGGCCCTGCACCGAATTAACCACGCTCAAGATGTCCCCCGCATTGCTGAGCTGGACTCCGAGAAGGTAGAAATGAATCCCCTGCTCTCTCATGCGCTGGCTGATCCAAACCCGGTCTCCTTCCGCAATGGGGGCATCGCCGTCAGAGAGGAGGATCAGCACTTTCTCCCGCGACCTGCCCATCTCCTGGAAGTGTCCGAGCGCTTCCCGCAATGGTTTGACGAGGTTTGTGCCTCCGTAATACCGGTCCCCCAGGCGGGAAACGGCCCGGCTCAGGATTTCCATATCCGTGGTCAGCGGCCACACCCCGTACGCTTCATCGCCAAAGACCATGAGGGCCACCCGGTCTTTCTTCCGGCGGGAGAGAAATTCGAGGGCGGCCTGTTTCGCCAGATCGAGCTTCTTCACGTCCTTTGCCCCCAAGAGGGGAAAATCCATACTGTAGGAGAGGTCCAAAACGAGAATGATATCCCGCGCCATGAGCCGCTCGGATTCGACGACCTGGCCCCATTGCGGGCGGGCCAGGGCCAGGAGAAAGAGCAAGAGGCCCGCACCCAACAGCAAACCCGGTAGCCGGGCCCACGGGGTGGACCCGGAGACTGCCCGCCACAGCGCCAGACGGGAAAATCCCACGGCCTGCCGCGCCCTGGGAAAACGCCACAGGAAAAACAGGAAACCCACTGCGAGAAGGTAAAAACTAGCCAGGCGCATCGTGTCCGTCCCCGTGGTTGGTTTTCCCGTTGCGGCCGGAGGCCCCGTTCTCGCAGCTCAGATCGACGACCAGGGTGCCCAGGCGGCTCATGATCTGCTCGCGCTCGAAGGCGGAAGGCTCGTGGCCCTCGTAGAGAATCTGGTTGCAGCATTTGAGGACGTCGAAAATTTCCACCTGCCGGGGATTGTCTGAGAAGGACGCGCGGATCTGTTCCGGAGTCTGGTTCAGAGCGTGGACCGGATACACTTCCGACAGGAAAGAACGGAAGACCCTGCTCACCTCCGCGAACAGGAGGGAGACGTTATCGTCCTCGATCAGGTACTTGTGCTGGGCCTCGCGGAAAGAGGCCAGGGCCCTCTCCACCGGGGCAAGTTCCTTGTTCAGATTCCGGTCCCGGCAGCGCCGGTAAACATCAAGCCCCAAGTTCCCGCCGGCAAAGGCCAGCAAGAACAGGCCCAGTCCGAAAGCTCCCCAGGTCATGAACGGGCGGGGATCCTCCAGAGGTCCCTTGATCCCGCGCATTGTGCTCGAGTAGGAAGCGGTCCTGGAGAACTGCAGAGCCTGGGGAGGGGTGAGAAGACTGCGGTAACGGTATCCCCCCGGAGGAAGGTGGGACTGGGAGCGCGCAAAGAGGATTTCCAGGGGAGGAAACTTCACCTCATCGACGGCCAGAGAAGGACGGAATAACTGGACCACGTACCGGATCCGGTAGGTCTTCAACCTTCCTTCCTGGCCGGGTTCGATCTTGAGCTGGCGCACCTGAAAGGGGCCGTGGAAGTCACCGACTCCAGGCAGCTTCACCAGATCCACGATGGTTCCCGGTTCGATGGTCAGGACCACAACCACGGGGACTTCATCTCCGATGTGGTATCCGAAGTCCCGCTCCACCTCGTAGCGGACCCGGATGGGGAACGGGCCGCTCCTCTCTTCGGGGGATTCGCTCTGAGCCTCCGGGGCCTTGGCCGGAGCGCCCGGAGGAGGTTCCCTGTCTCCAGGCCCTTCTCCCGAGGGTGCACCCGCGGCAGGAGGCTGGGGGATTTCCGCCGGCTGCGCCGGGAAAGTCACAACCGTGTTTGCAAGCAAGACCAGGATGGAGATCTCGACCGCAACTCGCAGGGCTGATTTCATGCCCGCCTCCGGCGGCGGCTCAGGAACAGGCGGGCCAGCGGCGGGATATAATCCTCATCGGGACACAGCCGCAGCCCGTCCAACCGGTACCGCGAAAAAAGAGCCTGCACTTCCCTGTCCTGCCCCTCCACGTATTCTGCAAACGCCCGGGCTTTCTTCTCTCCAATCCAGACCCGCTGCACCCCGCCGTCTTCCAGATCCCGCAGGCGAAAACTCCCCCGCAGGGCGGGAAGCTCGCTCTCCCTGCGGTCCCGGAGCATGATGGGGACCACATCGTGGCGGCGGCGGGCCGCTTCCAGGGCTCTGCCGAGCACAGGCGGATCATCGAAAAAATCCGACAGTATGAAGACGAGGGCCCGTTTCCTGGGCAGCCTCTCCACTGCCAGGGACAGGCCACTACCGCTGCGGGTGGCAGACCGGGCGGCGAGTAAGCTGTTCGGAATTTGGTAAATGTATTCCCTCTTTTTGCCGGGAGGCCAGTACACATCGATGCCGGAGCTGTAGCCGATGCAGCCGATCGAATCCCCAAAGCGCAGAGCGGAATGGGTCAGAACGGCCGCGACTTCGGCGGACAGGCGCCTTTTGCTGGCCCGGCCGCTGCCGAAGTCCATGGAGCCGCTCAAATCCACCAGCAGCATGAGCCTGAGCTCGCGCTCCTCGAAATACGTGTTCTTGTAGGTCCTCATGCCGCCGAAGCGGGCCGTTGCCTTCCAGTTGATCCAGCGCGGATCCTCGCCGAAATCGTAGCGGCTGATCTTCTCGAACTCCATCCCGGCTCCCCGGTACACGCTGAACCACTTCCCGGGCCGCAGCGAAAGCGAGTACCAGTTGATGAAGTAGTTGACCTGCTTGAGCCGCTGCAAGATCTCTTTCACGGTACGCTGACTCCACTGAGGATCATCTGAATCACATCGTCCGCTCTGATCCCCTCCATTTCGGCGGTGTACTCCAGGAGTATCCGGTGGCGCAGGACCTCCTTGGCAATGGCCTGGATGTCTTCCGGGTAGACATGGCGCCTCCCCTTTATGAAGGCGTAAACCCTGGCGGCATCCCGCAGGGCCAGAATCCCCCGAGGTGAGGCCCCAATGCGGATCTTCTCCCCCAATTCGCCGAGCCCGTAATCCGCGGGGTGCCGGGTGGCCCGGCACAGGTCCACCATGTAAGCGTGGGCCGGCCGGCCGACCTGTACAATTCGGCGGATCTCTTCCCGCAGCGCCACAATGTCTTCGGGGGTAATGACATTCTCTACCGCCTCGATCTGGTTGCGCCGGTCGAGGTGGGTATTTTCCAGGATCTGAATCTCTTCCTCCCGGCTCGGGTAATCCACGAGCAGCTTAAAGAGGAAGCGGTCCAACTGGGCCTCGGGGAGAGGATAGGTCCCCTCCTGCTCGATGGGATTTTGGGTGGCCAGGACCATGAAGGGGTCCTGAAGCTCGAAGGTCTCCTTTCCCATGATCGTGACCTGGCGCTCCTGCATGGCCTGCAGGAGAGCCGCCTGGGTCTTGGCGGGGGCCCGGTTGACCTCGTCCACCAGAACGACGTGGGCCCCGATGACGGGACCCCTCTCCGCCTCAAAGCGCCCGCTGGCATAGATGTACGTTCCCACGATGTCGCTGGGCATCATGTCCGGCACCATCTGGATGCGCCGGAAGGTGCCGCCAATGGTCTTGCCTATGGCGGAAACCAGCAGGGTTTTGGCCAGCCCGGGAACTCCCTCCAGAAGCACGTGCCCCCCGGCAAAAAGCGCTATGAGAATTTTGCCGATGAGTTCATCTTGCCCAAGAATGATCTTCTTGACTTCACGAACAATGCTGTCAACTTTTTCCCGCTCGCTGAGAATACCGGCTATAGACGCTTCGACCATTTCCACCTCCCTGGTAGAGCACCGCACAGGAGACGTATCGGCACATTAAGCAATTTTCATACCAGGAAAAAAATGGACTCAGAGGGGAAAAGAGACTTACTCGACCTTGCCGTAGAGGCGCAGTTGAACGAACTCCTCCTCCGTACGGCACTGGTAGTACGGGTTGAAGGATTTTTCGTAGCCCACGGTGGAACCGGGGGTCTTGCCGTAATTATGGCCGGGGTAAATGACCGTGTGATCGGGAAGCTTTGCAAGGGCTTGCAGGCTTCGCCACAGGGCTCTCGGGTCACTGCCGGGCAGGTCGGCCCGGCCGCAATAGCCCACAAAGAGGACATCCCCGGTGATGGCCCCTGCGGAGTCCGGCTGGTAATACGTGACCCCGCCCGGCGTATGTCCCGGCGTGTGAAATACCTCCAGGATGATCTCGCCAACCTGCACGCGGCTGCCTTGCTTCAGGGTCAGGAGTTTCCCCTCCCCCGGGACCCTTTCGGCCTCCTTTTCGTGGACGTAAACCGTCGCTCCCGTGGCCATCACGACCTCGGGGACGCCCAGGCAATGATCGCGGTGGGTGTGAGTGAGGAGGACGTACTCAATCCGTATCTTTTCATCCCGGGCCGCCTGGAGGATGCCGGGAACTTCCAGATACGGATCCACAATGGCCCCAATTCGAGTCTTCTCGCAGGCCAAAAGATAGGTGTTGTTTTGATCCGAGCCGACTTCAAAGGTCCGCACAATCATCGGGAACCTCCGGGTGGAAAGAGGTTTTTTTCTGGTCCGGTAGTGAATCACTACTAGCGTGAACCCGCCGGCCTGTCAACGGGAAAACGGCGGCTTGACAATGGCGCCCCCGCTGTTATACTCCACTTTCCAGACGCTTAGGAGTTGGTATTGCGCTTCTTTTTATTCTTTTTCCTGGCCATCCTGGCTTATTATGGGATTTGGCTCTTATATCGGATTCTTCGTTTCTGGTTCAGTTGGAAGAAGAGGATAGCCGCGGTGCAGGGCCCGCAGGCCGACGAGTTGGTCCTTGATCCCGCCTGTCAAGTGTATATCCCCAAGGGGACTGCACTTCGCAGGCGGATTCGAGGAGACCAGCACTACTTTTGCAGCGAGGAATGTGTCCGGACTTACAAGCGCCAGGGGAAAAACCAGAAGGATTGAGTTGGAAGGCTCCGGGGAGGATAAACAAATGAAGTTTTTTCTAGATACAGCGGCGATTACCGAAATCCGGGAAGGCCACAGCCTGGGGATGGTGGATGGGGTCACAACCAACCCCACCCTGGTTTCCAAGGAGGGGCGGGATTTTCGCGAAGTTCTCGGGGAGATTTGCTCCATCGTCGAGGGTCCGGTCAATGCGGAGGTCGTCGCCACCCGGGCCGAAGAGATGGTCCGGGAAGGCAGGGAGCTCGCCTCCGTGGCCCCCAACATCGTGGTCAAAGTCCCCATGACTCCGGACGGTCTCAAGGCCACCCGCCTTTTAAAACAAGAGGGGATTGCCGTAAACGTCACCCTGATCTTTTCCGCCACCCAGGCCCTTCTGGCTGCCAAGGCGGGGGCCGCATACGTGAGCCCTTTCGTCGGTCGTCTGGATGACGTGAGCCACAGAGGGATGGATCTGGTCGAGGAAATCCTGACGATCTTTGACAACTACGGAATCGAAACCGAAGTCATCGTGGCCTCGATCCGAAACCCGGTGCACGTTCTCGATGCCGCTCTGATGGGGGCCCACATCGCCACTATGCCCTACAGCGTGATGACCCAGCTCTGGAAGCACCCCCTCACCGACGTGGGACTGCAGCGCTTCCTGGCGGATTGGGAAAAGCTTTCCAAAAACCTGAAAGAGACCGCCGTGCCGGGTACCCGCCCTGCGGGTGCCAATCGATAGGGGATCCAAAGCCGTGCCGATCTACGAATTCCATTGCCCGGCCTGCGAGAATGACTTTGAAACCCTGGTCATGAATTCCCGAGCCACCGTTTCCTGCCCACGCTGCGGCGGCCACGACCTGGAACGCAAGCTTTCCGTCTTTGCCTTCCAGAGCGGAGGGAAGTTCAACAGTTCCGTTGCCGGGAAGGGTTGCAGCCATTGCGGCAACCCGGGAGGGTGTGCGAACTGCCACTAAAGGTTTGCTGCCATCTCCAGCCACAGTCGAGGGAGAAATCCCGGTCCCGGTTCCCTTCCTCCCCGCACCGCCGAAAGGCCCAGCAATGGTAAAAGTCTCTAACCGTCAAAAGCCCCACGGGAAGGTCAGCTCATTTAAAAACACGAACTATCAATTCGACATTGCCGCAGACAAAATGAACCTCGACGAATCCATGCGGGTTCTCCTGAAAACCCCGTTTCGCGAGGTGACTGTTCAGATTCCCGTGCGCCTGGACGATGGCCGGCTGGTGGTCTTCCTGGGGTACCGGGTGCAGCACAATGGCGCCCGTGGCCCTCAGAAAGGAGGAATCCGCTACCACCCGGACGTGGACCTTGACGAGGTGAAGGCGCTGGCTTCCCTCATGACCTGGAAGACCGCCCTGGTGGATATCCCCTTTGGCGGAGCCAAAGGGGGAGTCACCTGCGACCCCACCCAGATGTCGAGCCTGGAACTCGAGCGTCTGACCCGCAAGTTCATTTCCCGCATCAGCATCGTCCTGGGGCCGTACCGCGATATTCCCGCCCCGGATTTAAACACGAACGCCCAGGTCATGGCCTGGATCATGGATGAATACGGAGCGCACTACGGCCATACGCCAAGCATCGTCACGGGAAAACCTCTGCACCTGGGGGGGTCAAAGGGGAGAGAGCAGGCCACCGGGCGGGGGGTCGTCTTCGTGATCCGGGAAGCGGCCCGCGATTTCAAGCTGGACCTGAAGGGAGCCACCATGGCCATCCAGGGCTTTGGAAACGTGGGTTCAAACACGGCTCTGCTGGCCGCTGAAGCAGGCTCCAAGGTCCTCGCCATCAGCGACGTCCAGGGAGGAATCTACTCCGCTAAGGGTCTCAATGTGTCCAAAGTCCTCGAGCATGCCAAACGGCAGGGCAGCGTGGGTGGCTACCGGGAAGCGGACGCAATCAGCAACGAGGATCTCCTTGAGCTTAAGTGCGATATCCTGGTCCCCGCGGCCCTGGGTGGGGTCATCACGAAGCTCAACGCAGACCGGATCAAGGCCCGGATCGTAGCGGAGGCGGCCAACAGCCCCACCACGACCTCCGCCGACGAAATTCTCAACGACCGGGGGATCCACGTGCTTCCCGACATCCTGACCAATGCGGGGGGGGTCACGGTTTCCTACTTCGAGTGGGTGCAAAACCTGCAACAGTTCCAGTGGGAGGAGAACCAGGTAAACAGCGAGCTGGAAAAGATCATGGTCAGGGCCTACGTTCAGGTCCGGGAGGTAGCGAGAAAAGAGCGAGTTCCCCTGCGGACGGCCGCCTACATGCTGGCCATCCGGAAAGTGGCGGAGGCCGAAAAACTGCGCGGCAATGAGCCCCTGGACCCGCGAATCTCCTCAACGATTTTGCAGAAGCGGCCGATCAGGTAATAGTCAACAAGAGCAACCTCATCGCCTCATGGGGGATACGAATGGGATTCTTAATAGGTATTGCAAGCCGCTCAATCCGGGCCTCGGTCACAACCCTATCCACTCTCCTGGTCTTTTCGGTCGCTGCCAACCCCCAGGAAATGCCCGGTCCCGGCGGCGCTGCGCTGGCCCAGATCCAGGCACAGCCCGTCCTGGAGCAAATCCGCAAGCTCCAGGATCAAATCCGCACCCTCCAGGGCGAAAACCAACAGCTTGAAAAGCACCTGGAGGCCCTCGAGCATGGAACCAAGACTCCTCCCCGCTCCTCGATCCTAAGCACCTACCGGTTGCCGGACAAGGTGGACTTCGCCGGGCAGCCAGTCCCCCTGGATAAATGGGACGTCAAGGAACGCCTGGAGCGGGAATTCCTATTGATGGTCGGAGATGCCCCCCAGATCATCCTCTGGCTCAAGCGCAGCGGCCGCCACTTCCCCATGATTGAAAAGAAGCTCAAGGAGCGGGGGTTACCCGACGACCTCAAGTACGTGACCCTGGCCGAGAGCGGTCTACAGACCGGCGCCCAGTCCTGGGCCGGAGCTTCGGGGGTCTGGCAGTTTATCACCTCCACGGGGCGGCGCTACAAGATGGAGAGCAACAACTGGAAGGATGAACGGCGCAATGTGGAGAAAGCCACAGAGGGGGCTGTGAGCTACCTCTCGGATCTGAACCGGGAATTCCGCAACTGGCCCCTGGCTTTGGCTTCCTACAACGCCGGGGAGTCCAGAGTCCGCAAGGCCATGGAAGAGCAGCACGTGAGCAATTACTACCAGCTCGCCCTGCCCAACGAGACCGAGCGCTACGTGTTCCGAATCATTGCCGCCAAGCTGATCCTGAGCAATCCCGCCCGCTACGGCTACGCTCTGCCGCGGGAAGAGCTCTACACCCCCATGGAATTTGACATGGTGACCGTAAACGTAAAGCGGAAATTGCATCTCCGGGTCATCGCCGAGGCCGCGGGTTCCTACTACCGGGAGATCCGCAGACTGAACCCGGAGCTGAGCCAGGACTCCCTCCCGCCGGGGACCCACAAGGTCAACATCCCCAAGGGGAGCACTTCCTTCTTCGCCGCCAACTTCAAGGCCTGGACTCCGGATAAACGGGAAGTCACCGAGGAGAAGATCGCCCGAGACGGCAACAAGGTGTATTACACGGTCAAGAAGGGGGATACCTTGTGGGACATCGCCAGCCGTTACAAGGTCTACGTAAACTCGATCCGCGAGTGGAACAATCTGGGAAACCGCAAGCATCTCTCGCTCGGACAGAAGCTCGTGATCTATACGGAAAACTAAATCGCACCTTTCCCGATTCTGTTGTACCATTGCATCTGCGCCCGGACCCGGACCAATACAAACGCATTCAGTCCTGATACGTTCGAATCCCCTCTCCCTATCCCTCTCCCTGAGGGGAGAGGGGAAGGGTGAGGGGCGCATCAAGAAAAAGTATTTGCGCGTTTGGGTTAGACGTTAATGCCCCGCAAAGGTGTAGGGAAGTGGGAGGGAGGGCGAGCTGAAAATGACCACAGAATCCAAGTCCTTCGGTGAATTCAGCCCGCCGGTCCGGTTATTGCTGGGGCCGGGGCCCAGCAACCTTCACCCCCGTGTAGTCCGGGCCCTGTCCGCTCCCATCCTGGGATACCTGGACCCCTACTTTCTCACCCTCCTGGACGAAACCATGGAACTTCTCCGGGCCCTCTTCCGCACCGCGAATCGCCTGACTTTCCCTCTCTCCGGCCCGGGGACGGCCGGTATGGAAGCAGTCCTGGCCAACATGGTCGAGGCCGGTGACCGGGTAGCCGTTGGCGTCAACGGCCTCTTCGGGCAGAGAATGGCCGAGATTGTCCGCCGCCACGGGGGCGAATTGATCGAGATCGCAGCCGCGTGGGGCTCTCCCATCGATCCTGCCCAGATCGAGGAGGTTTTAAAGACCCGCGGCCCCATCAAGGCGGTGGCTCTGATCCATGGGGAAACCTCGACGGGAGTATTGCAGCCCCTGTCCGAAATCGGCCGGTTGTGCCGGGAACATCAGGCCCTCTTTATCGTCGATACGGTAACCTCTCTCGGCGGAGCCGCCGTGGAGGTCGATTCCTGGCACATTGACCTCTGCTACAGCGGTACCCAGAAATGCCTCAATGCCCCTCCGGGGCTCTCACCCCTGACCCTGAGCGATCGTGCATTGGAGGCCATCAAGGCGCGGAAATCCCCCTGCGGAGTCTGGTATCTGGATTTGAAGCTGATCGAGCAGTACTGGTCCCGGGGGCGGGTTTACCACCACACGCCGCCGACGCTGCTCATCTACGCCCTCCGGGAGGCCTTGCGCGTGATCCTGGAAGAGGGACTCGAAGCCCGCTTCGATCGCCACCGCCGGGCCGCTCTGGCGTTGTACAGCGGCCTCGCCGCCCTCGGGTTTGAGCTTCACGTACCCACGCCCTACCGGCTGCCGAGTCTCACAACGGTAAAAATCCCCTCCGGTCTCGATGAGGCCAGAACCCGTCAAAGCCTGCTGGAGGATCACAACATCGAGATCGGCGCGGGGCTCGGCCCCTTGCGCGGTAAGGTGTGGCGGATCGGCCTCATGGGGCAAAACGCCACTCTGGCCACGGTACTCACCCTGCTGTCCGCACTGGAACAGATCCTGCGCGCCCAGGGGCGTCTGGAAAAGCCGGGCGCAAGCCTGCAGACCGCGGAGAAAGCCTTCCTCGATGCTTGAGAACCCATCGTCAGGGACCCCTTTGCTTGACAAGGGGGGTGGGGTGCCCTAGAGTAAGGGCGTATCGTCTTTTACAGCACCCGCCAGCAAACGGCATGGAACCATGAGATGAAGCCTTTCTTTCAGGTGAAAACCCCCGGCGAAGTTTTCGAAATCCTGCGGGAGTTCCCACCCGCATCAAAGGAAGAGACGGCTACATCCTCGGCGCTGGGGCGCGTGACGGCCGAACCGGTCACCTCTCCGGAAAATCTCCCCCCCTTTCATCGAGCCACCGTGGACGGCTACGCGGTCCTGGCCAAGGACACGTTCGGAGCTTCGGATGGAGTGCCCGTTTACCTGGAGATGACCGGAGAAATCTCCATGGGGGAGGAAGCCCGCGAGCCCGTCAGCGCGGGCCGGGCGATCAAGATCGCCACGGGGGGGATGCTCCCTCCGGGCGCGGACGCGGTGGTTATGGAAGAGTATACGAACCTGCCGGACGACCGCACGCTGGAGGTGACCCGCGCCTGTGCGCCGTGGGACGGAGTGCTGCGGGCGGGAGAAGACGTGCGCCGGGGCGACGTGATCCTGGAGGCCGGCAGGCTCATACGGCCTCAGGAGATCGGCGCCCTCTCCGCGCTGGGGATTACCCGCCTGCGGGTCTACCGCAAGCCTGTGGTCTCCCTGATCGCCACGGGAGATGAGCTGGTCGATCCCGAACAGGTTCCTGCTCCCGGCCAGATCCGCAACCTGAACCAGTACTCCATCGGGGCCATGATCGAGGAGTGCGGAGGGGTCGTCGATCACCGCGGGATTGTTCGCGACGATTATGAAACCATCCGCCAGGTGGTCACCGATGCCCTGGAGCGCACGGATCTTGTCCTCATCTCGGGCGGCAGCTCGATCGGGCGCAAGGATTTCACGGTGGAGATCATCGAATCGCTGGGGGAACCCGGTGTTCTCGTCCATGGCATTTCCATCAGCCCGGGCAAGCCCACGATCGTGGCTCGGGTCGGAAGCAAGCCGGTCATCGGGCTGCCGGGCCATCCCGTGTCGGCCATGATCGTCTTCGAGGTTTTTGGGAAATCTCTGATCCGCCACTTGGCCGGGCTGCCGATCGAGGGGGGGAACTGGCGAAGAACGCTGCACGCTCGCCTGTCGCGAAACGTGGCCTCGGCCCAGGGGCGTGAAGACTACATCCGGGTCGCCCTCGAGAAGTCCAACGGAGGTTGGGTGGCACAGCCGGTACTGGGGAAGTCCAGCATGATCTCCACGATGGTAAAGGCCGATGGTTACATTCGGATCGACCTGAATTCGGAAGGTCTCAGAGAAGGGCAGGAAGTCGAAGTGATCCTCTTCTAGTACCGTTCCAACGATTTTGGGCTACGTTCCCGGTTCGCAGGGTTTATAATTTTGCCGCCCGTCAATTCGCTCAGATCGGGCACATCCAGTTGGAACGCTACCGGGATTGCGGGGGAAGTTTTCATGGAGCGCAAGGTCTATCTGGACAAGAAACCTCTCGAGGAGGCGCGAACCCTCCTGTTCTCCGAGGTTCACTTCCCCTCCCCCCGGCCCTGGGAAGAAGTGGACGTCGCGGAGTCCCTGGGGCGCATCACCGCCAGGGCCATTTTCGCTCCGATCTCCTCGCCTCATTTTCACGCCAGCGCCATGGACGGCTACGCCGTGCGTGCCGAGGAGACCTATACAGCCAGCGAGCGCGAGCCGGTCCGCCTGCAGATCCCGGAACAGGCCGTGCCCCTGGACACCGGAGATCCTCTGCCCTCCGGCATGAACGCCGTCATCAAGATTGAAGACGTGCAGCCTATTGGAGAAGAGGCCATCGAGATTGTCGCCTCCGTCCCCCCCTGGTACTACGTCCGGGTGGCTGGCGAGGACATCGTGGTCACGGAGCTCATCCTCCCCGAAAACCACCGGATCCGTCCCTGCGACCTGGGCGCCCTTTTGGCCGGCGGGATCACCCGTGTGCCCGTGCGCCGCCGCCCCCGGGTGGCCGTGATCCCCACGGGGGATGAACTCGTGGAGCCCGGGATCCCGCTCAAGAGCGGGGACATCATCGAATTTAATTCCCGGGTCCTGTGCGCATATGCGCAGCAGTGGGAAGGGGAAGGAGTCCGATTTCCCATCGTCAAGGACAGCTACGAAGACCTCTGCCGAGCTCTCAACCAGGCCCTGGAGACCTGCGACATCGTGACTATCAACGCGGGCTCCTCGGCGGGCCGCGAGGATTTTACAGCCCGGGTCATCGGCGATCTGGGCAAGCTCCTGGTGCACGGGGTGAGCATCATGCCCGGTAAGCCCACTGTGATCGGCGTCGTCCGCGACAAGCCCGTGCTCGGCATCCCCGGCTACCCCGTCTCGGCCATTATTTCCTTCGAGGAGTTCGTGCGGCCTCTGATGTACAAGTTTCTGGGCATCCCCATGCCCGCACCGAAAAAAGTCAAGGTTCTGGTACCCCGCAATATTCCTTCCCGATTGGGCAACGACGAGTACGTGCGGGTGAAGCTGGGCAAGGTGGGAGACAAGATCATCGCCTCTCCCCTGAGCCGGGGAGCCGCCGTGATTACTTCCCTGGTAAAGGCGGACGGGATCATCAAGATCTCCCGCTTTTCCGAAGGGATCAACCAGGGGGAGATCGTCGAGGCCGACCTTCTGCGTTCGGAAGAGGAGATTGAAAACAGCGTGGTGGTCATCGGCAGTCACGACCTGACTCTCGACCTCCTCTACACGGAGCTGCGCCGCCGACACCCGGAGCTCAGCCTCTCCTCCACAAACGTGGGGAGCCTGGGGGGACTCATGGCCCTCAAAAACGGGGAGGCCCACCTGGCCGGCTCTCACCTGCTGGATACGGAGACCGGACGCTACAACTTCCCCTACATCGAGCGCTACTTGAAAGGCGTCGAGGTGACCGTGGTGCACCTAGCCCTGAGAGAGCAGGGGCTCATCATCCCCAAGGGAAACCCCAAGGGGATTGAAGGTCTCAAGGACCTGGGCAGGAAAGGGCTGAAGTTCGTAAACCGCCAGAAGGGAGCCGGTACCCGGATCCTGCTCGATCACAGGCTCAAGGAACTGGGCAGCGATCCCACCGGCATCGAAGGGTACGACCGGGTGGAGTACACGCACATGGCCGTGGCCATGGC
>JACPSX010000005.1 GCA_016193065.1 Candidatus Tectimicrobiota bacterium | reverse complement strand
GGGGATCCCCTGTGCCGGGAGCTCGTCGGAGAAATCGTTCAGCACCTGGGGGCAGCGGTGGGCAACATCATCAACTTCCTCAATCCGGAGATGATCCTCCTGGGGGGCGGTCTCCTGGAAGGAAAGGGGAAGTATCTCAATTCCATCCGGGAATGGGCCCGCCGCTACGCCTTCCGGGAAGCCTTTGAGGCCACCCGCATCAACTTTGCCTCCCTGGACAAACACACCAGCATTCGCGGAGCTGCGGCTCTGTTCTGTCACGAGCGCCTGCGCTGGCGGGGACTAGGGCAAGGGGCTTGACACTGCCCGGTCGGAGGGCATACTCTGCAACTAGCCAGTGGGGGAGCCACTTGCGGCTGAGAAACCCTGCACATCGGGGTGACCCCTAGAACCTGATCTGGGTAATGCCAGCGTAGGGAATCGTTCCAAGGTCCTTCCAGCCACAAGTGACGCATCCCCGCCGCGGGATGCGTTTTTTTTGAGGCGCTCATGAGCCTGCCGAAATTGCAAGTGGAAGGGCTCAGCAAAGTGTTCGGAGTGAACGGGGCCTCCTTTCCGGTGCTGGAAGGAGTGGACCTGGTTGTGTTCCCCCGGGAGTTTGTCAGCATCCTGGGGCCCAGCGGATGCGGCAAGAGTTCCCTCTTCAACATTCTGGTGGGCCTTCTCCCTCCGACCAGCGGGACCATCCGTTGCGACGGAACTCCCGTGCAAGGGGTCTCCGGGCTCTTTGGCTACATGCTGCAGCGCGATCTGCTTCTACCCTGGCGCACGGTTCTCGGCAATGCCATCATCCCTCTGGAAATTGGCGGGACGCCTCGGGAAAAGGCTCTGGCGGAAGCCCGGGCCCTCCTGCCCCAATTCGGGCTCCAGGGCTTTGGAGATTACTACCCCGCCATGCTCTCGGGCGGAATGAGGCAGCGCGTGGCCCTTCTGCGGACTTTCCTGCAGCACCGGGACATCCTGCTTCTCGATGAACCTTTTGGAGCCCTGGATGCCATGACCCGCTCTCTCATGCAGCAGTGGCTCCTGGGCCTGTGGCAAGAATGGAAATCGACCATTTTGTTCGTGACCCATGACGTGGACGAAGCCATCCTGCTGTCGGATCGGATTTACGTCATGACCGCCAGGCCCGGCCGCGTCAAGCTCGAAAAAACCGTGACCTTGACGAGACCCCGGCCCCCGGTGGCAGAAATTCTCCCCGAATTCACGTCTCTCAAGAGAGAGCTTCTGGAGATGATCCAGGAAGAGAGCGTGCGGGCTTTTCAGGAAGAAGCCTCATGACAGGTCCCCTGGCCTCACCCGTCTTACGCGCCGCAGGGGCAGAGAGGATCTATCCATCCGCCTCGCGCATCCCCCCGGCCCGGCGCCTGGCGCGCTACCTCCCCCCGGCACTTGTCATCCTGGGGTTCTTGATCCTGTGGCAAGGGATCGTCAGCTTGGGCCGCGTGGACCCCTACATTCTCCCCTCTCCCCTGCGGATCTTGAAAACGCTGCTGGAGTCTTGGGGAACGATTCTGCCCCATCTTGAGACTACGCTCGCGGAGACTCTTTTGGGATTTGGGCTCGGCTTTGCCTCGGGAATCCTGCTGGCGGCCGCCATCGCCTTCTCGACCACTGTAGAGCGGGCTTTCTACCCTCTGATCATTGCTTCCCAGACCATCCCCGTGATTGCCATTGCGCCCCTGCTCGTGGTCTGGTTCGGCTACGGAATGCTTCCCAAGATCATTGTCACGGCCCTTATCGTCTTTTTCCCCATCACGGTCAACGCCGTGGACGGCCTGCGCTCCGCGGACCGGGATTTGATCAATCTGCTGAGAACCATGCTCGCCACACCGGCTCAGCTCTTCTTCAAGGTGCGGGTCCCCTCCGCGCTCCCCTATCTGTTTTCGGGAACCAAAGTGGGGATCACCTACAGCGTCATCGGCGCCGTGATCGGGGAATGGGTTGGCGCGCAGGAAGGAATAGGCTATCTGATGATTGTCGCCAATGCCCAGTTGCAGACAGACCTGATGTTTGCTTCTATCTTGGTTCTGTCTGTTCTGGGCATCGTGCTTTTTGCCCTGGTGGCGGGCATGGAAAGGCTCTCGCTGAAGTGGAAATTTGCAGGCGGTCTCTGAGACGGCTTGCCGGGGAGGTTCCTATGAGCATGGCAACCGGGCTGCGCACGAGCACGCGGGCATGGCAGGTGACCCTGGTCCTCGTGGTTGGAATCCTGGCCGGATTCCCGGGCGGGGTCCTGGGGGCTCCCAAGCTGCGCCCCCTCAACGTCCTTCTGGACTGGTTCCCGAATGTCTCCCACCTGGCGCTATACACGGCCAAAGAGAGGGGTTACTTCGAGCGCGAGGGGCTTCGCGTCCAGTTCCGCACCCCCTCGGGGACCACGGATCCCGTCAAACTGGTGGGCACGGGGAAGCTGGACCTGGGGATCAGCTATCCCATGGAGGTCATCCTGGCCCGCTCCAAGGGCATCCCGGTGGTTTCCATCTGGCCTCTCTTTCAGCACCCGTTGAACGTGATCCTCTCCTTCAAGGAGGCCAACATCCGGGAGCCCAGGGATCTGATCGGCAAGAAGATTGGCTCTCCCATGATTCCACAGGACCAGGCGATTTTGGCCTCCCTGGCCGCCGACTACGGGTTCAGCAGCAAGGATTTTCAAGTGGTGAACCTGGGTTTCAATTTGACTCAGGGGCTCTTGAGCAAGCGCGTGGACGCCGTAGTGGGCGCCTACATTACCTGGGAGGCCGTTGAAGCAGCTCTCAAGGGGCAGGAAGTCAACATCATGAAAATCCAGGACTACGGCATCCCTGATTACTATGAACTCGTCATCATCACGAACGAGCGGTTTGTAGCGCGAAACGGAGAGGTGCTGCGCAGTTTCCTGAAGGCGGTTCGCAAAGGGACCGAAGACCTGTTCAAGGACCCGGCTGGCTCCGCGGCGATTCTCCTGAAGGCCAACCGCGATCTGCAAAAGGAGATTGTCCAGCGCGGCACGGAAGTGGCCGTGCCCCTGATGAAGCCGACTGAGGATCCCCTGGGTCTGCAGGGCGCCGAAAAATGGGATCGCCTGCAGAACTGGATGCTCAAATACAAACTGATCGAGAAAAAGACCCCCGTGGAGAAGATGTTCACGAACTCCCTTCTCCCCACGGTCTCCCAATGACCCGGGAGGCCGCAAACACAGCAACCGCTCAAGATCGAGGGAAATCCATGAAGATCGCTCTGACCATCGCAGGATCGGACTCCGGAGGAGGAGCCGGAATCCAGGCGGACTTGAAGACCTTTGCCGCCCTCGGGGTCTACGGAACCAGCGTGATTACTTCGGTGACGGCCCAGAACACCCAGGGAGTCCAGGGGGTCCAGGATCTACCGGCCCCCTTCGTGGCCTTGCAGCTCGACTCGGTCTTGAGCGACCTGGACGTGGCCGCCCTCAAGACGGGGATGCTTTCCAACCGCAAGATCATCGAGGCCGTCGCCGCAAAGATTAGGCAGTACCGACTGAAGTGCCTGGTCGTGGACCCCGTCATGGCGGCCAAAAGCGGCGACCCTCTCCTGCAACCCGAGGCCCGGGAGACCCTGATCCGGCTGCTCCTTCCTCTGGCTACGATCATCACCCCGAACCTGCCGGAAACCGAGATCCTCGCCAACCGGAAGGTGGCCACAATCGCGGACATGGAAGCAGCAGCCCGGAGCATCCACGAGGGCAGTGGCTGCGCGGTGGTGGTGAAAGGGGGACACCTGGAAGGAGAGGCCATCGACATTTATTTCGACGGCAACCGCATCATCCATTTTCGGGGGGACCGAATCCCCAGCAAAAACACCCATGGGACGGGCTGCACGTTCTCGGCGGCCATTGCCGCATTCCTGGCCCGGGGTCTGGACCTCGCGCAGTCCGTACGGAGAGCCAAGGAATTCACCGCCGGAGCCATCCGCAGCGCCTTCCCCGTGGGCAAGGGGATCGGCCCCACCCATCACCTCTTCGATCTCTACAGTTATCGGGACCGCTGGGAGGTCATGGAGAACCTGGAGCAGGCCGTCAAGCTCCTGGAACAGTCCCGGATCGGAGGCCTGATCCCCGAGGTTCAATCGAATCTGGGGATGGCCTTGCCCAGAGCTATTTCCCCCGAGGAGGTGGCTGCTTTCCCGGGCCGCCTGATCCGCTGGGAGGACACCTTCCGGCGCCTGAGTCCCCCCGCTTTCGGGGGCTCCCGCCATATCGCCCGCATCATCCTGACGGCCATGAGGCACGACCCCGAGATGAGAGCCGCCATGAACATCCGCTATTCTCCGGACATCGTCGAGGCCTGCCAGAAGCTGGGGCTCTCCGTCGTGCCCTTCGACCGCCAGGAGGAACCCGCCGCGCTCAAGGAAAGAGAAGGGGCCTCACTGGAGTGGGGAGTTCAAAGAGGAATCGACACACTTGGCAAGGTCCCGGAGATCATCTGGGACCGGGGGGATTTCGGCAAAGAGGCCATGGTGCGGGTGCTGGGAGGCACAGCCCAGGAGGTAGCCCAAGTCGTTGTCAAGATTCAGAAGGTGTTGATGGAGAAAAGATCGTAAGGATATTTAAGAGAGGGCGGCGGCCTTCTGCTCCAGCGCTTCCAGGCCCCTGTCCCCACCGTTTTGGCCGGCCAGGATGCGGTTGTTGGCTTCATTGAGGCGCTTGGCCAGGGTGGTCACGATGTGGGTGGCAATCTCCGGGTACTTCTCCAGTACCTCGGCCAGCTTATCTCCGGGGAAGAGCTTGACGATGCTCTTGCCCTTGGAGCGGATGGTTGCCGTGCGGGGCTCGTTGGTGAGGGCGCTCATCTCTCCGAAGTATTCCCCGGGCTGGCTGATCTCTCCCACCACAATCCCGTTTTTGGTAACCACGAGACAGCCCTGGATGAGTTTGTAGAAGTTCTTGTCCGTGTTCCCTTCTTTAATGATTAGATCGCCGTCCTCGAAGACCTGCTCATCCGGATTCAGCAGGTAAGCGGGAAGCATCTCCTTTTCCTTGACCGTCTTGGCCATGACCTCTTCGAGAGTCGTGATTCCTTCCCGGACCTTCTGCAGTCCTTCCTGGCGCAGGGTCAGCATCCCGTCTTTCATGGCGATCTTGCGGAGCTGGCTTTCGGGAACAGCGGATGTGATCGCCTGTTTAACGTTCTCCGTCACTTCCATGATCTCATAGAGGGCAACCCGTCCCTTGTAACCGTTGCTGCACTCCGGGCAGCCTTTCCCCGTGTAGAGCCGCAGTTGGGAAAACTCGTTCGGCGAGAAGCCTGCTTCCTTGAGAAGAGCCGCGCTGATCTTGGTGACGGGCATCTTGCATTTGGTGCAGATGCGGCGCAGCAGCCTCTGGGCCAGAACCATGCTGACGGCAGATGCCACCATGTACCCGGGGATGCCCATGTCAATCAGGCGCCCGATCGTCGAGGCGCAGTCGTTGGTGTGCAAGGTGCTGAGCACCATGTGCCCAGTCATGGCCGCCTTGATGGCAATTTCCCCCGTTTCAATGTCGCGGATCTCACCGACCATGATGACGTCCGGATCTTGCCGGAGGAACGAGCGCAAGGCCGCGGCAAACGTGAGCCCGATATCCTCTCGGATCAGCACCTGGTTAATTCCCCGGAAGTTAAATTCCACGGGATCTTCCGCAGTCAGAAGCTTCGTATCCACCCGGTTCAGGGCGTGGAGGGCTGAATACAGTGTCGTCGTCTTCCCGCTCCCCGTGGGGCCGGTCACCAGGATCAGTCCGTAGGGCCGGGTAATGGTCTTTTGAAATCTTTCGAAGCCTGCCTTGGTAAACCCGAGTTTGGTGAGGTCCACGTTCAGGTTGGACTTGTCGAGGATCCGGATGACGATCGATTCCCCGAACAACGTGGGCAGGGTGGAAACCCGGAAGTCGACGGCCTTGCCCTTGCCCAAGGTCATTTTGATCCGGCCGTCCTGAGGGACCCGGCGCTCGGAGATATTCAGATTGGACATAATCTTGATGCGCGAAGTCATCGCGTTCTTAATCTGCAAGGGGAGGTTCATCGCCTTGTGGAGCTCCCCGTCCTTCCGATAGCGGACGTAGAAGGCCGTTTCAAACGGCTCAATGTGGATATCGCTGGCCCCTTCCTTGATGGCCCGGATCAGGATCCCGTTGACCAGCTTCACAATGGGGGCATCGCTGGCCGAGTACTGATCCCCCTCCATCTTCCCAGCGGCGGATTCATCGACGACGGTGAAAGTATCCGCCGCTTCCGACACCAGGCTGCCAAAGTCATCAATGGTGTCGATGCTGACGGCCTCTTCCATTTCTTCAACTTTGGGAGTGAAGCCGGCGATCTCTTCGTCACTGACCTGGTAGTATTTCTTGTAGGCTTCCAGGATCTGCTTTTCCGCGCACACCCCGGCTTTCACGCTGAGCCGGACCTTCATTTGAACTTCTTCCACGGTACTGCTGTCTGTAGGGTCAGCCATGGCCACTTGCAGGACGTTGTTCGCGCTGCTGATCGGGAACAGGAAGTACTCTTTCGCCATGCTGTACGGGACCAGAGCCAGAACGCGGTCCTCTATTTTTTGCTGGCTCATGTCAATGACAGGATAGCCGTGGCTGCGGCTCAAGACCGTGGGGACGGTGTCTTCGTCGATGTAGCCCAGAAGGAGGAGGATGGAGCCGATCCGGCCTCCATGTTTTTTCTGATATTGGGTGGCTTCCTCAATCTGGCTCTTGGTAATCAGACCTTCGCGCATCAGGAGATCACCGAGCTTGGCGCCGGGGATTCCCCCTTCGTCCTTTTTTACCGTGCTCACAAAGGCTGATTTTCTGTCTTTGACTACTTCGGCCATAACTCAGCTTTGCTCCTGGAACGGAGTGGGAAGGAGTATTGGAGGCAAACACCCCCTCCCCTTTGACCTTCCGTCCGCCTTTCTCTATAATCTATCTGCATTATTATCGTCTGATAACAGACGAAAAATCAATGGAAAAATCTCTCCTGTCCGGCTGCACCCGGAAGCAAGGGGATCTTTTCTCACCCCACCTCTCTGGGCGTAACCCTGGAAAACCAAATCGGTTATCTCAACCCCTGAGGAGGACCGCAGGGAATCCAGCCCGGCGCGGGCAGGCGCGAGCTTGGAAGGCATCTTCCGCCAGAATGGACGGATCCTGTCGGCCAGTCTGGCATAGAGTTGTCTTCCAGGGGGAATTCCGCTACACTAAGAAATCTTGCGAATCCCGCAAAGCCTCTGTTATTTAGGACACTTATAAGGAGGGGAATGATGGCAATTCGGATCACGGGCCTGGCTCACGTGAACATCAATGTGACGGACCTTGAGAAGTCGGAAAAATTCTACACCGAACTTCTGGGACTCAAAGTATCGGCGAGGGCCGAAGGGCAGATCGTTTGGATGAACTACGGGGAGTATCGAGAGGACGAGCGCCAGCTTGCCTACCATGACATTGCCCTGTACAAGGTCCCCCACAAGGTCTCGCCCGACTACCGCAAAACCGCCGGAATGAATCACGTCGCCTTCCGTCTGGCCACACCGGAAGACGTGGACCGGGCTGCAGTTTTCCTCAAGGAAAATGGGGTCAAGATCCTGAAGGGGCCCGATACCCACAAGGAGGATCTGGACCACTACCTCTACCTGGAAGATCCGGATGGGAACGTCATTGAGCTGGTCAGCAACACGGGCGGCGGCTATAAACTCAAGTAATCTGAGGAGGAATCCCTTGGTCAAGGAAGGCTTTGTCCCTGGAATCTCAGCGGAAGTCACGGTCACGACCACCCCCGAGATGGGGATTACCCACCTGGGGCCCACAGCAACCTCCCTGTTCTCCACCCCATCCATGATCGGACTCATGGAGCAGGCCTCCAACCGGTTGCTGGCTTCTTACCTGGAACCCGGGGAGGGGTCCGTGGGGGTCAAGGTCAACGTCAGTCACCTGGCCGCCACCCCCGTCGGCATGAAGGTCACCGCCAAGTCTACTCTCACCGCTATCTCGGGCCGCCGCCTGTCCTTGGCGGTGGAAGCCTACAACGAAAAGGAGAAGATCGGAGAAGGAACCCACGAGCGGGTCATCATCTTGAAGGAGCGGTTCTCCAAGGGATCTCCCGTAGAAGAACGGCTGAAGGCCCTGGGTCTGGAACTCCCCGAACCGTCCAAACCTGTGGGCAACTATCTCCCCGCGCTCCTTTCTCAGGGCCTTCTCTTCATCTCGGGACAAATCCCCCGGATTCAAGGGCAGTTGAAATACACGGGCAAGATCGGCGCTGACCTGACTCCCGAGGAAGGCTATCAGGCCGCCCGTCTCTGCGCGCTGAGCAGTCTGAGCGCCGCCAAGCAGGCTGTGGGCGACCTGGGGAAGATTCGCCGGGTCGTTCGAGTTGCCGGGTTTGTCCGTAGCGCCGAAGGCTTCTCAGGTCAGCCGTCCGTGGTCAACGGAGCCTCAGACCTCTTCGTGGAGCTTCTCCAGGATCAGGGCAAGCACGCGCGCATTGCAGTGGGTGTCAATGAGCTTCCGGCCGGGTCGGCGGTGGAACTGGAAGTGGTCTTCGAAGTGGGTTAACGGTTCTTACTGAATCGACAACCAGGGAGCCGTAAAGCCCGCAGCGGGAGCCTCGATGAGCACCGGCTCGCCCAAGTCGAGAGCTTCCGCCAAGGCCTGGGAGAGATCTCCCAGCTTCTCGACTCTCACTCCCTTGATTCCGAAAGCTTCGGCCAATTTGACAAAGTCGGGATTCACCAGGTCCACCTCCGTGATCCGGCCGTAGCGCTCCTCCTGAAACTCCCTGAGAACCCCGTAGCAGTTGTCATTAAACACCACGACCACCAACGGCAACTTCCGTTGGGCCAGGGTGGCAAGTTCCTGGCAGGTAAAAAGAAACCCTCCATCCCCGCACAGGGCAACGACCGGGCGGTCCGGGCAGGCCACTTTCGCGCCGATGGCGGCGGGCATTCCGCCGCCCAGCGTGGTGGAGCCGTAAGGGAAAAAGAAAGTTCGAGGCTCGTAAACGGGGAAGTAACGACCAGCCCAGTAAGTGATCTGGGTCATGTCGTTGGAGAGAATCGCCTCCCTGGGGAGCACTTGCCGGATCTCGGAGAGTACCCTGAGCTCGGCGGTGCTGCGCCGCCGCAAAAGGACTTGGACTTCTCTCTTGACGGCCGCAATTTCCTCTTCCAGCTCGGGGCGAACTGAAGCCCGTACATCTCCCAAGTTACCCAAAATCCCCTGCAGGACTTGCGCTGCATCCCCCACGATTCCCTCGGAGACGGGGAAATTTTTGCCAATCTGGCCCGGATCAAGATCAATTTGAATATGACCGGGAGGAACGGGAAAGCTCCAGCCATCGCTGGTCGTTTGATCGTACTGGGTTCCCACGCTGAGCAGAACGTCTGCTTTGCGTAAGAACCGCTCGTAAAACGGCCCCTTCGTCGGGCTTCCCCGGAAAGGATTCACCCCGTTCGTACAACCCAGGGAGAGCGGGTGGTCTTCGGGGAGTGCCCCTCTTCCCTGCAAACTGGTCACCACCGGAATCCGCAGGCGCTCGCTAAGTTCCCGGACCTGTGAAGAAGCACCGCTATGAACGACCCCACCACCCGCAAAGATTAGGGGGAACCGGGCGCTCTTTATAAGATTGACTGCTCTCTCCAGTTGCTTCGAATCCGGGGCGACTCGCGAACGGGTCGGGAGCGCAGGAATCTTACACTCCCCGCGGGCCGTCAGAAAGTCATAAGGAATCTCTAAGACCGCAGGACCCGGCCTACTGGTGTAAAGATAAGTGAAAGCACTCTGGATCGCTCCCGGGATTTCCTCGAAAGCGGAGACGCGTCGATACCAGCAACTGACCGATTCCATCATCTGGCGATGGTTTTTAACCTC
>JACPSX010000004.1 GCA_016193065.1 Candidatus Tectimicrobiota bacterium | reverse complement strand
AGGCGGCTAATGAGATTTCCCGCCAGCTTCGCCTGCGAGACCTGGGAGGGCTCATCGTCATCGATTTTATCGACATGAAGGACCGCAAGCACCAGCAAGAGGTCGAACGAACCCTGCGCAATGCCCTGCGCAAGGACAAGGCCCGGGTACAGGTCGGGCGGATCTCGCGGTTCGGCATGCTGGAGTTGTCGCGCCAGCGCATTAAGCCTGCTCTGCAGGAAGGGAGCTACAGAGTATGCCCCTTCTGCACGGGAAACGGTTTGGTAAAGACAATCGAGTCCCAAGCCCTATCGGTTTTGCGGCGCATCCAGGCGGGCGCCCAGGACGGCGCGCTGGAGGAGGTGCGGGTTGCTCTCCCCCAAGACGTGGCTACCTATCTTCTGAACCAGAAGCGGGAGGATCTTCATAGCCTGGAGAAGGACTCCCGCTTGGAAATTCATGTGCTCGGCAAAGAGGGGCTCATGCCCCACCAAGTCGAAATGGAATTCGTGCGCAGGGAAATTTCTCAGGAGGAAAGCCCGGCTCGTGAGGGGGTTCCCGCGCAGGTGCAGACCCCGGAGAGCGCCCCGCAGCCCGCGCCTAGAGGCTATCTGGAACCTGCAGAGCCCCGGGAGCCCGGCCAGAGGAGGCGAAGCCGTCGCGGGCGCCGGCGCCGGCGAGAACAAGCTACGCCCACAGGGCACCCGGGGTACCCGGGGTCCCAGGAGATACAGGAGGCCCCGCTATTTGCACCCTTGCAGGCCCGAGAGGAACCGAAAATCTCGCTCCTTGAGCCCCCTGCGGGCCAAGAGCCTCTTTTTCCCCCCCTTTCAGAGACTCCACCTTTGGCGCTGCCCGACTCTCCGAAGCCCCAGGCAACGGAGGTGATAGAGGTTTCGAAAGAGTCCGTTCCGGTGGACCAGGCCGAGAGTGCCGGACCGTTTTCCGATGATGAGGCCGAAGCCTACACGTTTCCACAAAGGCGCAAGCATGGGTTGTTGTTCTGGATGGGCAGGCGAAGAGTGGCCCAGAGTGGGGAAGAAAAGGTGGAAATCACCTATGAAGATGAGCCTCCCCCCCAAGAGTCACCCGGTCCCCAATATCTGGCAGGAGGTTATCCGGTCCAGTCGGAACTGGAGCCCATAAGCCACGAAGATCCGGAAGGGGAAACGAAGGATTCCTCTGCCGGGAAGAAAGACAGGATCCCCTAAGGTTTTTCCAGACGGCGCACGATAGTTTCCATGATCCGGTCGGCCCGGGCAGGTAGTTCAACGGGCAGATTGGAGTGGCGGGACTCGATCCCCCGCAGGCGGCGAGAATGGTAGCGCAGCTGGAAGTCGGCGAATTTGAGACCGTGCGCCGTTGAAATGACCACCACGCGATCCCGGGGACCAATCACCCCTCTTTTCACCAGCTTGGAAAGGACAGCCAGGGCCACTCCGGTGTGTGGACAATTGTAGAGTCCAGTGCGGTCCGCGTGGGCTGCACTGTTGGCCAACTCCTCCTCGGTTGCCTGCTCGACAATCCCGTCAAATTCTTTCAGAACTTTAATGGCCTTCTGGACGCTCACCGGATTGCCGATCTGAATGGCGCTGGCCAGGGTCTTTTTCGCTTTAATGGGTTTGTATTTCCGAAATCCCGTGAGGTAGCTGCGGTAGAGCGGGTTGGCCCGTTCGGCCTGAGCACATACCAGGCGGGGGAGCCGGGAGATAATCCCCAGATTCCGCAACAGGAGGAAACCTCGCCCGATGGCACTGATATTTCCCAGGTTTCCTCCGGGAACAATGACGACGTCGGGAATGTCCCAGTCGAATTGTTGGACCAATTCAATGCTGATGGTCTTTTGCCCTTCCAGGCGCAGGGAGTTCATGGAATTGGCCAGGTATATGTTGTTCTTGGCGCAGATCTCCTGCACAAGCTTCATGCAGCCATCGAAATCCGTGTCCAGGGATAACGTTAGGGCGCCGTGGGCCAGCGGCTGGATCAATTGCGGGACGGAGACCTTGTGGCGGGGGAGAAAAACAATGGCCTGAATTCCCGCCGCGGCGCAATAAGCCGCCAGGGAAGCCGAGGTATCCCCCGTTGACGCACAAGCCACGGCCTGGATGGGCACGCCTTCCGAGATCATCTGCTTCACCATGGAGACCAGGACCGTCATTCCCAGGTCTTTGAATGAGCCGGTGTGACTGTTTCCGCAAAGCTTCATCCAGAGATCTTCCAGGCCGATCTCGCGCCCCAGACGCTCGGCCCAGAAAAGATTGCTGCCGCCCTCGTAGGTGGAAACAATGTTGCGGTTGTCCACGTTGGGGCAGACCATTTCTTTTTTGCCCCAAACGGAACTGCCATAAGGCCACTCGGTCCCCCGGTAGCGCATGTCAAAGAGGGCCATCCACTGGCCGGGGGAGTTCTGGCGCAGAAGATCCAAGTCATGGGCGACTTCCAGGAGATTGCCGCACTTGGGGCACTGGTAGATAATCTCATTGAGTTCGTAGGTGCCCGGGCAGCCTGCGATGCATTGAAACCAGGCCCTGTAAGTCGGGGCGTCTCCGGAGGAGCGGTTGGGTTGTCGAGCGAGCGCTTCCTGACTCATGGGAACTTCCTCAAGATTTGGTTGAAACTCCCTTGCCGCCGGAATTTTTGGAAGCCAGATAGCTCTGGCGCAGGTCCGCGGTCCACTGCTCCAAATGACGGTAAAGTCTCTTCGGCTCACGGGGCCGGCGCCGGGAAACAGCGTAGGCCGTAATCAGGGGGAGAGCAATGGTGGAGTCCACGTAAGTGACCACGGCGTCGGGCAGCTTGTCCGGGTCTACTTTCCCCCAACTGACTGCTTCGCTTGGGGTGGCTCCGGAAAGTCCCCCCGTGTCGGGGCGGGCATCGGTAATTTGCAGGAAGTAGTCGTGCCCCGAGTCAGCGATTCCGAGGATTTCCTGAATGTGGGGTTCCGTTTGCAGAACGAAGTTTTTCGGGGACCCCCCTCCCAGGATGAATAGGCCGCTGCCCTTGCCGTTGCTCCTGGCCTTCCAAACGATGGCCGCGGTCTGGTTTACATCCACGTTCGGATCGATTTGGAGGCGATTCCCTTCCAGGGCCAAGGCTGCGATGTTCATGCCGATCGAGCTGTCCCCCGGAGAGGAAGTAAAGATGGGGATCTCATACTCATGAGCCACGGACAGGATGCTGCCCCCCTCGTACCCCAGAGCCTGCTCCCTCTCGCCCACGTATTTTCCCACCCGGTAGTGGAACTCCGCCGTCCCCATGGCCTTCTGGAATTCAGGCAGAGAAGCGACCTGCCGGTAGAAGACGTCCGTGGATAGCAAAACGTCATATTCAAAAAGGATGTCATAAATGCGGATCACCTGTTCCTTGCGGAGCTGGCGGTCGTCCAGAAACGGAGTCCCCTGGTGAAGATTCAATCCGAGGCTGAAGTGGGTGTCGTGGTAAAGGTTGGCTCCCGTGCTCACGATCCAGTCCACGAACCCCATTTTCATGAAGGGCAGCAGGCAGGAACGCCCCAGACCCGCCGGAGTCAGGGCGCCGGTGAGGCTCATCCCGACGGTGACACCGTCCTCCAGCATTTTCTCCACGAAGAGACGGCACCCTTCCCGCAGCCTGGCCGCGTTGTAGGCGAGGAAGGTTCCGTCCACTAGATCGGCGGCGGAGATCCCGGCCGCCACGGGCTCCGGCCGGATCGGTTTTCCTTTCAGGAAAGGGCTCTTTGCTGACATTGGGTGCGCTTTCTCGGGGCTTGCCGCGGTCGGCAAACAAAAGCAAGAAGCCGCAGAAACGACTGCAATAGAAGAATGATACGCAATGAGTCCGAAGGGAGTCAAGGGAATTTGAGGTTCCGTTGACTCCGGCAGCCGAAGGGAAGTAACATCAGCGGCTATCTGGAAACCGGTTCTGGTGGGAAAGGAGGAAACGGTGGAATTTGCGGGCAAAGTGGCTTTGGTGACAGGAAGCGCCGCGGGAATCGGGCGCGCCGTGGTCTTGGAGCTGGCCCGGCAGGGTGCGGCCGTGGCCCTGGCGGACCTGGATCAGGTCGGGACTGAGCGAGTCGCAGCAGAGATTCAAGCCCAAGGGGGGCGCTGCATGGCCTATCGGGTCGATGTCTCGCAGGAGTCTGGAGTAGCCGCGGCAATTGCCGACATCGTCTCCCGTTGCGGCCGCCTGGACATGCTCGTCAACGCCGCCGGCTTTTTACGCTATACGCCTGTGGCTGAACTCAGCATGGCGGACTGGAAGCGCATGATCGAGGTCCATCTGATGGGGACTTTCCTGTGCTGCCGAGAAGCTCTGAGGCCCATGAAGTCCCAGAAGGCGGGGAGCATCGTGAATTTCTCCTCCGGGCTTGGAGCGAAAGGGGCGAAAAATGCCGCCCATTATGCGGCTGCCAAAGCGGGCATTGTGGGTTTCACGAAGTCACTGGCCATGGAGGTGGCTGCCGACGGGATCCGGGTCAATGCTGTGGCTCCGGGGCCCATCGACACCGCCCTCCTGCGCAGAGATGCCACGGAGGAGGAATTCGCCGCCGAGGTGCGAAACCGCGAGAAGACGATCCCCATGGGGCGGATCGGGGTTCCCGAGGATCTGGTGGGTCCCTGCCTGTTTCTGCTGGGAGAAATGAGCCGATATGTCACCGGCCAGACGATCCACATAAATGGGGGTGGCTTCTTCCTGGGCTAGTACCGGGCCAATAAACTTCGCCTAACTTCGTACCACCCACAAGGTGGGTACCCGCCCTCGCGCTCCTTGCGGCGTACTTTATACGTACGCCTCAGTCGGCTCGGGGCTCGCGCCTACACCCATCTCCGATGGGTACCCGGCTCGTTTCTTGGCCCGGTACTGGTGGGTTAGCCGCGGAAGAGGTTTTTCAGGAAAAAAGCGAGGTTTGCCGGGCGCTCGGCCAGCCGCCGCAGGAAGTACGGGTACCATTCCCCGCCATAGGGTACGTAGATCCGCACCTGGTAGCCGGCCCTGGCCAGCCGGACCTGGAGATCCCGGCGGATGCCGTAGAGCATTTGGAATTCGAAGTTGCGAAGGCCCCGCCCCATGCGGTTTGCCATACTGCGGGCTCGCTGGATGATCTTCTCATCGTGGGTGGCGATGGCCGCGTAGACTCCAGCCCGCTGGGCCCTGGGGCTCATGAGGATCTCCAGGAGCTTGAAGAAATTCCGATCCACATCCGATTTCCTGGGGTAGGCGATCTCGGCGCTTTCCTGATAAGCTCCTTTGCACAGCCGGATATTGGCCCCCAAGGGGATGAGGCGTTCGAGGTCCACCTCCGTGCGGTAAAGATACGCCTGCAAGACCACCCCCACGTTGCTGTAGGAGCGACGCAGGTAGTGGAACAAATCGAGAGTCCTTTCCGTGTACCGGGACCCCTCCATGTCAATGCGCACGAAGTTCTGGCACCTCGCCGCCTCGTCCAGGATCTGCCTCATGTTTTCCAGGCAAAGCTCGGTATCGATGTCAAGGCCCAGTTGAGTGAGCTTCACGGAGATGTGGGAGGAAATCCGTTTCCGGAAGATGACGTCCAGAAGCTCCAAGTAGGCTTCCGTGGCCCGGCGGGCTCCCCAGAGGTCGACCATGCTTTCCCCCAGGTGGTCCATGGTGGCAGGGAGACCCTGTTGGTTCAGGGCCATAACGGCCGGGAGGGCTTCTGCGAGGGTTTCCCCGGCCACAAAGCGCTGTACGGCCCTGCGGACTTGAACCGCCTCGGTCAGAAACCGCTTCACCCCTTCGTGAGGGGCCAGGGTGAGCAACACGGAGCGCAACACGGTTTTTCTTCTCCCTGTGATTACTTAACGGCACGGAGTCCGGGAAATCAAGGGGGAGACCTCTGCCAGCTCCTTTTTTCCCGGGTGGAGTTTGGAAGACCAGGGAGTCCGGTTCTGGAAGATCGAGTCAGCCCCGATCCGAAACTATCCGTTGCGCGTCGGGCGCCTGGAGCGAATCGGTAGCCTTTTTCCGTGTTCCTCGTCAGGGCAGCGAGAGGGATTTTCGGATCGGGGTCAGCGCCGGGAGCGGCCCCGGGGGTAGGGGCAGAGGTCCAGGAGCGGGCAGCCGGAACAGCGGGGAGCCCGGGCCGCGCATTGGGTGATCTGTGTCCATTCCGTTCGCGGGAGCAAGCCCATCATGTCCTGCTCGATTTTGAGGGGATCGTCGGAGGCCGTAAGCCCGAGCCGGTTGGCTACTCGACGGGTGTGGGTGTCTACAGCAACGCCGCTGCAAAGCCCGAAGGCGTTCCCCAGAATCACGTTGGCCGTTTTGCGCCCCACTCCGGGCAGTTCCAGCAGTTCTTCCATCGTGCGGGGCACCTGTCCCTGGAATCGGTTCACCAGGATGGCGCAGGTCTCCTGGATGTGGCGCGCCTTATGACGGTAGAGTCCGGCCAGCCGGATGGCCTCTTCAAGAGCCGGTCGCGGGGCGTTTGCGTAATCCTGAGCCGCGGGGAATTGTTGGAAGAGGGCGGGAGTGATCTGGTTAACCCGCTCGTCGGTGCATTGCGCCGAGAGGATGGTGGCGACCAGAAGCTCCAACGGGTTGGTGAAGCGCAGAGAGCAGCGGGCTTGCGGATACGCTTTGTAGAGGCGGGCCAGGATTTGCCCTGCCCGCCGGCGCAAGGAAGTCCGCGTCCCTCTAGGTTTTAAACTCGCTAAGGGTGTTCGGGGCAAAGAGGCTGTCCACCTCCCATTTGCGGCTGGTCAGGCCCTGCTCGTAACTGTACTGGGTCAATGTTTCCAGAGTGAGCCGGCTTGCCTCCACTCCATAGGGCCAGAAGTGTTCCCCCATGAGATCCCGGGTCTCCTCGATCTCGGCGATGAGCCACGGGAGGGTGCAGGCCAGGGCGTTGGTGTCGTAAAGGACCTCCTGGCAAAGGCGCATGGACTGGCAAAAGGCCTTGTAGAGGCTCTGGGCGACCCAGGGATTCTGGTCGTAGAACTCCCTGTGCAGAACAACCGTGTGCATGATGGGAAAAATCCGGGTCTGGCGAAAGTACTCCTGCTCCTCTTTCCGGTAGTCCGGGAACAGCCGCCCGATATGAGGTGCGCCGCGCATGAAGGCGGAGGGCATGAAGGCCATCACCAGGGCGTCGATCTCTTCGGCCTCCAGCATCCCGGCCAG
>JACPSX010000247.1 GCA_016193065.1 Candidatus Tectimicrobiota bacterium | reverse complement strand
TCTGCGGGCACAGGTTCATGAGTTTGGGCACAATTTGGGCACAATTTCAGGAATCGGGGAAGACGGAAGTGATAAGCGCATGGGAGAAGGGATTGAAATCTCTGGTGCCGAGGGCGGGAGTCGAACCCGCATGCCCTTTCAGGCCCGGGATTTTAAGTCCCGTGCGTCTACCAATTCCGCCACCCCGGCACACTGGGAAAGTATAGCATAGCTGAGGATATCAGTGGCTCAGGAAGACCCCTCACCCTCTCCCCTCTCCCCAAAGGGTAGAGGGGATAAAAAAAGAAAGATGGGAGGGAGGAGGATGGAATGGAGAAGGGGAGGGGAAATGAAAAAGCCTGAATTCCGGCCTTCGCCGGAATGACGACAAGAAAAAGCCGGAATGACGGCAATTAGAGAGCTATTTCAGGAAGGAGAATTTTGAGACGAGGCTGTCCGGAGGCCTCTCGGTTTCTTGCCCGAGGAGGGCGAGGAACTGGAGGGCGTTGGCCAGGGACTTGCCGCCGTAGTGGTTGTTGAAGATGACGGAGACCGTCTGAGCGGGCGCTTCCTTGACCTTTTCAGCAAAAGGTTCCAGTTCTTCCCGGGTGTAGAGATAATCGTAGCGTTTCTCGTTGGCCTCCTTGGCCCACCATTGGTCTTTGTTGCGGCCGTGGAAGCGCAGGTAGTAATGGGGGCCGTGAGGGCGGAAATCCTGCTGGATGGAAGATTCGAACTTGGGCTCGTCGATCTGCACCCAGGAGGCCTTGTACTCGGCCAGGAAGCGGTCGGTGGCCGCGGTGGACTCGCTCCAGCTCTGGTGGCGAAACTCGACGACGAGCGGGTAGTCGCGGAATTGCCGCAGCGTCCAGGTCAGTTTCTCCCGGCTTGCCTCGCCGTTGTGGCAGGAAGGGGGGAGTTGAATGAGCAGGGCGCTCAACTTTCCCGCCCGCACCAGGGGCTCCAGGCTGCGGCGAAACTGGTCCGCATCGGTGGCGGTGGGGTTCTCGGACTGGCCGGATTGGGCCTCGAACATCCTGGGATGAGTGAATTTCTGCCAGAGCTTGACGGCGAACTTGAAGTCCCGGGGCGTCCGGCGCACCCAGGCGGAAGCCATGGCGGGGGTGTGGGGCCGGTAGAAGGTGGAGTTGATCTCTACGATGTCGAAGTAGCGGGCATAGAACTCGAGCTCGTCGCCCCGCCCTTTCGGATA
Source organism: Candidatus Tectimicrobiota bacterium (assembly GCA_016193065.1). Lineage (GTDB taxonomy): Bacteria > JACPSX01 > JACPSX01 > JACPSX01 > JACPSX01 > JACPSX01. The sequence continues at coordinate 2,755 of JACPSX010000247.1, read as the reverse complement.
GAAAACTCCGCTCCAGCTCCCTGCTCCTGTCGGATAACTCCAGCCGGCGGTGCCGATCCGTATCTCTTTGGCTGCCACTCCTCCCCCTCAAAGAGCCTAGAAGGCTGCTGAAAAATCTCCGTTCACCCTTCGACCGCGGGTACCCGCGAAGCGGGTGCGGTTTCCGGGTGAAGGCGAACGGAGAGAATGGTCACTTCTTGTACAGGCTGTCGATGAAGCCGCTCGCGTCGATTTCCCGCAGCAGGCTGTCGTCGATCACCTGGGCCGGATCAACGCCGGCCACCTTCGGGTTTACCTCTTTGAGCGCAGCCTGGACGCTCCGGACTCCTTCCACGCTGGCATAGGGCTTTCGGGCGTAGCTGCGCAGCAAGGCCTCGTAGAACGGAGCCGCCTTTTCCGGATCCCCGAGTCTCATCTGCTTGTTCATGAGAGCAAGAGCCTTGGATCGGTTCTCAGGCCGCAAGACATAGGCGATCCCTTCCAGGCTCCCCTTGAAGATCGCTTCCAGGAGCGCACGCTGGTTGCGCAGCAAGGTCTTGGTGGTGAGAAGAGAGGCCTGGTTGTAAGGGATCTTCAAGTCCACCAGGTCCAGGAGGACGTGCAGACCCTGTCCGGCAAAGGCTTTCGTGGAACCTGAATCCAGGATCGTCACGTCCACGCTGCCGGCCAGCAACGCCTGCAAGCGGTCGCTGGGGGGACCGATGGAGATGATGGAGATCTGGTCCCGCTTCGGATCAAGCCCCATGTACTTGAGGGCGATCAATGTGGAAACATGGACGGGGGAGCCGGGAAGGTAGGCACCGAAGCGCTTCCCCTTGATCTGCTGCGGGGACTTCACGTCGCCGCGAGCCGTGAGTTCCTGGGCCAGGAGGCTCACGGCGCTGGAAGCGATGACGATATCCTGTCCCGCCGCCTGGGCGTTCAAGGCCTGAGCGTCCGCCCCGGTGGCCACGGGGACCTCACCGGCAATGAGGGTAGCCGGCAGGTTTTGCCCGTATCCCCAGTTGAATCGCACGTTGAGCCCGTATTTGTCGAAGAGACCGGCGTCTTTCGCGAGCCAGAGATAGGCGACGGATGCCAGGCCCGGGTTCACCGCCAGGGTGACCTGGCGGGCCGACTCGGCTCCTTGGGCCTGGAGAGAGCCGAAGACAATCGTGCAGAGAATCAGCACTACCAGGATCGACTGCCGAGAAAAGTGCCGGTTCATGGTTACACCCTCCAACCGGTTCTTTGTGCTACTCGATGATTCCGAGGACCTCCCCGGGGGGGACCACGCTGTCAGGACCCACCAGGATCTGTTTGAGGACTCCGGATTCGCCCGCTTCCAGTTCCATCACGGTCTTGTCCGTTTCGATCTCTACGATGGGATCCCCTTTCGTGACCGGGGATCCCTCGGAAACAAGCCAGCGGTTGATTTTCCCTTCGGTCATGTCCATTCCGAGTTTGGGCATGAGGATCTCGTACATCCAGGGATTCTCCTTTTCAAGTCTGTCCTCTGCGGGGAGAGGATACGGTTTCTCGCACCGCCGTAAGAATCTTTTCGCGGCTCGGCAGAACCAGGTTTTCCATGGGGGTGCTGTACGGGATGGGGACGTTCAAGCGGGTCACCCGGCGGATGGGGGCCTTCAGTGCGTCGAGTACTTCTTCGGCCACCAGGGCCGCCACTTCCGCGGCGAAGCCACAGGACCTCGGGGAGTCATCCGCGATGACGACTCGACCCGTCTTGGCTACGGAGGCCAGGATCAGGTCGCGGTCCAGGGGCACCAGCGTCCTGGGATCCACGACTTCGACGGAAATTCCCTCTTTCTCCAGTTCCCCGGCGGCGCTCAGCGCCTCGGTCACCAGGTTCATGACGGCTACAATGGTGACGTCTTTCCCCGTTCTCTTCAAGGCTCCCTGCCCGAGGGGGATCGTGTAATCCTCTTCCGGAACCATGGCCGAGGTGCCGCGCACGGTGGCCAGGACCGCCACCGGATCGTCGTCCCGGATCGCCGTCTTGAGGAGCCCTTTCATGTCATAGGCGTCGGCCGGGGTGACCACCTTGAGCCCCGGCGAGTTGATGAGTAGGGGGTAGAGGTTGTCCGAATGCTGGGCCGCATTGTTGCCGGAGGCGCCGCTGCGGCACAGGTACACGAGGGGGACCTTGGTCTGGCCGCCGAACATGTAGCGTACTTTGGCAGCTCCGTTAACGATCGGGTCCAGGGCCACGTACATGAACGAGGAGATCTTGAGATCCACGACGGGCCTGAGCCCGTGCATGGCCGCGCCCAGGGCGGCCCCGCAGAATCCCGACTCGGAAATGGGGGTGTTGATGATCCGCTCCTCACCGAACTCGGCGACCATTCCCATGGTGTAGCCGAAGGCGCCGGCCCGCACGTCCTCGCCGATGACGAAGACCGAGGGGTCACGACGCATCTCTTCTTGCAGAGCCTCGCTGATCGCGTTGAGGTAGCGTGTTTCTCTGGCAGCCACGGGACTCTCCTTATCGTGGTTCGACAAGCTCACCACGAACGGAAAATGATCAATGATTTCGAGCTTTCCTCCGTTCGCCCTCACCCGGAACCCGGGTACCCGGCTTCCGGGTGAGGGCGAACGGAGGGTTGTTCAGCGGCCTGCTACAGGTATTTGACCGGTGAAGCAAAGACGTGCTCCAGGGCCTCCTCGGGGGCCGGCAGCGGGCTGCGGCGCGCAAACTCGACGGCGTCATCCAGCTCCTTGTCGATGGAGCCGCGGATCTCGACCTCCATGGACTCCG
>JACPSX010000016.1 GCA_016193065.1 Candidatus Tectimicrobiota bacterium | reverse complement strand
GGCCTCGACCACCTTGGGAGGGAGATCCTCGAACTTGAGATGGGCGGCGTACTCGGAGAGTTGTTGGGAGTATTCCATGAACCTTTCCTTTCTTACTTCTTGCTCTGCAGGGAGTGGTACTGATACTTCTGGCGGGCCTCTCGGATCGTGTACCCCTGGCGCAGCATCTCCTCGATCCCTTTCTCGGCTCTCTCGATTTCAAGGGCCGCGTCCAGAACCTCGCGGGCCTTCTCGGCGGGGATGACAATCACCCCGCTGTCGTCGCCGAAGACGATGTCGCCGGGCTTCACCTGCACGTTTCCCAGGGAAACGGGCACTTGCACTCCCGCGACCTCGACCCGGTCCTTACCCGTCATCACGAATTTCCCACGGGAGAAAACCGGATATCCTTCCGCCAGGATGGCGGGGACGTCACGGCAGACCCCGTCGATCACAGTGCCGGCCACCCCTTTTATTTTGGCGAAGATGGTGAGAATGTCCCCCCACACGGTGCAGAACAGGCGCCCGCCGTTGTCCAGGACGACGACCTCTCCCGGCTGCACGTCGTCGATGTAGTCCCCGACGGTCCCTTTCACGACCCCGACGGGGAGATAGCGCACCGTGAAAGCCGGACCCAGGAGCCTCATCCCCTGGCCGATGGGGACGATCCCCTCGCACCCTCCCTTGATGCCGAAGCGGTCCAGAGCGTCGGAAACGGTGGCCGTGGACAGCTCTGCGAATTGCCTGACGAGTTCCTTTGTGTTATTTTCCATGATGTCTCCTGAGCCCCCTGCCCCTCTCCCCCCACTCACTCTTTTTTCTTCAGCATGCTCTCGTAGGAATACTTCTTGTCGATCTCCAGGATGTCCCCTCCGGCCAGGATCTCGGAGACCATCTGCGCCTCCTTGGCGGCGATTTCCTCCGCGGCTCCCAGAATTTCTTCGAGACGCTCGGGCGGTATCACCACGACGCCGTTCACGTCGGCGACAATCACGTCCCCAGGCCTCACCTGCACGTCCCCCAGGCGGATGATCGTGTTGAAGCTCTCCTGCATGATCCGCCCACGGGCCGTGATGGGAACCACCCCTCGCGCACAGACGGGGAAGTTGATCTCCTGGCAAGCGTCGATGTCCCGGGCAGCTCCGTCAATCACGACGCCGGAAACGCCCTTCTCCCGGGCGGCGTAGGACAGGATCTCCCCCCAGCAGTTGTTGTAGAGATCCCCCCGGTTATCGATGGCGACCACGTCGCCGCGCTCGGCCAGGGCGATGACGTCAATCCCCAGGTGCCGGGAGGCCAAGGCCATTCCGGAAGCGGTGATCTTGATGGTGAGGGCGCGGCCTATGACCTTCGGGGAGCCGAACAGGGGACGGATCCCGATGACGGCGCCGCGGATCCCGACCTTGTCGCAGGCGTCCGCTAGGTTCGTGGTGGCGAGCTTTTCGAGTCTGGGGCGGAACTGCTCATCGAACTCCTGTCGTCTTATCTTGGACTCTACCATGCGGGGCCATCCTTTCTCTGTAGTAAGGAATCGCCCCCCCCTTGGCGAGTATTTGAAGGACAAAGTCGGGCAGCGGCGCGACCTGCAGTTCGCTGCCGGAGCCGAGATTGCGGATTCTCCCTTCCTCCAGTCTTACCTCCAGAAGATCTCCTTTTGCACAGAGCTTGCCGATCCCCGGAACAACCAGCACGGGAAGACCCACGTTGATCGCATTGCGGTAGAAGGTGCGGGAGAAGGACTCGGCCAGCATCACGCTGACGCCGGCCGCCTTGATGGCCGTGGCGGCCTGCTCCCGGGCCGAGCCGCAGCCGAAATTCCGGCCGGCCACGATGATGTCTCCGGCCTTGACCTCCCGGCTGAATTCCGGGTCCAGCCCCTCCAGGGCATGCTTGCCCACCTCGGACAGATCGAAGGTGACCAGGTACTTGCTCGGGTAAAGTACGTCGGTATCCACGTTGTCGCCGTACCTCCACACTCTGCCCTTGAGGATCATGACAGCACCTCCCGGGGGTCCCTGCCTGCGCCGCGACGCTTGGCGCGGCAGGCAGGCACGATCTTTCCGGCCAGGGCCGAAGCCGCCACGGTGGCCGGAGAAGCAAGATAGACGGCGGCGTCCTTGCTCCCCATGCGGCCGCGGAAGTTCCGGTTGGAGGAAGAGATGCACACCTCCCCGGAGGCCAGAAGCCCCAGGTGGCCTCCCACGCAGGCCCCGCAGGTGGGCGGAGTCACGGTCCCTTCCGCCTCCACGAAGGTGCGGATCAGGCCCTCATCCAGCGCCTGGAGGTAAACGTCCCGGGAGGCGGGGGCCACGATGAGACGCACGCGGGGATGGACCTTCTTCCCTTTAAGGATGCCCGCCGCGATCCGCAGATCTTCCAGCCGTCCGTTCGTGCAAGAAACGAGGAAGGCCTGGTCGATGGAGACGGAGCCGATGCGGTCCAGCTCCTCTACGTTGGAGGGACTGTGAGGGATCGCCACGAGAGGCTTCAGGTTGGAGACGTCAAACTGGAAGCTGCGCTCGAAGCGGGCATCCGGATCACTGTGAAACTCGCTGAAGGGTTTGCGAGTTCTTCCTTGCAAATACCGGCGGGTCTTCTCGTCCGGGGGGACCACGGCGAACTTGGCCCCCATCTCCACGGCCATGTCGCACAGGCACATGCGGCTGTCCATGCTGAGGGAGTCAATGGCCGGGCCCACAAGTTCCACGGAGTCGTAGAGAAGCCCGTCCTCCCCGAATTCCTTAAGAAGCATGAGAGCGACGTCCTTGGCCGAGACGGCGGGTCCAAGCACGCCGGTGATCTCGACGCGAACCGTGCCGGGGACCCGCAGCCAGAGCTTCCCCAACCCCAGGACGATGGCCATGTCCGTCACCCCGACCCCCGTCCCCAGGGCGCCAAAGGCCCCGTAAGTGGTTGTGTGGGAATCCGTCCCGATGATAATCTCCCCCGGACGCACGTGTCCCTTCTCGGGCATCACCTGATGGCAAATCCCGCCCCGGCCTACCCCGTAATAATTCTCAATTCCCATGCGCTCGCCGTATTCCTGGGTAAGCTTGATGTTCTCGGCGGCCTTCACGGTGGGCGCGGGGACGAAATGGTCCTGGATGATGACCACTTCCAGCGCAGAGGGGATCGTACTAACGCCCAGAGCCTTCAGGGGCTCCTGCACTCCCGGGGTCCCTACGTCGTGAAGCATGGCCACGTTGACCGCGGCCTCCACGATCTCACCGGGAGAGACGGATTCCCTGCCGGAGTTGCGGGCCATGACCTTTTCCGTCAGAGTCATCCCCATTACTCGATCTCCTTCACCTTCCGGCACACGGCGACAGTCACCTCTGTCGTGGTGCCGCTGCCACCCAGGTCGGCGGGGAAATCCTTGCCGTCTGCAAGGAACCTGCGCACCGCTTCCTGAAGGACCCAGGCAGCCTCGGTCTCACCTAGCCAGTCGAGCATCATCTGACCGCACAGGATCGTGGGGAGAGGATTCGCTACATTTTTTCCCGGCTGGGGGAGGAGAGCCTCGTGAATCGGGCGGAACAGGGCGCAATCCGCGCCGAAGTTCGCGGTGGGCACCAGGCTGCTCACCAGAGCCGCAGCCTCGTCCGAGAGAATATCCCCGAAGAGGTTCGTGGTCAGGATCACGTCGAAGCGCTCGGGGTGGCGCACGAGATCGTTGGCCACGGAATCCACGTACGTGTCTTCCAGCGTGATCTCGGGGTACTCCTTGCCCGCTTCGCGGACGATCTCCAGGAAGAATCCGCAGCCCAGGCGCAGGACGTTCGCCTTGTGGGCCACGGTGATCTTCTTGCGCCGCAGGTTGCGGGCCAGCTCGAAGCAGAAGCGCGCGATGCGCCGGGAATTTTTCCGGGTGATCACCCGCAGGGAGAGGACCGTGTCCGGATCCGGCATGAACTCCCCCGAACCTTTATAAAGGTTGCGGTCCGCCAGGAAACCTTCCGTATTTTCCCGCACCACGTAGAGGTCAAGGTTGTCCCGCAAGCACCAGACGCCGGGATAAGACTGGATAGGCCGCACGTCCGCGTAGAGGTCAAGGGCCCGGCGCAAGACCCCCATGGGACTGGGAGGGGGCACCAGGCCCGTGGACATGGCCCCCATCAAAGCAGCATCCGCGTTTCTGATTCCGTCCAAAGTCGCGTCCGGAAGAGAATTGCCTGTCTCGTCGTAAGCCGCCTTGCCGGCCAGAAAACTTGCGAAGGCAAATTCGATCCCGGTCCTGACGGCCACCGCTTCCAGAACCTGGCGGGCTGACGAAATCACCTCCGGGCCAACCCCGTCTCCGGGGACCAGGGCGATCCTGTAGTCGGCCATGGTCCCTCCTTTCAGGCCACAACCTTCTGCTCAAACTCTTTGCTGGGGTAGATGTCCTCGGGCACCAGGTCCTTGTGGGCCGCCGCCATGGCCTGGAAGTGCTCCAGGACCGATTCCCTCTCCTTCGTGATGAGCGCCTGAGAAGGGCACACCTGCGTGCACAGGGTGCAGCCGGCGCAGTTCTCTTTGATGACCTGGATCTTCCGGCGCAGCTTCTTGATGGCGTCGTAAAAGCAGACCTCATAGCAGCGGAAGCACCCTTCGCACTTCTTGTGATCAACGACGGCATAGCGGGGCTTCACCTTCTCGATGAATTCCTTGGCCGACAGCAGGTGCTTGACCGCGCGCCCCTGGATTTCCGACATCTTCCGGTAGTCCTTGCGGATCATGAACCCTTCCAGTCCGTCGACCAGGGTTTTCACATAGCCCAACCCCCGCAGCATGATCGAAGAGCAGTATTGGACCCCGGCGGCCCCCGCCATGAGGAACTCCACGGCGTCCTGCCAGGTGGTGGCCCCGCGACCGGCAAAGACCGGAATCCCCACCTCCTTGGCCACGGCTCCCACCCAGCGCAACGTGACGGCCTTGATCTGCGGGAAGGTGCCTGCGCAAGGGCCGTAGTTGATCGGCTTGCCGCTCTCGGTGTCGATCCGCAGCACATTGTTGTTGGC
>JACPSX010000015.1 GCA_016193065.1 Candidatus Tectimicrobiota bacterium | reverse complement strand
GGCGAAGACCTGTTCGGGGAGGACCCGCGCGGGATCATTCCCGCACAGGTTCATAAGGAGCGGAGCTTCCCTGGCATCAAGTCGTTCCCGGATCTGGGCAACCACGTCAGGCCCTGACACGTAGGTTTTAAGACAGCCCCGGCTGCCGCAAAAACAGGGGCGACCGTTGGGGTTCAGGGTCATGTGTCCCAGTTCCCCCCCGTACCAGTTGGCGCCCCGGTGGATCTCCCCGTTCAGCACGACCCCTCCACCGACTCCGGTGCCAAGAGCAATGAAAACCAGGTTGCGCACTCCGCGGGCTTGCCCGAAGTACATTTCCCCCAGGGCCAGGGCGTTCACATCATTGTCGAGGACAGTGGTTGCTTCACAGTAATTGTTGAGGATCACTCCGAGGGGAAAGCAGGCGATCTCGGGGATGTTCTGGATATCGTAGCCAATGGTACCGGTGTCCACATTGACTGCGCCGGGAAGGCCGACCCCCACCCCCAGAAGGTTAAATCCAATCTCGCGGGCTTTCAGTGCCATTTCCCGGGCAATGTACATGATGTGAAGAAGGACGCAATCGCTCCTCCCCAGATCATAGGTAGGAGCCGAGCGCTGGAGCAGGATCTCCCCTTGAGTACTTACGATCCCGGCGGAGATCGTCGTTCCTCCCACGTCCAGGCTGGCGATTACTTCTTGTCGGGTCATATTCTCTTCTCCCGAGAGGTCTGCGCAGAATTTTTGCCAAGCGTCGCGAAGATGGTGAGGACAATCCCCCGTGTATCCAGAATCGGCGGCAGATGGGGAGAGCACAGTGCCTTTAATTCTCCCTCTCTCTGGGTGCTGTAGCTGCTGGTTATGATCGAGTCCTCCCAGTAGCCCGGATGACACATGAGTTCCGTGACTCCCTCCGGGAGGCTTTCCAGAGTGGCGCTGAGATTTTCCTCGCTCCAGTAAGGGGCCTCGCTCACGTCTCCCAGGAAGTGATCCGGGGTGGGAATTTCCAGGCTGCGAGCTTTCTCCCGGAGAGAGGAGTTGGCGCTGCGCAGGGGGAGACCCCACCGGCGGCACGAGTCCAGGAAAAGTTGATCCAGAGGTTCGAGGTGGTGCACGTGATGGTGGCTATCCACATGGGTCGGGGCGCGGGGGAAGACCCGGTCAAAGCGCTCCCTCTGAGCGGCCAGCTCCCGAGCAACTTCCTCGAGTCGGGCGCGAGCAGCGAGGCCTTTCGGATCCCGGATAAACTGCCCCTTCTCATCGATCAGGGAGGGGACCTCGTTGGGAGGCGATACCGGAGGACCCAGGGTCAGGTTGACATGGAGGCCAACTCCCAGGGACGGTACGTGGACCAGCAGAGCCAAGTTCTCCTCCAGGCCGGGCAAATTGACCATGGCCGTGGTGCTGGTCACGATCCCTTCCCGGTGGGAGGTGACGATCCCCCGGCTTACAGCAGGGGTCAGATTAAAGTCATCGGCATTGACGATCAGGAAGTGTTGGGCCGACATGATCTACCCCTTTGCTCCCGCAATGACCAGGCGCCAGCAGTGCAGTGGTTGATTTCCCTGCGGGATGGTCCCTTCTTCATCGATCGCGCGCAGGTGGTCCAGCCGCTCGTAACCCAGCCGGGGAAACCACTGGAGTTCGCGAGCCAGGAGCCGGGGGTTGAGCCCGGCGCGCCCGAGTTTGGCGAAGGCCTTCTCTTGCCCTAGAAAATCAAACAGCGTGAACACGAGACAGCCTGCGGGTTTTAAGTATTCAGGCGCAGCGGTAATGATGCGGTCCAGGATTGCCCAGCCGTCCGTTCCCCCGTTGTCTGGCAGGGCCTGTGGATCACCGCGCTCTCGCGATGGGGGGACCGGCATCTGAGGGGGATTGGCCAGGATCTTATCAAAGGTAAGACCGATCACGGGGTCGTAAAGGTCGCCGGTGCGGACCTCGATCTTGTCGCTTAACCCGTTCAGTACGGCATTCTTGAGAGTGCTGGAGGTGCACTCCGGAGAAATATCGGTGGCGATGACGCGACCGGCGGTACGCGCGGCCATTAGAGCCGCAAGTCCCATCCCGGTTCCCAGTTCCAGGACCGTGTCATCGGGACGAAATGCCACCGTTCGAGCCAGCAGAGTCGATCCTTGCTTGGGAGGTTGCACCCCGTCGGGGACGAGGAAAATCAGGCCTCGAAATAAATAAAGGTGAATCCCCTGCTCTCCGCCTATTTCCATCTCTACGCTTGCCTTGCGCGGGGGCTCCGGCATGGGAGTCTTTGTCGGTCCTGCGCCTTTTGGTTGACCCATTGTACCCGGAGTTAGCCCTCCTGACACCTCCACGAGAGTTCGGAGTGGATCCTCAGTGTCGAGGAGCTGCTGCTGGAGGGGAACTGTCCGGGGACCACAAGCGGATCTCTGCCTGTTCGAGAAGGATTCCCAAAGCAAAAAGGGGCAGTCCCACCACGTTGTTGTAGCAGCCGGCGATCTTCTCGACCAGCAAGGCTCCTTTGCCCTGAATCCCGTAGGCCCCGGCCTTGTCCATGGGCTCTCCTGTGGCCACGTAATGGTCAATTTCTTCCCGGGAGAGCCTCTTCAAAGTAACCTCGGTGGCGACGGCTTGATTCAGGTAAATCTGGCGCGGGGGGCACAGGACCGTAATCCCCGTGATGACCTGATGAGTCTGACCGCTGAGCCGTGTGAGCATTTCCCGGGCATGGTCAGAGTCTCTGGGCTTGCCCAGCATGTCCCCGCTTAGGATGACAACGGTGTCGGCTCCGATGACCACAGCCTCCGGATGGCGCCAGGAAACCTGGAAGGCTTTCTCCTCGCTCAGGCGCAGGGCATAGTCTTCGGGGGTCTCCCCGGGGCGAGGGGTTTCATCCAGAGAAGGGGCATGGACTTGGAAGATGAGCCCCAACTGTTCCAGGAGTTGACGCCGCCGGGGGGAGGCAGAAGCCAGGAAAATCTCAGGTCTAGCGGGATCTTTGCTTGTAGCGGACCACTTCAAATTTGCGGATCTCGACGGGGTCATCCGCGCCGATTCCGGCTTTCTTGCGGGCAATCTCGATTTGCTGCTCAACGGTGTCCACCCCTTCGAGATCGGGGAGCAAGAGCCCCCGGCGGCCTTCGTGCTCAACGATGATACCATACTGCCGAGGGTCGAGTTCATTGAGAGCTTTGACCGGCGTTGGGGGACCGAGAACGTCGACGCTGATCTCCAGGTTGTCCAGTTCCTGGAGAGTGACCGGTGGAAAGCGGGGATCCCGGGTGGCGGCGCTGATCGCGTTGTGAATGATCTCTTCAGCGATATTCTTTTGACTCGGCAGATAAGTGCCGATGCAGCCGCGCAGCTCCTCCCGCTTTTTCAAGGACACGAAAGTCCCCGCGTGACGTTCCATTTCCTCCGAGAGCGGCGCGGGGAGCGAACAGATCTCGGAAGTCTCCAGGTAGGTTCGGATTGCCTCTCTTGCCAACTTGAGGTAGGGATGCTCCTTCATCGGATCTCCTGGAAGGAGAGCCCCCTCTATTGATCCCTCTCCACAATGTAATCGGCCACCGTGCGGAGGGCCTGTAGATAACGGGAGTCCTCGAAAATCTCGATCTCCCGCTTGGCCTGGGCTACCAGGCTTCTGGCCCGGTTCATGGTATAGTCGATCCCGCCGTACGCGTCAATTAACTCCAGGATGCGCTTGAGCTGTGGCTCCGAAATCACGTCGGAAGCAACGATGGTGCGGATCTCCTCGCGCTCTTTTGCAGCGGCCTGCCCGTAGGTGTGAATCAGAGGGAGAGTGACGTGCCCCTCCTGGAGATCCTTGCCCACGGGCTTCCCCAAGCGCTCCTCGCTGGCCATGTAGTCCAGGGCGTCATCGACAAGTTGGAAAGCCAGGCCCACCTGGGTCCCGAAGGCGAGGAGGGCTTTCTCTCTCTCGGGACTCGCTTTGGCAAGAAGGGCTCCAAGACGGCAGCAGGTCGAAATAAGCGCCGCCGTCTTGCGGAAGGCCACGTCCAGGTATTCGTTTTCTGCCGTCTCCACGTCGCAGGTCTTGACGAGCTCCAAAACCTCCCCTTCGGCCAGCTTCAGTGTGGTGTCCGACATGGCATCCAGGGTGCGCTGGTCGCCGTCGTTCGTCATGAGGGCAAAAGACTTCGAGAACAGGAAGTCCCCCACCAGGACGCTGGCCTCGTTCCCCCACTTCGAGTTCGCCGAGGGGTTTCCCCGCCGCTTGTCGGCACCGTCCACCACATCGTCGTGCAGCAAGGTGGCGGTGTGAATGAATTCGACGATGCAGGAGTAGAGTATGTGGCGGTTTCCCCCCTGGTAACCACACAGCTTGGAGCTGATGAGCACCAGGACCGGACGGATACGTTTGCCTCCCCCCTGGGAGAGATAGCGGCCGATGATGGGGATCAGGCTCACGTCCGAGGTGAAGTTCCCCTGAATTGCGCGTTCTACGGCCTGGAGGTCGTCTTGCAGGAGCTTTAGGACATCAGGAAATGTCATGAATTCGCCCGCCGGTGGCATCCCTGCAGGACCCGCAGAGATGCCGTAAGTGTAGGATACTATGGGACAAATCTGCGTATTGTCAAGGCATTTTTCCTGTCCGGACTGCCTCCCGCCGGACCCTTTGTGTGCCGATCATTCCCCCTCAACATCTTAATCATTAAGCGGTACTCCCTCTGCCTTGACCTGACGGCTGATTGCTGACTGCCGAACGCTTGCCGTCCGTGTTCCCTGAATTCCCTTGACCCCGCAGAGCGATTTTGCTAAACACCGAACATCCGGCCTTGAACCCAGTCCAAACACCCTCTTTTTTCCGGAAGGAGGCGGCCGATGGCATCCAACGCTTTCCACCTGGATCCGAAGAATACCTGGCTCCTCGTGATCGATGTCCAGAATGATTACTGTCATGACCGGGGGTCTTTTGGTCAAATGGGGATTCCCCTGCAGAGCATTCAGGACATGGTTCCCCGCCTGGTTTCGTTCATAGAAGAGGCCAGACAGCCGGGTATAACGGTCCTCTTCATCCGCACCCAGCACAGCGAGTGGACGAACTCCCCCACCTGGCTGACCCGGCGCCTGCGCCGCGGAACGGAGAAGATCGTCCCCATTTGCGTGGAGGGGAGTTGGGGGGCTGAATTTTACCAGGTGCAACCCACGCCGGCGGACCGCGTCGTCATCAAGCACCGCTACAGCGCCTTTATCGACACGGATCTGGATCTCATCCTGCGCAGCCACAAGGTCTCCCATCTCCTGCTCACGGGGGTGGCCACCAACGTCTGCGTAGAGTCCACCGCCCGGCATGCCTTCATGAAGGACTACCAGGTGATCCTGGTGGAAGACTGCTGCGCCGCGACCTCACCCGAAGAACACCAGGGTACCCTGCTGAACATCAGCAAGTACTTCGGGGAAGTGGCCCAGTCCCGCAGCCTCCTGGCCGCCCTGCGGGGAGAGACGGTGGAACTCTCGGCCTCTTCCCCCACGGGGAAGTAGGTACACCTGGATGGAGTGAAAATTCCTTTGGAGTCGCCCGCGGTGATAGCAACCTCACTGCACAGGCAATTGTGCAACTTCAAAGGTCCCGGCGGTTCTGCTCCCGGGGCTGTTGCGACTGCTATCTAGCTGAGATGAACATGGCGGGAGATCACCGGACGGTGCAGTTATTTGCAATCCGCGCACTGGCGAGCTGATCTGCACTTTATCCCCAGACCTGGCGGGCGGTTTCTACGACGAGTTCGAGCTTTCGCTTCTGATCGTCTGCGCTGATCAGGTTGCCCACCACGTCGGAGGCAAAGCCGCACTGGGGGCTGATGGCTAGTTGCTCCAGGGGCACGAACTTGCTGGCCTCTTCGATGCGCCCCTTGAGGCCTTCGATGGTTTCCATCTGGGGAACCTTGGTGCTGACCAAGCCCAGAACGACTACTTTTCCCTTCGGCACAAAACGCAAGGGCTCGAAGCCTCCGGCACGGGGGCTGTCGTATTCCAACAGAAATCGATGGTGGTTCAATTCCGTGAAGAGCCGTTCAGCAATCGCGTCGTAGGTCCCTTCCCGGTGCCACATGCTGCGCTGGTTTCCACGGCACAGGTGGATCCCAAAGGTGATACCTTCGAAGCCCCGCAGGATCTTGTTGTCGGCTTTGAGAGAACGAGTAAAGTTCGCCATGGGGTCCTCCCCGCGTTCCCGCATGGCCTGGAGGGACGGTGGGTCCACGTAGGCGGTATACCCAGGAGCATCGATCTGAATGTATGGGCAGCCGGCCTCCACCAGATCCCGGATCATCTGCCGCTCGATCTCCACAACGTCGGCCAGGAAATCATCAACGGTCGGGTACACGGAGGTGGAAGCGGAGTGGTCGAAGCGCTGGCAGATGCGGTCAGGCCCGATCAGGGTCACCTTGGCGGGCTTGCGTGCGACCTGGCTGACGAAACGGTATTCCTCCAGAGGACCGTTGCGGGCCAGACTGAGGCGCTCCACGACGGGGCGGCGGTTCAGCATCACGATCCCCTTGGGTTCCGTCAGGGGGATCTCCCATCTCTCGAGAGGCTTTCCTCCCTCGGACATTCCGGCAACGCGCCGCATATCGCCCCGGCTCGCTTCAAAACCGCTCACGGAGGCGCCGAAGCTGTCCTGGAAGTTGAGACGGCGAAACTCCCCGTCCGTGACGACATCGAGCCCTGCTTCCTCCTGGAGCCGCACCGCCTCGCGGATCGCCCGGTCCTCCACGGCTCGGAACTCTTCTGCTCCGATCTTTCCCTCGTCATGGCTCAGCCGGGCTTCCTTGAGGTAAGGGGGACGCAACAGGCTTCCCACGACATCCGTTCTGATCGAAGCCGGTACTTTCATCTGGGATCCTCCGCGCTCTATGGGCTGTGTTTTCCCGGATTTCTCTAGGGTTAAACGATACCCGATTCCTACCACGGAGTCCGCACCGTTTCAAGCCAAACAAATGGCAATCCGCAGGAGATCGGTGAATGCTTTCCCAGGTTCATACCAAGAGGGTCTCCCAGCAAGAAACATTCTGGCGGCTCCTCCGAACGCGCGATATGAGTGCATCGAAAATTGTGCGATCTGCACAATAAACTGTGCAACCCAGGATTTCGGCTCCTCTTCCCGATGAGCGGTCAAATCCTGCAGGCACCTGAATAACTTGGGCTTACTGCTTTTTTTGGTGCTCTGCCTTTTCTTGGTATTTCTTTTGCTCGTCCATGGGGTAATTCAATCCTGATCTGAAATTCGCATGAGAGGTTTGTGCGGAAACAACCGCGCCGAGTCTGTTGTTGGAGGTCGCTGAATGCTTGCCCGAGTTCACAGTGCTACGGTGCTTGGGGTCGAGGCCTGCCCCATAGAGGTGGAAGTGGATCTGGCTCTGGGACTCCCCACTTTCTCCACGGTGGGCTTGCCGGATGCGAGCGTGCGGGAGAGCCGGGACCGGGTCAAGGCGGCCATCACGAACAGCGGTTTCTCCTTTCCACAGCGCCGGATCACGGTGAATCTGGCCCCGGCGGACCTGCGCAAGGAGGGGACCTCCTTTGATCTGCCTATTGCCGTGGGGATTCTGACGGCCACCGGTCTTGTCCCAGTCGAGAGCGTCTCGGGCGTTCTCTTCTTTGGGGAGCTCTCCCTGGACGGGCGGGTCAAGGGGACGCGGGGAATCCTGCCGATCACGGTGGCTGCCCAGCGTGGCGGGTACCTGAAGGTGATTGTCCCGGTGGAGAATGCCCCGGAGGCAGCCGTCGTACAGGGGATTAAAGTGATCGGGGTGGAGAACCTGGCCCAACTCGTTTCCTATCTGAATGGGGAGACTGCCTTGCCCGAAGCCCGGGTGGAGGTGAGCGAACTCTTCGAAGGGGATTCAAGCTGCGAAGTGGATTTTTCCGAGGTGCGGGGTCAGCACCACGTCAAGAGGGCGCTGGAGGTGGCAGCGGCAGGAGGACACAACATCTTGATGATCGGTCCCCCCGGGGCGGGAAAATCAATGCTGGCCCGCCGTCTCCCGACGATCCTGCCTCCGCTTACGTTGGAGGAGGCCTTGGAGGTGACCCGGGTCCACAGCGTCATGGGAATCATCCCGAAGGGGAAAGCCCTCATCACGATGCGCCCCTTCCGGTCTCCCCACCACACCATCTCCGATGCGGGCCTGATTGGCGGAGGCACGGTACCTGCTCCGGGAGAGGCCAGCCTCGCTCACAATGGAATTCTTTTCCTGGACGAATTCCCCGAATTCCGCCGCAATGTTCTCGAGGTCCTGCGCCAGCCCCTTGAAGATGGCAGGGTGACCATCGCCCGTGCTTCCATGTCTCTCACATTCCCATGCCGCTTCACTCTTGTGGCGGCCATGAATCCCTGCCCGTGCGGGCACCATACTGATCCTACAAGATCGTGTCAGTGCACACCCCTGGAGATCAAGCGCTATCGGGACCGGATTTCAGGGCCCATGCTGGACCGCATTGACATTCACATCGAAGTGCCCGCCCTCAAGTACCAGGAGATGGCCGGGGAGGGAGGAGCAGAGAGTTCGGCGGAGATTGCCCGCCGTGTGGAGCGAGCCCGCCACTGCCAGCAGCGACGGTTTGCCCGGGACAGGATTTTTTGCAATGCGCACATGGCGCCGCGGCATACCCGGCGGTACTGCCGGATTGACCTGCAAGGAGAAAAGCTCCTGGAGCTGGCGGTGGAGAAGCTGGGTTTGAGCGCCCGGGGACACCAACGCATCCTCAAGGTGGCCCGGACCATT
>JACPSX010000243.1 GCA_016193065.1 Candidatus Tectimicrobiota bacterium | reverse complement strand
GGATCTGGGAGCCATGGTGGCCGGGACCAAGTATCGGGGACAATTTGAGGCCCGCCTGAAGTCCATCATGAAGGAGATCAGCCAGGCCGAGAACATCATCATTTTTATCGATGAGCTTCACACCCTGGTCGGGGCAGGAGCAGCCGAAGGGTCCATCGACGCCTCCAACATGCTCAAACCGGCGCTCTCCCGGGGGGAGTTCCAGTGCATCGGGGCCACCACCATGAGCGAATACCGGAAGTACATCGAGAAGAACGGAGCCCTGGAGAGGCGGTTCCAACCCATCATCGTCGCTCCCCCCTCCGTGGATGAAACCATCCAAATCATCTACGGCCTCAAAGATAAGTACGAGGTGCACCACAAGGCCAAGATCGCTCAAAGATCCATTGTCGCCGCGGCCAAGCTCTCGGATCGCTACGTGTCCGACCGTTTTCTCCCCGACAAGGCCATCGACGTCTTGGACGAGGCTTGCTCCCGGGTGCGCCTGCAGCGGGTGACCTTGCCAGCGGAAGCCCGGGAACTGCAGCGAAAGATCGAGGAGATGGTCCGCGAGAAGAAGACTTATATCGAAAACCAGGATTTCGAGCGGGCCGTGGAACTCCGGGACCGCGAGGAGGAAATGCGCCGCCAGTTCGAACTCGTCAAGCTGCACTGGGAGGAGTCCCTGGGCATTGATGAGCCCGTGGTAACCGAAGAAGATATTGCCTACGTAGTATCGCGGATGACCGGCGTTCCTCTGGCCAAGATCGAGGAGGAGGAGGGCACCCGCCTGCTGAACATGGATGCCGAGCTCCGCAAACGGATCGTCGGTCAGGATGAGGCGATCTCCGTGGTCTCCCGGGCCATCCAGCGCTCCCGGGCCGGTATGGGCAACGTGAGGCGGCCCATCGGTACGTTTCTCTTCCTGGGGCCGACTGGAGTCGGCAAGACCGAACTCGCCCGCTGCCTGGCCGAGTTCATGTTCGGGGACAAGGCCGCTCTCATTCGGCTGGATATGTCCGAGTATATGGAGCGGTTCAGCGCCTCCCGTCTGACCGGCTCCCCGCCCGGTTACGTGGGATACGAGGAGGGGGGGCAGCTCACGGAACAGGTCCGCAGGCGCCCGTACTCGGTGATTTTGCTCGACGAAATCGAGAAGGCCCATCCGGATATCTTCCACATCCTGCTGCAGATCATGGATGATGGGCGCCTGACCGACAATTTCGGCCGGGTGGTCAATTTTAAGAACACCGTGGTGATCATGACCTCGAATCTGAGCGCCCGGGCTATCGAGAGGAGCAGCAGTCTGGGTTTTCAGAGGGAGGGCGAGGTCCAATCGGTGGACAAGATCAAAGGAGAAATCCGGGCGGAGTTGAAACGGACATTCAACCCCGAGTTCTTGAACCGGGTCGACGAGGTGGTCTATTTCCACAATCTCAGCCAGGAGCATATCCTCCAGATCGTGGACATTATGCTCGAAGACCTCAAAAAACAGATCACGGAATTGAACATCAGAGTTGAGGTGGACGAGAAAGCCAAGGCTTGGCTCGCGGAGAAAGGGTACGACCCGGCCTACGGTGCCCGGCCCCTGAGGCGCATGATTCAGCGCCACATCGAAGACCCCCTGTCCCTGGGGGTGCTGCAAGGAAAATTCAAGAACGGCGGGAAGGCCAGGGCGGTCATAGACGGTGACGAATTGAAGATTGTCGAAGTGCAAGGTTAGCTCCTCTTGGGCTTCAAAATCTCACCGCCCTCGCCCGGGAGGGAGAAATCCCTCGGCCCTCCCGGTTTCGCAAGTTTTTCAACGCCATTTGCTCTTCCACCGTTTCAGAGTCAGGTGTGTTTCCCGGGGATGCCGTATGCTGCCCTGCGGGGCAGGAGAAGGGTCGTGAACTGCACGCTCACGTTGCTCAATTGGGAAGGGTTTCCGGATCATGCGCGTAAGGTGGATGGGGGGCTGGTTCTTTCTCTGGGCTGCCGTCTTCATTTTTTTCTCGGGTCGGGTCGAAGGGGCTGAACAACCTCCGCTGCCGATTCGGGCCATCGTTGTCCGGGGGAACGTCAGGGTTGAAGAGTCGACAATCCGGTTCTATCTGACCACCAAGGTCGGGGATCCTTTTTCGGTCTCCTCGATCCAGACGGACATCAAGCGGCTCTACGACTTGGGCTTTTTTCGTGACACCCGGGTGGATGCGGAGCCGTTTGAGGGGGGGCTCAAGCTCACGTATCTGGTGGAGGAAAACCCCTGGATCCGCGAGATCCGCCTGACGGGAAACTCCGAGATCGGCACCGACGACATCTTAAAAGCTCTGACCATCAAGGTAAACACGATTCTCAACGAGGCCACGCTGCGGGAAAGCGACAACAAGATCCTGGCTCTCTACCAGGAAAAGAGCCGCTTCTTCGCCGCGGTCGAGCACCGGGTAATTCCCCTGGAGGGGAATCAGGTGCGGATCGATTTCGTGATCGACGAGGGTCAGGAGGTCAAGATCTCCCGGATTCGCTTCGAGGGCAACCGCTATTTCTCCGAGTACGAGCTGAAGAGCGCCATGGAGACCAGCGAGAAGGGGTTTTGGTCTTTCATCACCGGCTCGGGCGCTTATAACCCGGAAGTCCTGCGCCAGGACCGCGCCCGCCTGGAGGGCTTCTACCAGAACCGGGGCTTCCTGAAGGCGGTCGTGGAGGAGCCCAAGATCAACATGGACCGGGTTGCCAGGCGCGTGGAGGTCGTCATCCCCTTGCGGGAAGGCCCCCAATACATCATCGCGAACCTGAGCGTCACGGGGGATGACGTATTTGCCGCCGAGGCGCTGCGCCGCACCCTGGGGGTGCAGGAAGGAGAGGTTTTCAGCCGGCAGAAGTTGAGCGAGGGGATCTTGCGCATCACCGATCTGTATGCCGAGAAGGGGTATGCCGCTGCAGACGTGATCCCCACGACCAACGTGGACGATGTCAACCGCCAGGTGGACGTGGGCTTGAGCGTGAACCGGGGCAACAAGCAATACCTCGGTCAGATTTTGATCAGCGGCAACACCAAGACGAGGGACAAGGTGATCCGCCGTGAGATGCGCCTCCACGAAGGGGAGGTGTTCGACAGCTCCAAGCTCAAGCTGAGCCGCCAGATGCTCAACCGGCTGGGATATTTTGAAAGCGTCACGATCGGGACGGAGAAGCACACCGGCGAGGATCTGGTGGATCTGAAGGTGGATGTCAAGGAGCGACCCACCGGAGCCGTGAGCTTCGGAGCCGGCTACAGTTCCGTGGATCATGTCATCGGCCTGGTCAGCGTCTCGGAGCGCAACCTGTTCGGGCGCGGCCAGCGCGCCTCCATATCGGCGGAGCTGGGCTCCCGCCGGACCGAGTATACTCTCTCCTTTACGGAGCCCTGGTTCCTTGACCGGCCCATCAGCGCGGGCTTCGATCTGTTCAATCGGAGGAATGAGTTCGAGTCCTATGATCTGGGCAGCCGCGGGCTGGTCCTGCGCGGCGGCAAGAACCTCCGGGAATTCTGGCAGGGAGGCGCCGAGTATCGCTACGAGCTCGATCGCATCGAGAACGTCGCGGAGTCCGCCTCCCAATCCATCAAGGATCTGGAGGGAAGGTCAGCGACCAGCAGCGTCACCCCCTACGTGAACCGGGATACCCGGGACGATTTCTTCAACCCCACCACCGGCTGGCGCAACCGCTTCTCCATGGAGATTGCCGGGGGACCATTTGCCGGCGACAATGACTTTGTGAAGTTCGTTGCCGACAACGGCCGCTACCTTCCCCTGGGAAAACGGCTCATCCTGCTGCTGCGGAGCCGGCTCGGCTACGCCCGGGGCTATGGGGAAAAGGACGTGCCGATTTACGAGCGCTTTTACCTGGGCGGGCTGGGGACGGATCTGCGGGGCTACAAGCGCCGGGAGGTGGGTCCCAAGGACATCAACAACGACCCGATCGGCGGCCATTCCGAGTTCCTGCTCAATACGGAGTTCCAGATTCCCGTCCATGAGGTCGTCCGCACCGTGCTCTTCTACGACATGGGGAACGTGTTTGCGCAGGGGAAGACGATACAGCTCGGCGATCTGCGCAAGAGCGTGGGGGCGGGGCTCCGGTTTCTGACCCCTTTTGGTCCCATCCGCATCGACTGGGGGCACAAGATCGGCAAGCGGGAGGGGGAGACGAGCAGCGAATATCATTTCGCCGTAGGGACTTTTTTCTAAGCAGAGCGCTCGGCGCTTAACTTACCTGGAATACGTTGGAGGTACCAGATGACACAGCTTGGCAGGGTAGGGAAGGCGGCGCTTCTCTTGGGCGCCTTGGCGGGATTCACGGGCCTCAGCATGCTTCCTGGGGCAGTCGCTGAGGGAGCCGAGCGCCCTGTGAAAATCGCCGTCGTGGACATGAATCGGGTGCTCAACGAATCCAGCCCCGGCAAACAGGCCATGGCGGAACTGCAGCGCGCAAAAGAAAAGACCCAGACCGAGATTGACCGCCGGGAAGAAGAGGTGCGGAGGCTGCAGAACGAGATCCGCACCCAAGGGCTCATTCTCAGCGAAGCGGTCCGGAGAGAAAAGGAAACCACTTACCGGAAAAAACTCCGAGATGCTCAGAGATTCGTTGATGACGCCAACGAGGAGCTGGGGATCCGGGAGCGGGATGCAACCCAGAAAGTACTGGTGGAGATCCGCAAGGTGATCCAGCAGATCGGCAAGGAGCAGGGCTATACCCTGATCGCGGAGCGCCGGGACGGGATCTATTATGTCGGTGAAGGAACGGATTTCACCGACGAAGTTATCCGCCGAGTGAATGCATCCAGCAAGCGCTGAAGAGAGGGTTGGGGGGTGAAGGCGACCCTGGCTCAACTGGCGGCACTGGTCGGGGGGACGGTTCAGGGGGATCCGGAGCTGGAACTTTCCGGAGTGGCTGCCCTGGAAGATGCCCGCGCGGGCGAGATCACGTTTGTGGCCCGCAAGAAGTATCTGCCTCTGCTTTCCCGCAGCGCAGCCTCGGCGGTCATCATCGAGCCCGGTTTATCCGTTGATCGCCCCGCGCTCGTGGTTTCCAACGCTTATCTGGCTTTCAGCAAGATCCTCGCTCACTTCCACCCGCCGGCGGCGCCGCGAACCGGAGTGGATCCCAGAGCGTTCGTGGAGGAGGGCGTGGTCCTGGAAGGGGAGGTCTCCATTTACCCTTTTGCCTGGGTCGGGAAGGGGGCCCGGCTGGGAGCGGGGGTAATCCTTCATGCGGGGGTCGCGGTTGGCGAAGGGGTGACGATTGGGCGCGATACGGTCATCCACTGCAACGTCAGCATTTATCCGGGCGTGACGATCGGCCAGCGGGTGATCATTCACAGCGGGGCTGTTCTGGGCAGCGATGGGTTCGGCTTCGTGCCCGCCGAGGGGGGGCGGCACCAGAAGATTCCCCAGGTGGGCGGAGTCGTCATTGAGGATGATGTGGAAATCGGCGCCAACGTCTGCATCGACCGGGCGACCCTCGGGGTGACCCGAGTCGGGCGCGGCACCAAGATCGACAACCTGGTGCAGATCGCCCACAACGTGAAGGTTGGTGAGGACTCGATCATCGTGGCGCTGGCGGGGATTTCCGGCAGCGTGACCATCGGCAAGGGGGTCACCATTGCCGGCCAGGCCGGACTCGGGGACCACATTACCGTGGGCGACGGCAGCACGATCGCGGGCCAGTCCGGGGTTGCCAAGGACGTGGAGCCCGGCTCTGTCCTCACGGGCACCCCCGCAATTCCCCATGTCCTGTGGCGGAGGGTGCAGGCCTGCGTGCCCCAGTTGCCGGAGATGGTGCGCAAGCTCCAGAATCTCGACAAGCGCTTGCGCCAGCTAGAACAGCAGAAGGAAAAAGACTAAAATAGGTCGGGACAACGTGAGGTCAGCCATGACGGATTTTCGGGAAGCGATACGGGCTCTCCCCCACCGCTACCCCTTCCTGCTTGTCGACCGCATTCTGGAGATAGAGGGGGACAAGAGGATCGTGGGGCTCAAGAATGTCACCATCAACGAGCCTTTTTTCCAGGGACACTTTCCCGGGCACCCGATCATGCCCGGAGTTCTTATCCTGGAAGCAATGGCTCAGGTGGCCGGAGTCTTGGCGCTGCAGGTGATGGATCAGAAAGGCTCCCTGGCTTATTTCGTGGGCATTGACAAAGCCAGGTTCCGCAAGCCGGTCTTGCCCGGCGATCAGCTCCGCCTGGAGTTGGAGGTCCTGAAGCGGCGCGGGCCTTTCTGGCGGTTTCAGGGCAGAGCCTTGGTGGAGGACCGCCTGGTGTGCGAGGCCGAGCTCGAGGCCATGGTGGTCCAGGAGGGGGAAAACATCGGATCCGGAGAGGATTCCTCCTCCCGATCCTGAGAGCAGCGGGACATGGCAATTCACCCGACCGCCGTCATTCACCCGTCTTGCGAAATCGGGGAAGACGTTTCCATCGGCCCCTATGCGGTCATTGGCGAAGGGGTCCGCATCGGCAGCGGCACCCGGATCGGCCCCCACGCGGTCATCGAGGGGTATACGGAGATTGACCGGGATTGCCTCATCGGTCCCGGCGCCGTCCTGGGGGGCCCCCCTCAGGACGTGAAATACAAAGGGGCGCCCTCCTGTGTTAAAATCGGGGCGGGGACGATGGTGAGAGAGTTTGCCACGGTACACCGCGCCAGCCGGGAGGGCGAGGCCACGGTCGTCGGCGAGCGCTGTTTCCTCATGGCGTACAGCCATGTGGGGCATGATTGCCAGGTGGGATCCGATGTCGTGCTCACCAACTATGTGGGCCTTTCGGGGTTTGTGACCGTGGAGGACGGCGCCATCCTGTCCGGGTATGCCGGGGTGCACCAGTTCAACCGGATCGGCTGCCTGGCCATCATCGCGGGGATGTCCGGGGTCACCAAGGATGTGATCCCCTATATCATAGCCGAAGGCAGGCCGGCCGTGGCCAGAGGGGTGAACACGATCGGGCTTCGGCGCCGTCAGGTTCCAGCTTCCGTGCGCCAGGATATTCAGAGGGCCTACAAGATCTTGTTCCTCTCCGGATGCAATGTTTCCCAGGCTCTGGACCGCATCCGGTCCGAAATCGAGCTTGGGGAAGAGATCCGGCATCTGCTGGAGTTTATCGAAAAGTCCGAGCGCGGGATTTTATCAGCGGGGAAGCAATGATGGAGAAGGTGCGTGCGGGAGTGGTCGGCGTCGGACACATGGGACGCTACCACGTGGGTGTTTATTCGGAGCTATTCAACGTGGATCTGGCCGGGGTGGTGGACCGGGACCTGGAGCGGGCGCGACAGGTGGCCGGGCAGTACGGCACCACGGCGTACGGAGATCCCGCTGAGCTCATCGGCCGGGTGGACGTGGTCAGCATTGCGGTGCCCACCGCCCAGCACTACGACGTGGCCCGGCAATTTCTCGAGGCCGGGATCCACGTGCTCCTGGAAAAACCCATCACCACCACCCTGGAAGAGGCGCAGGACCTGTTCCGGATTGCCCAGGAGCGCGGGGTCGTCCTGCACGTCGGGCACGTGGAGCGCTTCAACGGCGCCGTTCAGGAACTGAAGAAGATCGTGACAAATCCGATCTTCATCGAGTGCCACCGCCTGGGGCCCTACGAGCCGCGGGTGCGGGACGACGGGGTAGTCCTCGATCTGATGATTCACGACATCGACATCGTGCTGAACTTGGTGGGATCCCCGGTGGCTTCTATGCACGTGGTGGGATCTTCGGTGCTCGGGCGGCGGGAGGATCTGGCCAACGTGCAGATGAAGTTTGCGAACGGCTGCCTGGCCAGCATCACGGCCAGCCGGGTCACCCAGAATAAAGTGCGCAGCATGGCCATCACCCAGCCCGATGCCTACATCTTCCTCAATTTCACCGATCAGGATATTCGGGTCTACCGGCAAGCCTCCTCCGAGCACGTTCTGTCCCGCACCGAGCTGCGCTACAAGCAGGAGTCGCTCATCGAGCGCATCTTCGTCCATCGGGACAATCCTCTGAAGTCCGAAATCAAGCATCTGCTGGAGTGCGCCACGAACGGCGCCCCGCGGGCGGTTTCCGTCGACGAAGAACTTTACTCCCTCCAGATCGCCCTGGATATCCTGGCACAACTGGCGAGAGACCGGTAGGGATGACCCTGAGGTTGGGACTCATTGCCGGGGAAGGATCGCTGCCCGCCCTGTGCGCCCGCGGCGCGGCCGGCCAGGGCTACGAAGTCATCGGGATTGCCCTCAGCGACGCTGCCCGCGAAGAGCTGGCCCCGTTAAGCGCCCGGGTGTATCGCCTCGGCATCGGACAGGCCAACAAGATCCTGGCCTGCCTGAAGAAGGAGCAGATCCGGCAAATTCTCATGATCGGCAAGATCCACAAGGGGCTCCTGTTTTCCCGCCCTGCCCTCGACCTGCGGGCCCTCAAGATCCTGCGCCGCCTGCGCAACCAGAACGACATGACGATCTTCCAGGCCATCGTTCAGGAAATGGAAAAGGAGGGAATGGAGATCCTGGAGCAGTCCCGGTTCCTGGGAGACCTGATTCCACGGCCGGGGAGCCTGACCCGGGGCAAGCTCACGGTCCGGGAACAGGAAGACGTCGATTTCGGCTTCGGCCTGGCCAAGGCCGTGGCCGGACTCGACATCGGCCAGACCGTGGTGGTCAAAGAGAAAACGATTGTTGCCGTCGAGGCTCTGGAAGGGACAGACGACGCCATTGACAGGGGCTGCCGCCTGGCCGGGGAGGGGGCTGTCGTGGTGAAGGTGAGCCGTCCTCGCCAGGATCTGCGCTTCGATCTTCCCGCGGTCGGGTTAAGGACCGTGGAAGCAATGGCCGCGGGCAAGGCTTCCGTGCTGGCCGTGGAGGCCGGCAGCACCCTGGTTCTCGATCGCCCCCGGGCTGTGGAGCGGGCGCAGCAGTGCGGCATCAAGCTGGTCGCGGTGACCGGAAGCAAAGCTCGCGGATAAGTTGGGAATGACTGAAGACCCTGATCCGTTGATAAGGGGCGAACAATTAGGTTACTCGTAGTTGCCGGAGAAGCATCGGGAGATGCGCTGGGGGCCGAACTCGTGGCGGCCCTGAAGGCGCTGCAGCCCCACTGGGAGTTTTGGGGGGTCGGGGGCCCGCAGATGCGGGCCGCAGGAGTGCGCACCCGGCACGATTCCCGCGAGATGGCCGTGGTCGGCGTCGCGGAAGTTCTGAAGAAGATCCCGCTCTTGCGCCGGGTCTATAAGGACTTGAGATACGAAATCGGCAAGGGCACGACCGCTGCCGCCATCCTCATCGACTACCCCGGCTTTAACCTGCGCCTGGCCCGGATGGCCCGCCGGGCCGGAATCCGGGTCATCTATTATGTCAGTCCCCAGATCTGGGCGTGGCGCCCCGGACGGATCCGGCAAATCGCGCGCTGCGTGGACAAAATGCTGGTCCTGTTTCCCTTCGAGGTTCCCCTCTACAAACGCGCTGGAGTGGATGTCACGTGCGTCGGGCACCCGCTGGTGGATCGCCTGGAAACCGGCGGCGGAGATTCCCAACTGGCGGTGGAGCTGGGCCTGGAGAAGGGCGGACCTGTGGTGGGCCTGCTTCCCGGCAGCCGGGAGAGAGAGGTTCGCACCCTCCTCCCGCTCATGGTCGAATCCCTGCCCTTGATCCGTGAGCAGGTCCCGGCAGCCCGCTTTGCTCTGGCCCAGGCCGCCACAATTCCCGATGAGCTGGTGCAGGAGCTCCTGCAGGGAAACCCCGTTCCTATCCTCGTGGTTCAAGACCGGACCCACGACCTCATACGACTTTCTTCCCTCCTCCTGGTGGCTTCGGGGACGGCGACCTTGGAGGCGACGCTGCTCAGAGCTCCCATGGTGATCCTTTACAAGCTGCACCCGTTGAGCTGGATGTTTGCAAAGGCTCTGGTGAAGGTTTCCTGGGCAGGCTTGGTGAACATCCTGGCCGGCAAGGAGCTGGTGCCGGAGCTGCTGCAGGGCCGGGCCAACCCCCGGGAAATCGCCGCCGCTGCAGTCCCCCTTTTGTGTGATGAGGATCGTCGCCGTCGCCTGCAGGAGGAACTGGGCCGGATCGCCGGGATGCTGGGACCCGGTGGAGCGGCGGCACGGGCGGCGCGGGAGATCGCCACTTTCCTGGAAGAACGCCCGGGGAGAGCGCTGGAGTGAAATGGCAGCGCACTCTTCAATTCCTGATCCCGCGTCTGGGAATCCCGCTTCTCTGGGCCCTCTACAAGTCCCTGCGGATCGAGGTCCGCAACTCCGAAGCCGAGGAGCGCCTGCGGGCCGGCGGCCGGCCTTTCATTTATGCGATCTGGCACGGCCGCATGCTGTGCCCCATCCTGTCCCGCAGCCATCGCCAGATCTGCACACTGGTGAGCCTCAGCCGGGACGGGGAAATTATTAATGCGTTTCTCCAGCGTCTGGGATTCCGCACGGTCCGGGGCTCCTCCTCTCGCGGCGGGGCGCGGGGGCTCACGGCGCTGGTGCGGGAGGTGAAGGCCGGCCATGACGTGGCCATTACCCCGGACGGACCCCGCGGGCCCCGCTTCCAGGCCCAGGAGGGTGCGTTGGATCTGGCGGCGAGAACCGGAGCGCCCTTGCTCCTGACCACATCCGCGGCCCGCCGCGCCTTCGTGTGCAAGAGCTGGGACCGCTTCCTGATTCCCTTGCCGTTTAGCCGGGTCGTCATCCAGTTCGGCGGACTCTTGCGGGTCACCCCGGAAGATCTGCGGCAGCGCGGGCAGGAGACCCGACTCCTTTTGGAAGAGGGGCTGAACCGGATCACGGAGGAGGTCGATGCCCTCTGCCGCGGCTGAACGTCTGGCCTACTTGGCTTACAATGCCCTCCTGGTTCTGGCCGGGGTCGGAGGCCTGCCGGTGCTGGCCTGGAGGCTGGCCACTCGGAAGAAATACCGGGCGGGTCTGGCCCAGCGCCTGGGCTTCTCCCTGGGCCCCGTTCATAATCCGGAGACGGGCCCCCTTCTCTGGCTGCATGCCGTATCCGTTGGGGAGGTGGCTGCCAGCGAGGTTCTGGTGCGCGAAATCACGCGCCGCTTTCCCGACCTGCGAATTGCCGTCTCCACGGTAACCCCCACCGGCCAGGCCGTGGCCCGGCAGCGCCTGGCAGAGGCACAGCGGATCTTCTTTTTCCCTTTTGACTTTGCCCCCGCGGTGAGGCGCTCGCTTGAAATTCTGCGGCCCTCCTGTTTTGTCATGATGGAGACGGAGATCTGGCCCAACATGCTGCGGGAACTCAAGCGCCGCAACGTTCCGAGCCTCATGATCAACGGCCGCATCTCCCCGCGCTCTTTCCGGCGCTACCGGACCTTGCGGCCCTTTATGCGGGTTGTTTTGTCCGGGATCGACACCTTTTCCATGCAAACGGCGGAGGACGCCCGCCGGATCATTGACCTGGGTGCTCCCCCGCAGCGGGTCCTGGTGCAGGGGAACCTGAAATATGACGGGGCTCTTGCAGAAGACCCCCGCACACTGGAACTGTCGGAGAGATTTTGCCGCGAGTTTTCCGCCTATCAGGCCATTGTGGCCGGCAGCACACATCCCGGAGAGGAGGAACTGATCCTCAGCGCTTTGGGCCCTCTGGTGCAGGAGCGACCGGGACGCCTCCTGATCCTGGCTCCCCGGCACCTGGAACGCCTGGAGGAGGTCGAGGAGGTGGTCCGCCGGGGGGGACTTCGGAGCGTTCGGCTAAGCCATTTCCCTTCTCGGGACGGGACGGACCGGGCTTCCTCTCCCGTAGTCGTCGTGGATACCTTGGGGGAATTGTCCGCTCTCTACCGGGTCGGGGTCTTGGCCTTTGTGGGTGGAAGCCTCGTTCCCTTTGGCGGGCACAATCTCCTGGAGCCGGCTGCCTGGAAGAAACCCGTTCTGTTCGGTCCCCACGTCGATAATTTTGCCGAGATTGCCGGAGCCCTCCGAGCGGGTGGAGGCGGGCTTCAGGTAGGCACACCTGGGGATCTGCAAACGTGGGCCCGCCGGATTCTGGAAAATCCGGCCCTCGGGCTCGATGTGGGCGAGAAAGCGTATCGAGTCGTCGTCCAGAACCAGGGAGCTGTGGAGCGGGCTTTGCAAGCTCTCGCCGGCTCCCTGAACCAGAGAGAAGCAATTGGAATCTGAAGCGGAAAAATTCGACGAAGTGCGGGGCCGGGGAGGCAACGCTCTCGTGCATAAGTGGCGACAAGGCAAGCTCCCGGCAGCGCTGTCAGCTCTCCTGTCTGTTCTTTCCTGGGGGTACGGGGCTGCTCTGGCGGCACGGCGCGGGATCTACCGGGCGGGCGTCTTGCGATCCCGCTCTTTACCCTGCCCGGTGATCAGTGTGGGAAATCTCACTCTCGGGGGAACCGGGAAAACGCCCTTCTCCTTGTGGCTTGCGGAAGCTCTCAGCCGGAGAGGAAAGAAGGTAGCCATTTTAACGCGCGGGTATGGAGCCCGCAGAGCCCGGGTACCCGCGAAGCGGGTGGGGGTGCCCTTCCGGGTCGGGGATGCGCAAGGGAATTCTCTGTCCGCCGCCCAGTGCGGAGATGAACCTCTTTTGCTGGCGGGCCGGCTCCCCGAGGTCCCTGTTGTAGTGGACAAGAACCGCTACCGCGGTGGGATGTGGGCCAGAAAAAACTGTGGGGTCGATTTCTTCATCTTGGATGACGGCTTCCAGCATCTGGCCTTGCGGCGCTGCCTGGATCTGGTTCTGGTGGATGGGATGGACCCGTTTGGTGACGGCTGCCTTTTTCCCCGCGGGATTCTGCGGGAGCCTCCCGGCGCCCTGCGCAGAGCTCACGGGATCTTCATCACCCGGGCCAATCTTTCTGCGGGGCTTGCGCAAGTCCGGGCCACCGTACAATCTCTGTGCCCCGAGGTGCCCTTGTTTGAGGTAGACTACACGGCCGAGGCCCTGCTGGAAATCGACGCCGGGCCCGCGCATCCCGTGGACTTATTGCGGGAGAGTCCTGTAATGGCCTTCTCAGGCCTGGCCGATCCTGCGTCCTTTCTGGCTCTTTTGAAAAGTCTGGGGGCGAACCTGATCGGTCATCGTGATTTTGGTGACCATCACTGGTACACTGCGGGTGAGATTGCGGACCTGGAAGTCGAGGCCCGGGCCCGTGGCGCCCGGTTTCTCGTCACGACGGAAAAAGACGGGGTCCGGATCGAAGGGCTGGAGCGCCGCTGGAACCCGACCTGCCTGGTCCTGCGCCTGGGGCTGCGGCTGCGGTCCGAAAAAGAATTCTGGTCGCTTGTGGAGAGGAGGACCCGAGTCTCGTGAACACATTGGATCGGTTATCGTACCGGGTCTTGAAGAAAACCGTCTGGTTCTTCTCCCGCCTGCCGTTGCGGCCGGCTCTGGTTCTGGGAGCAGGGTTGGGACTGCTGGCATTTCGCCTCATGGGCCGCCGGCGCCAGATTGCTGTGGACAACGTGCACCAGGCTCTGGGCGCGCAGGTGACACCCCAAGAAGAGAAGAGGATCGTGCGGGAGTCTTACAAAAATTTGGGGCGCACGTTGATGGAGTTTTGCCGGATTCCGCGCCTCAACTCGAATAATCTCACCCGGCTGGTAGAGATCGAAGGGCTCGAGAAAGTGGTGCAGGCGCTGGCCAAGGGACGCGGGGTGGTGCTGATTACCGCCCATTTCGGCAACTGGGAGCTCATGCCTCCGGCCACGGCCCTGCGGGGCTATCCGCTGCGGGTAATTGTGCGCCCGATGGACTGGGCTCCCCTGGACATGGTGGTCTCCGAGATACGATCGATGCATGGCACGAAGCTCATCTCCAAGTGGCAAGGGATGTCGGACATCTTGAGCACCCTGCGCCAAGGAGAAGCGATTGGGATCCTCATGGACCAGAACACGGTGGCCCGGGAAGGGGTCTTTGTCGATTTCCTGGGACGGCCCGCCAGCACGACGATCGGCGTCGCTCTGGCCGCCATTCGAACGGGTGCCCCTGTCCTCCCAGCGCACATTGTTCGGTTAGGCAAGGGGAAGCACCGGATGTTCATCGGCGATGAGATCCCCGTGATTACTACCGGAGACTTGCACCGGGACATCGAAACAAACACGGCCCGCTTCAGCCAGGCCCTGGAGTCTTTCATCCGCGCCCATCCCGATCACTGGCTCTGGCTCCACCAACGCTGGAAAACCCAGCCGTCAGACGCCGCGCGGGTCGCGGCGGCCGCGCCTTCCCCTTTCCGTCCGGCCGGGGAGTAAAGAAATTGGAGCGCCTGTTCTTTATCCTTGGGTCGGGTTCAGCCTTCCTTGCGGTAACCGCCGGCGCTTTGGGCGTCCACAGTCTACGAGGGCGGCTTGCGCCGGACATGCTCCTCGTCTTTGAGACGGCGGCTCGCTACCAGATCTACCACGCCCTGGCCTTGCTGGGCGCCGCCTGGGCTGCTACGCGCTGGCCCGGCCCGGCGCTCGCAGCGGCCGGCTGGCTCTTCGTGGCCGGCACGCTGATCTTTTCCGGCAGCCTTTACCGCCTCAGCTTAACCGGCCTGCGCTGGTTGGGAGCGATCACTCCCGTGGGCGGCTTGGCCTTCCTGGCCGGGTGGCTCTGCCTGGCCTGGAGAGCCTGGCGAGGGTAGGCTGCCCAATCGGCAAATCCTACGGTACATTTTCCAGGCATAGATAGGATCCCATTTCAGGTAAGGGGAAAAGTCGTGCGAACGCTCTCCAGGCAAGTTTTTCTCGTCGTGAGTTCTCTCCTCGCGCTGTCCGCATGTTTCCTACGTACGGCAGCCGCAGCGGACATCGTCCGGGCCACTTTGAAGAACGGCTTGCGGGTGGTCATTGTGCGAAACACCCTGGCACCGGTCGTGACCACGCAGGTCAATTATCTCGTCGGTGCCAAGGAATCCCCGCCCGGCTTTCCCGGCATGGCGCACGCCCAGGAGCACATGATGTTTCGGGGCAGCCCGGGCCTGTCGGCGGCCCAGCTTTCCAACCTCATCGCGGCCCTGGGCGGCGAATTCAATGCCGACACTCAGCAGACCGTGACCCAGTACTTCTTCACTGTCCCCGCCGACGCCCTCGATGTCGCCCTGCACATCGAGGCGGTCCGGATGCGGGACGTCCTGGACACGGAGAAGCTCTGGAAGCAGGAGCGGGGAGCGATTGAACAGGAGGTCGCCCAGGATCTCTCCGATCCCCAATACATCTTCTACACCCGGCTGCTGGAGGCCATGTTCGCCGGAACTCCTTACGCTCACGATGCTCTCGGCACCCGCCCCTCGTTTCAACGAACCACGGGCGCCATGCTCAAGAAGTTTCATAAAACCTGGTACGGACCAAACAACGCCATCCTGATTATCGTCGGGGACGTGGACCCGAACCGAACGCTTGCCAAGGTCAGACGGCTCTTTGAGGCAATTCCCAGGCGCCCTGTGCCGCCCCGGCCTGCGGTCCAACTGCCCCCGCCCAAACCCGCCACCATCACCCTCGATACGGATCTGCCTTACGGACTGGATGTCGTGGCCTATCGCCTGCCCGGCTACGGCAGCCCGGACTTTGCCGCAGGCCAGGTCCTGGCGGACGTGCTGGACAGCCGCAGGGGGAATCTCTACGCGCTGGTTCCCGAGGGCAAAGCGCTGTTTGCCGGATTCAACGCGAGCGCGCTTCCAAAGGCCGCTTTCGGCTATGCAATGGCGGCGTTTCCCCACGGCGGAGATGGCTCTGCCCTGGTCACGATGATGAAGGACATCATCGCTGATTACGTGAAAAACGGCGTTCCTGAGGGTCTCGTGGAGGCGGCCAAACATCACGAGGTCGCGGATGCCGAATTCCAGAAAAACTCGGTGGCGGGAATGGCCGCCGCATGGTCCCAGGCACTCGCCGTGGAAGGCCGCAACTCCCCCGAGGACGACATCGAGGCGATCAAGAAGGTTACACCCGCAGACGTGAATCGCGTTGCCAGGGAATATCTGGTCAACGACACGGCCGTCGAGGCCGTCTTGACTGCGCGCCCTTCCGGCCAGCCGGTCGAATCGAAGGGCTCCCGCGGCAAGGAATCGTTTGCCCCCCAGGAGACCAAGCGCGTGGCCCTGCCCTCGTGGGCGAAAAAAGCCATGGCACCGCCCGCCCTTCCGGCCCTGTCGGTGAAACCGACCGTCACTGTGCTGCCGAACGGTTTGCGCCTGATCGTCCAGCCCGAGACGATCAGCCCGACGATCAGCGTCTTTGGACAGGTCAAGAACAACCCATACCTACAAGCGCCGAAAGGTCAGGAAGGGGTCGCGGATGTCCTCGCCGGCCTCTTTTCCTACGGCACCGCCACGTTGAACCGCCTGGCCTTCCAGGAAGCGCTGGACGAGATTGCCGCCAATGAGTCGGCGGGAACAAGTTTTTCGCTGCAAGTTCTGGCGGAACGCTTTGAGCGGGGCGCGCAGTTGCTGGCGGACCACTTGCTCCATCCGGCGCTTCCAGAAGACGCATTTAAGATCGTGCGGAAGGAGACGATCAGCACCGTGGCCGGCCAATTGCAGAGCCCCGCATACCTGTCCAATCGTGCGCTGCGCACGGCGCTCTATCCGAAGGATGATCCGGCGCTGCGCGAAGCCACTCCGGATACCGTGGCGTCCTTGACGCTTGAACACGTCCAAGACTATTACAACAAAGTCTTCCGGCCTGATCTGACGACCATCGTCGTCATCGGCCAGGTGACCCCGGAACAGGCCAGGGGAATCATCGAGAAATACTTCGGCGGCTGGAAGTCTCAGGGACCCAAACCGGAGACGGACCTTCCTCCCGTGCCCCTCAGCAAACGGTCGGCAACTGCAGTGCCAGACGCGAGCCGGGTGCAGTCCGAGGTGACCCTGGCGGAAACGGTGGGTCTCACGCGGTCTCATCCGGACTACTACGCCCTCCAGGTCGGAAACCACGTCCTGACCGGTGCCTTCTACGCAACGCGCCTGTACCGGGATCTGCGCGAGCGGAGCGGTCTGGTTTACAGCGTGGAGGCCTGGCTCAGGGCCGGGAAAACCCGCTCGCTCTATCAGGTCTCATACGCCTGCGATCCGCCCAATGTGTCGAAAGCCCGCGCCCTGGTGGAACGTAATCTGCACCAGATGCAAACGACTCCGGTCACTGCCGCCGAACTGCGGCAGGCCAAGACGCTTCTCCTCCGGCAGATTCCCCTCTCCAGATCCAGCACGGACAACCTTGCGGG
>JACPSX010000259.1 GCA_016193065.1 Candidatus Tectimicrobiota bacterium | reverse complement strand
CCGGAAGACTCCATCGAACTCCACTCCATCCATTCTCAACTCCCTGGTCTTGTGGGCTCCGATGGCGATGAAGATCGCATCGAACCCCTCCGCCCGCAGGTCCTGAATCGAAAAATCCCGGCCCAGTTTCCGGCCCATCTTGAGATCGACCCCCAACTCCAGGATCGCGTCGATCTCCGCCCGGATGAGAGCTCTCGGCAGGCGGTACTCCGGCACACCCAGGACCAGCATTCCTCCCGGAATCTTCTGGGCCTCGAAGACGGTCACCCGGTACCCCAGGACGGCCAGATCGTGAGCGCACGTCAAGCCCGCAACTCCCGAGCCGATGACCGCCACGCGCTTGGGGCCCGAGACGTCTTTCTTCAGAGGGGGTCCGGAAAGTGTAGCTAGGTTCTGCAAAGCACTAAGGTCCTGGATGCTGTGAGATTCCAGCAGGAGCTTTCTCTTTGCGACCAGGTTAAAACCCAGATTTTCCGCAGCGACTTCTGCCTTTCTTCCCAGCGTGAGGAGAGCCTCGACGCCGAAGCGCTCGGTTACGAAGCGCTTCAGTGCCCGGATTGCGATGGCAGCATCCACGTCTCCCCGGCGGCAAGCGATCTCGCAGGGAGCCGCGCAGACCCGGCCGCAAATCGACGCAAAGGGGTTCGGTTCCCTGGCAATGACGTACGCCTTTTCAGGATCCCCCTCCGCGATGGCCGCGACATACCCTCGGGCATCCGTGTGAACGGGACAGGCATCCTGGCACTTGACGGTTTTCTGCCAGTGCGAGAAGTCTGGAAGTTCTACTTGAAATTTGCCAGGCATCCGCTCCTCCGTGAGGATCGGGTTTCTGATCGGCTTCTCTCGCGGTTCGATTCTTTCGTGAGGTTAACAGAGAGATCAAGAAAAGACAGGAAGGGCAATTGACTCAATTTCTTGATGAGCCTACCCCAACCCGTTCGGACCAGGCCGCCATAGTCCTTTCGAACCATGGCGCCTGATAGTCCCAAACCGAAAAAGGGCCGACATCCGAACCGGGGGAATTCGCATTCATCAACAAATAGTGTCTTACCCGCCTTGACAGCCTTCCCCACGATAACTACAATGTAGTCGTACAAGAAAGCAGAAAGGAAGGCAGAGATGGCGAAGACAGCCAGGAAAAGGGCAACAGGGATCAGTACTCCTGTGTCGATCCGGTTCCGAAAGGACGACGAACCGATGGTACGGGTCCTGCGGGCGCGAGCCCGGGCAAGCAAGCGATCCCTCTCGGAACAAATCAAGTACTATGCTCACCTGGGGATGATGGGAAAGGAGAACCCGGATCTCCCTATGAGTTTCATCGAAGGGATCCTGGAGGGGTTGGAGGAAAGCCGGACGGGACTCGCTGAACCCTACCAGTGGGGACGGATCGGGTGAATGAGACTTCGCCTCGAAGGGTTCAGCAGGTTCCCCGATTCCGAAGGGCCAAGCGGAGGCTGCCTGGCGCAATCCAAGATGCTGTGGATGGACAGGTAAGGGCCATCGTGGGGGACCCGTTACTCGGAGAGCCAAAGACCGGGGCGCTTAAAGGGGTGCGAGTAGTCAAGTTCCGCGGGGGTGATCACCAGTATCTCCTGGCTTACCACTTCTTTCCCAAGTCCAACGTGATTGAAGTTCTGGACGTGGGGGTGCATGAGAACTTTTACGGGGATCTGACAGGATACCTCCGGGGTCGTCCTCGGAGCGAGGACCTAGGACGGTAAGTCCGCTCAGAAAACCCTTGTTCACTCTGTCTTCTCCCGCCAGAGATACTGTGTCGCAATCTGCTATTCGCCCTTCGACACGCTCAGGGCGAACGGCTATGTGATTGATTTTCTGTTTGTCATCATCCGTTCGTGGTGAGCCTGGCGAACCATGAACGGACTTATCACACAGTCTCAGAAGAGAGGGGGAGAAGCATGCCTGATGCAGGGATTGGCATAGTCCTATGAGACCTAATCGGTTTTGCGGCGGAAGATGTCCAGCATTTCTGCGAGGAAATTCCTGTCCGTGCCGAGTATCCGTTCCAATTCCCCGCAATCCAACCACACTCCCGCGCAGTCGCTGCACTTATCGATCTTCACCCCTTTGTACTCGATCTCGATGAGCTCCATGCCGCACTTGGGACAGCACATGAAGTGGAGGGCCTTGCGCTGCCGGCGTTCCTCTTCCTTGAGCTTTGCTTCCCGCTCCTGGGCTTCCTTCTGCTTGCGCTCGAACTCGACGCGGGCGAAGTATTCTTCTTCCCTCTCGCTGACGATTCGGCTCGGACTGTTTTTCGAGGATTCTATCACAGAAGACCTGCGGGCAACAGGGAACTCGGGGAAGAGTTTCGCCGAAAGGGGATCGCGGGAACTTTCTGGGGGATGCGGTTGTCGAAGAGATTGGTTTTCGTTAAAATGAAACACGAACTTTTAGACCAGAGGGGGACAATGAAGACCGCAGCGAGTGTGCTGGCCTTTTTTGTTGTTGTATCCGGGATTGTTTGCCTGGTTGCCCCCTCCAGCGGGCTGGCTTCATCCTTTTCCCATCTCCAGGACCACAGCTCTTTCTGCCTGGCTCTGGCAATCGGCTCCTTTGGCCTCGTCCTGTTTCTCTCGATCATCTGGGGTTCCTGGCTTTTTGCTCGTCCCGTGCCCCCCCGGATGGACTCCCTTCCCTACAGGCCGCCCCGATCCTAAGTCCTCGCCAGATTCCTTTTCCGATCGAACCCGCTCGCTGGAGTTGTTGGCGGCACGGGCCGGTCGTAAGCCGTTTGGTGCCGGATTCTCACAGAAGTTCGAGGAGCTACTCAATGCGAAATGAGCACAGAAAGATGAATCTTTCTATGAGTCGACGTCGGTTTTTGTCTGTGACGGGGGCTGCCGGAGGATCCCTACTGCTCAGCCCATTGCTGGTGGGAGGGCTCCCGGTTGGAAAGGCAAACGCCCAGGAAAAAGCAGGCCGGGTCATCCCGTTTTCTCTGCGGGTAGGCATACTGCCCGGAGCCCCTTACGGGGTTCAACGGGAGGTCTGGGCTTATAACGGGCAAGTACCGGGCCCCATCATCCGTGCCACCGAGGGGGACATGTTTCGGATCCGCGTGAAAAATGAACTGGCCCGGCCCACAACGATTCATTGGCACGGGTTGCATCAGATCGGGACCTGGCGGATGGATGGTGTGGAAGGGCTCACTCAGGCCGGGATCGCGCCTGGAGCCGAATTCATCTACGAGTTTCTCGCCAGCCCCGCAGGGACTCACTGGTACCACTCCCACACGGGGGTCCAATACTCCGAGGGGCTCCTTGCCCCTCTGATCATCGAGCGCCGGGAGGAGCGGAGCAACTACGACCGGGACGAGGTGCTGGTGATCAACGACTGGTTCCGCAAACCTTCCGAGGAGATCCTCCAGGGCCTGATCCGTGGAGGTGCCGGGGAGAGGGGGGGAATGCAGGGGATGCAAATGGGGCACATGCCGGGCATGAAGATGGAAGAGATGGCCGACATTGCCGATGTCCCCTTCGAGATGGGCCTGATCAACGGCCGGGGACGCGCGCCCGGCGACACCAAAAGCCCCCTGACCACCTTTGAGGTGGGCCAGGGCCAGCGAATCCGGTTCCGGATCATCAACGCCTCTTCCACCTACGCGTTCCGGTTCCAGATCGACGGTCACCCTCTTACGGTCATTGCCGCTGACGGGACCCCCGTAAAGCCGGTCACGGTGGACAATCTGCTGGTCTCCATTGGGGAGCGCTACGACGTCCTCGTGGAGGGAAAACGGGCGGGCGCGTACTGGATTCGCGCGGTCACTCTGGACGGCAAGGAGGTCCGGGCGATCCTCCGCACGCGGGGTGCACGCCCGGCCGAGCCGCGCCCGGGTCCGGTGGTGTGGGGGCGCAGGGCGCTCACCCTCGCCATGCTGCGCCCGCTGGAGCCGGTGAACCTTGCTCGGGCGCCGTTTCGCCAGGTGACCCTGCAGATGGGTGGGAACATGGCGCCGTATTCGTGGACCATCAACGGCCAGGCCTATCCCCAGTCCTCCCCGATCCCGGTTGAGCGGGGGGAATCGATCCGTCTCGTCCTGGAGAACCCCACGGAAATGGATCACCCGATGCACCTGCACGGCCACTCGTTCTACGTACTGGGCAGGCCGGACCGTCTCAACCTGACCGATCCCCTGTTGAAGGACACGGTGGACGTCCCGGCGAGAAATACGCTTGTGCTTCAGTGGGCTGCCACCAACCCCGGGCGCTGGCTGTTCCACTGCCACATCGAGTGGCACCTGGCCACTGGCATGGCAAGCGTGTTCGAGTACAGAGGGGTAGCCTAGCCGGGTCGGTCCCTTATGCCTCTGCCCTGCGGCTGCAAGTACTTAAAGAGAAGGTGGAGGCTCCGGATTTCACGCTTCCTGACTTAAATGGCCGAAAAGTTCGACTGAAGGACTTGCGAGGGAACGTTATCTTTGTTAACTTCTGGGCCACATGGTGTCCCCCCTGCCGCCGGGAAATGCCGTCCATGGAGAAGCTGTACAATCTCTATAAAGACCGGGGCTTGGTCATGCTGGCGGTTGATATCCGGGAGAGGCCCGAACGGGTGAAGGATTTCTTCCAACAATTGAATTTGACCTTCACTCCGCTGCTCGATCGGGATGGAGCCGTCGCTTCGCTCTACAGGGTGCGGGGGATACCCACGACCTATCTGATTGACCGTCTCGGCAGGGTTGCCGCCGAGGCCGTCGGGAGTCGGGATTGGGCCAGTAAGGAAGCCAAAGGCTACATGGAGAAATTTATTGCCAGTCCCTGAGGATTTGAATTTTAGATGCCATCGGGAGGACCAACGTGCTCAGAGGCCAGTCGATCATTGTGGCGAAGATGCTCGCCCATCCCTTTCGTTGTCTTACGGTTGTACCGACGTTTTTTTCTGTCAGAGGACTGCGCCTGTTGTGGGGAAAAATCAGGCGATTTGGGTTCTGCCTGTTTGCCCTGCATTACGTCGAGCAACAAATGACCCTGCGGCAGGGCTCCTGCAACCAGTGCGGCGCCTGCTGCAAACTGGTTTTTTCCTGCCCTTACCTCAAGGGAGACTGCTGCCTCATCTACAACACGTGCAGGCCTGACGTGTGCAAGCGGTTCCCCATTGATGAGCGGGATCTGCGCGACCTAGGCGGGGTTTGCAGTTACTCTTTCCCGATCCGGCGGCCCGAAGTTGTTCCTGCCCCATCGTTTCCAGTGCTCTGGGATCGGCGGCCCAAGTACGATCCGGATCTTTAATTTTTTCTTTTCTGGCAAGTGGTTGCTAACCGGGTTTGTTCAGAAGAGATCAGGTACTCAGGGCGAGGCGCTGAAACAGGAGGATGGACAGGAGGGAGGAGAGATGGTTGTCAAAGGGATGGTTCAGGGAATTCTTATCGGGCTGGTTGTTATCTTGGCCAGTTCTTTTTCCACTCGGGATGCGTTTGCGCAACAGTCTGGATCGCAGAACCAGGTGGCAAAGTACGCCGAACTGACGGCAAAAGATTTGGAAAAGATTCTCAGGGCAAAGGACTTTCTTTTTGTCAACGTCCACATCCCGTACGAAGGAGAGATAAAGGGCACGGATCTCCATGTGCCATACAATGAAGTGGAGAGAAACCTGGACCGGTTCCCCAAAGATAAGAAGGCAAAGATCGTTATCTACTGCCGCAGCGGGACAATGTCGGAAATTGCCGCGCGGACTCTGGCTGGATTGGGTTACACAAATGTGTTTGACTTGAAGGGCGGCATGATTGCCTGGCAGAGAGCCGGTTTCCCTTTGGGGAATCGGCAGCGTTGAATGATCGAGGCGGTCGGGCCAGCTTGCGGATCAAATTCGCACTGGCTCGACGCGGACCCACCTGCGGGAGAACGTATCGTACATGGACTTCATAACTCACACCCTATCCGGTATCGCAGTGGCCAACGCGGGCTTCCGCCAGCGGATTGGTCGGTCTGCTCTCCTGGCGGTGACCGCCGGTGCAATCGCCCCGGATCTGGACAGCGTCATGGGGCTCTGGGATCAGTTTGCGGCCATCAAGTACCACCGAGGACTGACTCACTCGCTCCTCGGTGGGATCCTCCTGGCCCTTCTGGTTGCCTGGCCCATCTACCGGTGGGGTGCCCACAAGCAGTATGGGAAGCTCGTGGGTTTGGTCTACCTCGGAATTCTGGTCCACATCGGCCTGGACCTGATCACTTCGTTCGGCATCCAGGTATTTTATCCGTTCAGCGACGCGCGCCTGGCCTGGGACTTGGCCTTCATCATAGATCCGATCCTCACCGCCACCTTTGCCGTCCCCCTGCTGGTGGCCTGGCGGCGGCCCCGACTTGCAGCGCGCGCGGTGTGGGCCGGCCTGAGCGTTGCGGTCCTCTACCTTGCCCTGGCTGCCGGGGCCAAGGCGGCGGCCCAGGCGCGGTTTGCCGCGGAGCTGGACCGGCGAGTGATCGCGGCCGACCGGATCGGAGTAGTTCCCCGCCTTCACAGCCCTTTCCGATGGAGGGCCGTGGCTCAGGCGCCTGGTCGCCTGTACCAGGCTGCAGTGGCCCCCTGGCCCGGCGGCAACATGGACGTTCGCTCCTACATTCAGGCACCCCGGAACCGCTATGTGGAGCGGAGCGATGCGGCGGAATCGGTTCGCCTGTTCCTGTGGTTCGCCCGCTTTCCCTGGATCCGTTATCTCGAGAGTGGCGGGGAGCACATCGTCGAATACCGCGACATCCGCTTTGGGGCTGACGGGGAGACCAACCATATGGTGCTGCGGGTGGTCATGGATACGGCGGGGGTTGTGAAGAGTGTATATTTCAACCATCGCTTTTGACCGCCCACCTGCCCCGATGCCGGGAGACGGACGATGATGCCCGCAGCGTGGTCTGTCCGGATTCCAGCCACTCCGGCCCCGGGACGAGAAGGAAGATTGACAACACCCCATCATGTAAGCTAGCATATCGCCCTACATGTTCCCATCGCGTCCGCAAAATGAAGGTTCGAGGTGGCTCCATGAAGAATGAGGCCATTCCGGCGCTCATCAA
This sequence comes from Candidatus Tectimicrobiota bacterium, assembly GCA_016193065.1. Taxonomy (GTDB): domain Bacteria; phylum JACPSX01; class JACPSX01; order JACPSX01; family JACPSX01; genus JACPSX01. The sequence continues at coordinate 10,813 of JACPSX010000259.1, read as the reverse complement.
AGAGCTTCGACAACGGCTCGATCTCACCCAGGAGCAGTTCGCCCAGACGGTCGGCGTCACCTACAGCACCGTGAACCACTGGGAGAACGGCAAGCGAGTACCCCTCCCTTTTCTCGTAAAACGACTCTTGGAGATGAAACGCGAGCTGGATGAAAGCGAGAACAAGCGACCGAAGGGGAAGACTCCACGATGAGCACGGCCTACCACGCCAAGTACTTTGCGTGCGAGCTGACCCGCATCGGCGGGGCAGGGGTGGAGGGTCTTTCCCGGTCCCTTTTCGACGCGTGCGTTGATCTGAATCCGCACCAGATCGAGGCGGCACTGTTCGCCTTCCGGTCTCCTATCTCCAAGGGCGTCCTTCTCGCGGACGAGGTCGGTCTTGGGAAAACCATCGAGGCCGGCCTGGTCCTCTGCCAGCTCTGGGCCGAAAGGCGGCGACGGCTCCTCGTCATCTGCCCCGCATCCATTCGCAAGCAGTGGGCGCTCGAGCTCGCGGAGAAGTTCAACCTGCCGACGGTCATCCTCGACGCGAAGGAGTACCGGGACCGACAGGCTCGGGGGGTGCCCAATCCCTTTGAGGCGGACGAGATCGTGGTCACGTCGACGCACTTCGCCAGCGCCCGCGCGTCCGATGTTCGTCCCGTCCAGTGGAAGGACGGAAAGCCGAAACGGATGGCCACGGAAGAAGAGGCCGAGCGCAGCCCGCGTATTGTGAAGGTCCTCCGCCTCGAATCCTACGAGGACACGTTCAACAACCTCAAGGTCAAGCGCACGGGGCCACAGCAGGCCCTCGACGCGTGGTTGCGCAAGCAGGGCTACAGCACCAAGGACCAGGAATTCGACGTCATCTACATGAACGGCGACAACAACCTGGAGAACCTCCGCAAGCTCGACCAGACCTGGAAAGTCCGGCTCATCGAGGAGGAATTCAGGCGGCTCATGTTCGACGTGCAGGACGTGTAGGAGGCACCAATGCGAAACCGATTGGGGAAATTGACCCTAAAGGGATTTAAGACCATCCGCGACCTTTCGGATTTCAAGCCCGGTTCCCTAACCGTACTCATCGGTCCGAACGGCGCGGGAAAGTCGAACTTCATCTCCTTCTTTCGAATGCTCTCCTGGACGCTCGCTTCGCCTGGAAACCTGCAAGTTCACGTCAGCGAATTGGGCGGGGCGAGTGCCCTGCTACACGATGGGCCGGCCATAACCCGCGAAATCGAAGCTGACCTGACATTGGTGACCAACGCCGGGGAAAACCAATATACTTTTCGGCTCGTCTTTGCCGCGGGCGATACACTGATTTACACCGATGAACGATTCCGTTTCTCCAAAGAGGGATTGCCGTCACCAGCCTATTGGCAGGAACTGGGTGCCGGACATCGGGAGCCGAACCTCATCGCGAAGGCTGACGAGGGCAATACCACGGCCCGAGTGATTCTCGGTCTCCTGCGCAAGATCATCGTGTACCAGTTCCACAACACCTCGGCTACGGCTCGAATGCGCAGCAAATGGGACGTGGAAGACAACCGCTGGCTCAAAGAAGACGCCGCTAACCTGGCACCCTTCCTGCGCCGCTTGCAACAAAATGAGCCCAGGTATTACTCGCGAATCGTGGAGACGATCCGGCTGATCCTGCCGTTCTTTGCCGACTTCGAGTTGGAGCCGGAGAACAGCAGGCTCCTCTTGAAATGGCGTGAGCAAAGCAGTGACCGAGTGTTCAACGCATCGCAAGCTGCGGACGGCATGCTGCGGGCGATGGCGTTGGTGACGCTTCTCCTCCAGCCCGAAAGGGACCTTCCAGATGTTTTGATTCTCGACGAACCGGAGCTTGGGCTTCATCCCTACGCCATCAACCTAGTGGGAGGACTGATTCGCGGCGTTTCGGAGAAGACTCAGGTCATTGTGGCAACGCAATCGATGGCCCTCGTTGACTGCTTCGAGCCGAACGACATTGTCGTGGTGGAGCGCGAACAGCGAGAATCCAAGTTTTGTCGCTTGGACGGCAGAGCCCTTGAGGAGTGGCTGAAGAACTATTCGCTCTCCGAGTTGTGGGAAAAGAATGTGCTCGGAGGGCGGCCAGCATGAGTGTGAGGCTTCACTTTATCGTTGAAGGCCAAACGGAGGAAACCTTCGTCAACCGGATACTGATTCCCCATCTGGCAAATTGCTCCGTTTGGGGCAAGGTCCGCTGTGTCATGACAAGCCGAAAGCGTGGGGTCAAATATCGGGGCGGTCTTCGAAGCTACGAACAAGCCAAGAGGGACATCCAATTGTGGATGAAGGAAGATCAGAATCCAGACGTGGTCTTCACCACCATGTTTGACCTTTACGCCTTGCCGAGCAATTTCCCCGGCTATGAAAACGCACACGGGATAACCGATCCCTATGGTCGCGTATCGGCTCTGGAAAATGCTATGCACAAAGACATTGGGAATTCGCGATTTGTTCCGTACATTCAACTTCACGAGTTTGAGGCGTTGTTGTTGGCTGACCCGCGAAAACTGGACTGGATATACCTCGAACACGACGCCGCTATTCAGAACCTCATTCAGATGGCATCCGAATTCAATTCTCCCGAGTTGATTGACGACGGGGATGACGCCGCGCCTTCCAAGCGCATCATAAAGGAAATTCCGGAGTATGAGGGGATGAAGGTCTCCGCAGGACCGCTGGTGGCCGAAAAGATCGGGCTTTCCGCGCTCCGGTCGAAGTGCAGACACTTTGACGAATGGATTCGCAAGTTGGAACGACTTAGACAGGGGATCGGAGTCTGATGCCCAGGCAGTCGAAGACAGCCGATAGACTGCGCTTCGAGCAACGGCTGGTGCTCCACCAGTGGCTGCTCGACCTGTTCGGTGTGCGCAGCTTCGAGCGCCTGACCGCCGATCTCCCCGATCTCCTGACGGAAGCCGTGATTGCTCCAGTGCCCATGGCCACCGTGGAAAGCGAGGAAGAAGGGCCGTCGAAGGGTGTTCCGATGCGCCGGGACAACGAGGTCGAGTCCATCGCCATGGACGTGGCCATGCGCTACGAGCGCAGTCGCGGCTGGCCCGAAACACATTCCTTGATGAGCAGCCATGCTCGGAAATGAACTCGGACGATATTGATGTCCGAGTAGCGTCCGAGCTCTTCGCCGAGGTATCCTGTCCGTTTACGCTGGCGAAGCAGCGGTCCCAAGGACCCGTACCGGGCGTATATGCTGAGAGAACGCAAATGACCATACAAAACGACACAACTTGCCCCCGCCTGATCGAGGTGGCGCTCCCGATCCGGGAGATCTCAGCGGAGAGTGTTCGGGACAAGTCGCCACTGCACGGGCACATCTCGATATTGCACCTTTGGTGGCCGAGGCGACCCCTCGCGCCTGCCGGACAATGCTGCTTGGGCTGCTGGCCGGACCCGTGTGATTCGCGTTGCCCGGAGGGCTTCAAGCGGAAAGCACGACAGCTTCTGCCGAGCGTCCAGGGCAAAGTCGTCCCTACGGCTCAGCACCTGCGCAGGGCAGGGGGGAAACCATATGGTGCTGCGGGTGGTCATGGATACGGCGGGCGTTGTGAAGAGTGTATTTTTCAACCATCGCTTTTGACGACCCGTTCGTCCTCATGCCGGGGACGGGCAACAGTGCCTGTTGCTTGAGCTGCCCGGATCTCAGAAATTCCGCCTGCCACTCTACCCCGGGACGGAAGAGGAGGTGATCCCCCTTGCCGCTCTCAAGGAGTCCATCAACAAGGCCGCCTGCGCCTACACCGACAAGCACGTCAGCCCGAAGGAGGAGGTCGGCTGGATGGAGTCCTTCCCCTTTACGATTCGTTCTCGCGGAGGCGATCGAGGAAGGACGGAAGGTCGCAAGAGACGCGGCGTTCATCGCCGCTCGGTCGGCGAGTCTGCGAGACCAGGAAGCGCCGCGACGCCTTGACCAGATCGGCCGTCTTGTCCAATCGGGCCATATCCTCGGGGCCTGGAGAGGACGTCAGTTTGATCTCGATGGCCCACAGATCCTTCCCGAAGTCCAGCATGAGATCGAGCTCGTATTGATCGCTGGTCCTGAAGTAGTAGGCATCGTAGGTCCGCCCTTTGCTCGAAAGCACCCCGAGCGCCTGTTCGATCACGTAGCTCTCCCAGCTCGCACCCACCCACGGTTGGGCGAGCAAGGTGTTTTCGTCCGATACGTTCAGCAAGGTATGAAGCAGGCCGCTGTCCCGCCAGTAGATCTTGGGGCTCTTGACCAATCGTTTTCTGAGATTCGCCTGGTACGGCGGCAACCTCCGGATCAGGAAGGCTCCCGCGAGATAATCGAGGTAGCTGTTGACCGTCTGGTAGGACAGGCCGAGACTTTGGCCCACCTGCGAGGCGTTCCAGGCCTGGCCGTTCAGCGCGGCCAGCATGCGCAGCAGGCGATCCGTCGTCTGCGACTTGGCCGGAAGGCCCCACGCCGGCAGGTCGCGCTGAGACAGGAGCGCCGCGTAATCCCGCTGCCATCGGGGAAAGCGCTTGGGTTCGAGCACGCCGCCGTCCGGATAGCCGCCACACAGCCATCGCCGGCCTTGCGACACCTTCGCTTTCAGTTCGGTCAATAGAAGCGGCGTCAGCTCCACCAGCGACAAGCGACCTGCCAGCGACTCCGACACTTGCACCATGAGCGAGGGTGAGACGGAGCCCAGGAGCAGAAAACGGCCAGTGCGTTTGCGGTCCCGGTCGATGGCTCCGCGCAGCCGGGCGAAGACTTCGGGCCAGGATTGGGCCTCGTCCAGGATGACCAGGTTCCTCTGGGCGACGATCGTCTCCCATTCGAGGTCGAGGCGCAGGCGTTCGGGCTGCTGTTCCAGGTCGAAATACGTCCCGCCGATCGCCCGGGCCAGGGTCGTTTTTCCGCACTGGCGCGGCCCGACGAGCAACACAGCCGGATAGGCCCCCAGGCGTTCCAGAACAAGCTCACGTACCGCCCGCCGGATCATATTTTGTATTATAGAAACAAATTTCTAATTTGCAAGTCCCATTCGAGCCTCGACGCCCTGCGCAAGCCGGTTGAAACCGCGAAGGGCGGGCTGGAGAAGGCCCAAGCCGGGGCGAAGGACGCCTACCGGACCGCGCTCGCTCCCTACTGCGCAGTGCGAATCTCCGATTCGGTTTGCATCCAGATCAACGTTTGCGTCTGCTAAACGTCCACATAAGTATGCCTGATGAGGAGTCTGGTGAAGACAGATGTACGCCGATTGTAGTGACGATGGGGGCGAGTTCCGAGGCATTCCTGCTCTCCATATAGTAGATCTCGGGATGACTGCAGGGTGATGCTCATGGTGCGAGCGGACGGAAAGATGCTGGAGGCATGTAGCTTCGGACACTTTCCGAAACATGATTCTCATACTTGCATCGCGGAAAAAGCGATCCACTGCTCTCGCGGTTCTCTTTGAGCTGCGCGATGGGCCAGGGGCGCGCTCAGTGATCGCCGGTCGACGGACCATTCGAGGGCCTTGCGGAGGAACTCGACCACCCGGGGCGGGCGAGCCTTGGGCGGCTTGCGGTTGCGAACCCTGGGCGGAAGAGCGTTGATGACCCGGTCGGCGGGCACCCGGCGCGTCAGGTGAGACTCATAGCCGCCTTCACCAGTTTTTCGTCAAGATCGATATTGGTTCTTCGCATGCAGACAATGCTCCGGCCGCCGGTGTCACCCGTGCGTCAGTGAGCCTTCAGTTCCTCGCTTATCTTTTCCGACAAGAACAGTTTCAGGAGCGACTGATAAGGCACATCCCTTTTGTGAGCAAGGAGCTTCAGTTCCTCTATCATCGACTCCGGAAGCCTCAAGGAGATGGTCTTAAGCGAGGGCTTGAGTTCGGGCAATACGACCCGTTTTGCCTTCTTCCAGCCGATGTACTCGCTGGAATCATGGGTAGCCCAGAACTTCCTCATCTTCGCTCTTGAACTTGGGTATCTTTTTATTCATGGGACTCGTACACCTTCCTTTCCTTGCGGTTCATATCCCCTGCCGATATCACCCGTATTTTGTCACGTCGCGACAATGAATACGACAAAGAGCATCCTGCTGCTATCCGTATGCCCGAGGGCAGAGAAGCGGTTTTCCTCTTCAGAATGCTTAATATCATCAGCACCCCGAGTTGTCAAAGTTGGGCTAGACCCGCCTGCTTGCCGCCCTGAGCAACAGCACCGCGCAGGCAGGGGCGGCCACGGGCGCGCCGTCGCGGGCCTCCACCCCCTTCTCAGAGACCCCGCGTGTGGAGGTTCTTGCTGGCGCGGTTGTTATAGTTTGGATTGCATAAGTGCCCTGTCAGGGCACGTTAATGCATCACAAGATCATTTTGGCTGAGGGAGAAATACCCATTGACAGCCCCCGGCAGGGGTGGTAACCAGGAAGTCCTATCGGGTCTCGGGAGGAAGGCCCAACCTCCCGAAACCTTGCAGGCCGGGATTGATGGGAACCCACGGTGAAATCTGATTCTGCAAAGATTTTCCTGCTCCTGTTCACTATAATGGTCGTCCTTTGTGCCTTCGATGTGCCGGGTACAGAAGCAGCGACGACTGCGCCTGCTCAGAGCAGCAGCGATTTCTGCGGCATCCTGAATGCCGGCTCCGTGGAGATCCCCCTTCCGGTTGTTCTTGTGCCCTACGCTTTTCCGGATGCAGGCGTAAGTTCTTTGCCTGAGGTCTATCCAATCTGGTCCCTGGCTCAGTCCATCGATCATCCCCCCGAATTGCCTGCCTGATCCACCCCGGCGAACGCTGATTTCCAATCTTGATCCGTTTTCTGGAGGTGCCTCGATCCTCCTCCTGACTGGGGAGATGGCCCATGAAGAAGGTGAGACTGCTTTTCTCTGAGGGGTCGGTGTTGAGCTCTGTAAGACAACGGTGGGCATGGGCCGGCGCAGTGGTTGCCGTACTGCTGCTGATCGCGTCGACAGGATACGCGCAGTGCTGGGGGGACCAGGCGAAGGCCCAGGGTTATGGGAACGCGGCGCTCCTCGCCTCTGGACAGGAGGTGGCCGACCACCTCGGGGAAGCCGGGGTCCGGATCCTCGATGCCCGCAGCCCGGAGCGGTACGCTGCCGGCCACATTCCAGGCGCGGTCAACCTGCCCGTCGCCGAGGTTAGCCGGACCATCAACGGGGTCCCCGGGATGCTGACCCCCGTCCGGGAGGTGGAGCAGGCGCTGGGGGCCCGGGGGGTAACACGCGAGAGCCGGGTGGTCATCTATGACGACTTCGGCGGCGATCAGGCGACCCGGTTGTTCTGGGCTCTGGATTTCATGGGTCACCCCCGGGTGAGCGTTCTGCAAGGGGGATTCGGGCTGTGGCAGCGGGAGGGCCGGCCGGTCGCCCGTGATCCGTCACAACCGCTGGTCACGCGCTATCGCGCGGCGCCTGATTCCACCAGGCTTGCGGACGCAGCTTGGGTAAAGGCCCGCCTGGACGACCCCGCGGCGGTGCTGGTGGATAGCCGCTCCCCCGAGGAATTCGATGGGGAGGTCCCGGGGAGAGAAGTGTCGCGCCCCGGGCACATCCCCGGGGCCGTGAACGTGGACTGGGTGCGAAACCTCACCCCAACGGAGACCCGGCGGTTCAAGGCTGGCGCGGAGCTGGCGCGCCTGTATCGCAGGGCGGGCGTAACGCCGGACAAGGAGATCCTGGTGTACTGCCGGACGGGCGTCCGCGCTTCCCACACCTACTTTGTGCTGCGTCTCCTGGGGTATCCGAAGGTGCGCCTGTACGATGGCTCGTTCGTGGAGTGGGCGGCCGATCCCGGCCTCCCTGTCGCGCGGTGAACAGTTTTCCGGGCAGTATTCCCGGCACGTTGTGGAAAGGAAACACGAGATGACGTACGCGAAGCGCCGGAACCGTTGGTGGTGGACCGGGATGGCTGCAATCATCGTGGCGCTGGCGGGCTGCGCCGGCGCGGGTACCCCTCCCTCCTGGGAAGGTATCGCCTATGTTGCCATGGGGCCGGGCAAGGCGGTGTCCGTGGTGGACCTGGGCGCCGGTCGGGTGCTGTCCAGGCTCCCTCTATCCGTGGAGCCTCACGGTGCGGCCGTCACCCGGGATGGCCGCAGGGTCTTTGCCGCCGACCTCACAAAGGGGGACGCCCTGGAAGTGGTGGATTCTACCAGCGGCTCGATGGTCGGACGGGTGGGCGTCGGGAAGGGTTCCCACCACTTGAGTCTCAGCCCGGACGGCCGCTGGCTCTATGTCACCCGGTCGGAGGCGGGGCGCGCCGTTGTGGTGGATGTTCAGGCCCTGCGGGCCGTGGGGGACATTGAGACGGGAGCAGGCGCAAATTACGCGGTGTTCTCCGCGGATGGGCAGACGGCCTTTGTCTCCAATATGGAGGCCAACAATGTCGTAGTCATCGACGTGGCGGCCTTGCGGATCACACGGAGGATCCCGGTGAAGCAGGCGCCGGGTCACATGGCCCTCTCCCCGGACGGGCGCCGGCTCTATGTGGTGAACGAGGGAAGCGGCACGCTGGCCGTGCTCGATGTGGCCCAAGCGGAGGGGGTGGCCGCAGTCCGGGTGGGAAACGAGCCCCACGGGGTCGCCGTGAGCCCGGACGGGACCCGGGCCTACGTGTCCAGTCACGAAGATGGGACCGTGTCGGCCGTGGACACCGCAGCGATGGCGGTCATTCGGACGGCGAAGGTGGGGAGCGGACCGGAGCACGTGGAGATCACCCCGGACGGCCGCTGGATCGTCGCGGCCCGTCCGGAGGCAGGAGAGCTGGTGTTGCTGGATGCGAAGAGTCTGGCGACGGTTCGGAGAATCAGTGTCGGAAAAGAACCGCATCAAATCGTGTTTGCTCCCGGACGCTAAAGCGGATCTGGGATTGCGAAGGAGGCACGTCAATGGGCTTCGCAGGGATGCTGTTGGGAATCCTGATGACAGGCGCGCTGGTTCTCATGGGGCCGGGGCGCCCGGTCGCGGCTGAGGAGCCCCCCGGCGCAAAGCAGTCGGTCCGGGGGGGTGGGGTCACGGTAGACGTCACGCTCCTCGCGGAGCGTGGCGATGACCCGACCTTCCTGGTGGTTCTGGATACGCATTCGGTGGACCTGGACAGCTACCACTTCGAGGAGATCGTGCGGTTGCGGGATGGGCGGGGCGGCGAGCTGGCGCCGACGGCAGTGGAGGGGGCCGAGGGGAGTGGGCATCACCGCAAAGCGACCGTTCGGTTTGCCTGGCCGGAGCGGAAGCCGAAGAATCTTGAACTGGTCGTGAAGGGCGTGGCCGGCATCCCGGTACGAGTGTTTCGCTGGGCCCTCCACTAATCCTCCCGGTCGTTGGAGAGGCGGCCCTTGGTGAACCTTGCGGAGAGGAGGGGAATGATGCGGCAGATCCAAGAAGAGGCCAAAGGCGGCCTCTCCCGAACGGAGCGACGGCAGCTCAAGGCCCGGCAAAAGGAGGCGCCGCCGGGTTGGGATGGCTCGGGTACTCGATTGCTACAACCAAGCGGCTCCCTCCAACCTCGATCGTTGGTCACACTGAGGAGGTGCCCCCCGGCCACATCCTCACGACCCCCATGCCCCTGGCGATTCAAAAGCACATGCTGGAACACGCCGACGGCGGTGGCCGCCCCGGGGTCATTATCAACTATAACTGCGTGAAGTTTCGCTGCCCGGACGGGACGGTTGAGCGCCTCGCCGAAGTCGTGCGGCGGTATCCGGAGTTTGTCTACCTTGCCCCTTACCCGGAAATGGACGTCAAGATTGCGGTCACAAAGCCGGGGAAAATCCTCACCCTCGACGAGGTGGAGCAGATGCGGATTCGCGCGTTCATCGAGGGGTGAGCAAGGGGATAGGGATGGTATACTCTTTGACTCGGAAGAGCTGTCGAAGAGGAGGGTGAGATCATGATGATGCCGTGGGGCTGGGGGATGGGTGGCGGCTGGAGCGGTGGAGCTTTCGGGATGATCTTCATGCTGGTCTTCTGGGCGCTGATCATTGTCGGAATCGTCCTGGTTGTGAAGTGGTTCGTCGAGCAGGGCAGACGCGGAAGTGCTTCGGATGCGGGCAGCGAGTCCGCCCTTGATATTCTCAAGAAGCGCTATGCCCGGGGCGAGATCGGCAAGGAAGAATTCGAGGCAAAGAAGAGAGACCTGCTGTAGACCGTCGCCTGCACAAGGAGACAGTGTCATGAGGAAGCGATATCCGGTTTTCGGCCTGGTCCTCATCTTCCTTGGCGGCGCCGGGCTCCTCCTCCTTTCCGCTGGCGGCGGGTGGGAGCCGGACCTGGGCTGGGCCCCCGGCATGATGGGACCTGGAATGGCGGGTAGATGGTTCACTGGGTGGTATCCAAAGACGCGGTACGCCTCGAATGGAGAGCGAATTTACTATACGGGGGTTAGCGAGAGGACCGGACCGCTCCCGGCCCGGGGTGGCCCTATGTGGATCGGGATGCGCGGGGGCGGTTGCGTGGCCTGCCACGGCGTGGAGGGGCGCGGCGGCGTGCCGGTGATGATGGGCGGCGCAATCCCTTCGGACATCCGCTATGAGGCGCTCACCAAGGAGGAACATCGGGAAGACGAAAAGACCCGGGAGCATCCTCCTTACACCGATCCCCTCATCAAGCGAGCCATCACAGAGGGGATTGATCCGGCCGGCAATCCCCTGGACTGGACCATGCCTCGCTGGCAGATGAGCCCGGACGATGCGGAGGATCTCGTGGCGTTCTTGAAGACCCTGAAATAAAACCGTTGGGAGGAACGATCCATGTTGTACATCGTTGAGACCACAAAGGATGTGGAGACCGCGGCCCGCGACCTCGAGGAGGCAGTCAAGCGGAACAAGTTCGGCGTCCTGCACGTGTACGACCTG
>JACPSX010000258.1 GCA_016193065.1 Candidatus Tectimicrobiota bacterium | reverse complement strand
GGGAGGGCGGCCTCACCACTATACTGTCGCAAAAGTGGGGGTGGGCAAGCAGTTTTCGAATTTAACTTACTGCGGATTCCCGTTATTCGATCGCTGGCTGAGAAAGAGGGGGAATCTTCAAGAGAAGGGCGGCAACGACGCTTCCAACCAACAGAGGAAGGGCCATCACGAGAAAGACGCTGTTCAGGCCGAAGGAATCGGCCACGACTCCAAGGATAACATTGACCAGCAGGCCGCCGAGCACCCCCACCATGTTATAAACGGCGATAGCCAGAGGGTGACCAAATCGGGGGTCGAATTCCGTCATGTATGAGATCACCATGGAGACGTTGGCGGTAATCGAGATTCCGAGGAGTCCCGAGTACAGGAGGATCGGGCCATGGATTCCAAACAGCGGCAGGGCCAGCAAGGCCAGACCACCAAAGCCGTAAGCCGCCGGGATCATACGACATCTGCCTGCCTTGTCCGAAATGTGTCCGACCAGGGGGTTGCTGAAAAGGGTGACCACGGAGAGGAAGGAGACGAGCCAGGAAACGCTCGCGTTAGGCAGCCCCAACTGACGCGAGAGGAACAGGGGGAAAAAATTCACGGTGCCGAAAAAAAATAATGAAGTCAAAATATTCAGGCCGCAGAACACGAGAAACATTTTTTCCGACAAGAAATCAAAACTTCCACCAAGAGCAACCCCGGCTTTCTGTTGAGTATCATCAAATCCCGGCAAACCCCAAATGAGCAAGAAGACCGCCGCCAAAGCGAAAAGACCGAAACTCAAGAAAGGCAACCTCCAGCTTCCCACGCCAATGAGAGCTCCGACCAGAAGAGGGCCATAGACGCGCCCGATGGCGGATCCGGAAGTGTGGAATCCAAAAGCCCGCCCCCGCTCCTCCGGAGGGAAAAAGGATGCCAGCAAGGACCAACCCGCGGGGAAATAAAGGCCGAAACCCAGCCCCCCCAACATCCGGTAGATCATCAGCCAGAGGGGACTCCCGCCGGTCGCGGCGGAAAGGAGGCTGCTCATACCAACCAGGGAGATTCCGAACCAGACCGCTTTCTTTCTGCCCAGCTTCCCCGCCATATACGCTCCGGGGACGAGGGTCAAGAAATAGCCGAAATCGTAGGCCGAAGCCAGGACCGAAAGAGAAGCGTACTTCATCTGGAAGTCCTCCTTGAGAGCAGGCAGGAGGACGGACAGAATGACACGGTATGCGTGGCAGATGGAAAAGGCCAGACTGCACAGAGCCAGAACGCGCCATTTCACTAGAACTTCCCTTTTTAGAATCTCAAGGGTGGACGGACTCCACAAACCAGTCGATGGGCAGCTCCCGGCCCAGCCCCTGCGCGCGGGCTCGCTCATACACCCGGGCTCCGACGGCGGCGAACTGGGCCCCCAGGCCGATGTTGTTCACGAAGCACGTGATCTGCTCGTCCGAGGTGCGCCCTTGAATGCGGCCTGCCGCCAGGTCCCCCAGGGTCGGCAGCCGGCTCCAATCGATCCGGCGCGGAATCGGGTGATCCCGGACTTCGAAGCCGTCCCGGCCGTGGCGCTCCACCAGATCTCTGGAGACGAAGTTGTGTTCCATCGCGTGAGTGTGGATGACCAGGACGTCGCTCTTCCCGTAGGCATCGTCTTCCGCCTCGTCGCGCTGCATGCAGCTTAGATGCATCCCCGGCTTGAGCCAGAGACCTTTCAGAAACGGCTGTCGGCTGTTCGTGGCGGTAACGATGAGGTCCACATTTCGAGCCGCCTCTTCGGGACTATCCACGGGGATCACTTTCACCCGGAGCTTGCCGCTCATCTCCTGGGCAAAGGCCTGCCGATGCTCCCGGGTCGGGCTGTACACCTTGATCGTTGTCACGGAGCGGACGGCGCACAGGGCCATGAGCTGAGAGCCCGCCTGCCAGCCCGACCCGAAAAGACCGGCGCTGCGGCAATCCCGCCGGGCGAGGTACTTGATCCCCAAACCGTTTGTCCCTCCGACCCGCATTCTCTGCAAGACCCCATCGTTCATGATCGCCAGCAGTTCCCCGTTGGCCGAACTGAACAGGAGCACGAGCCCCAGCCAGCGGTTGCCGGGCAAGGCAGGAATTTTCTCGCGCCGGATCAGATCTCCGACTTTCTTCCAGGCCACAATGTCCGAAGTGAGCCTCAGAGCCGCCACACCAAAGGAAGGAGTGCCACCGCTCATGGTCTTGAGGTAATGGGCCATGGGCACCTCGGTTCCTTCAGATCGAGGGGTTGGTAAGTGCACATCCATTCTAGGGGTGGCTACCGCTCTCTCCTCTCCAACCTCACGGTACAAGGTCTCCAGGGCTTCCAGGCACACCTCCATCGTCAAAACTTTTTCCACGTCCTCATTGCTGAGAAGCAGGGTCATACGGTCCTCCTCAGATCTTCTTTTAGTTTTTTCTTGTCGATCTTGTGGCCCGCCGCCACCTTGGGCAGGGAATCGACGAGTACGATCCGTTCCGGCCATTTAAAGCGGGCCGCTCCCTTTTCCTCTAGAAAGGATCTCACCTCGGCGAGGCTAAGAGATTGGCCCTCACGGCACACGACTACCGCACAGACCCGTTCCCCCATTTCCTCATCCGGGATGCCGACGACGGACACCTCCAGAGCCTTCGGGTGTTGGGTCAACAACCCCTCCACGTCGGACGGGAAAATGTTCTGCCCGCCGCGGATGATCAGGTCCTTCTCCCGGCCCATCAGAATCACATTCCCCATCCCGTCCAGCCGGCCCAGCTCTTGCAGGTCGAAGTAACCCTCGCGGCGGCTGCGGGCGTTGAGATCGGGATTGTTGAAAAAGTGAGCATCCGCGTGGGGACCGTGCACGAGCAACCGTCCCACTTCCCCGGGGGAAACATCTCTCCCCTCTTCGTCCACGATCCTGACCTCGTTCCCGTCCAGAGGGCGCCCCACGGTCCCGAGGCGAACCTCCGGTGGATCGTCCCAGGAGTTCGCGCAGATGCCCCCGCAATCGACGCTCCCGTACCCCTGGGTGATGCGGCACCCCATGCGTTCTTCGAACTCTGCTCCCAGGGCGTAAGGGAGGATGGAGCCGTGACTCACAACAACCCGCAGGGACCGGAGATCGTAGCGGGAAAGATTCGGAATGGCCATAAGACGGGCCATCATCGTGGGCACGAGCGGAATCGCGTTGACCCGCTCCCTTTCCAGGACAGCGCAGGTTTCCTCCGGAGTGAAATGATCCAGGAGGACGACGCGCGCGCCGGACTGGCAGCCCCCATTGTAGGCTAAAGCATCCGCGGAGCCGCTCACGATGGAGGTCACGGCGGCCAGCGTGTCCCCTGAATTCAGCCGAAAGCGTCTCAAATGAATACAACCGGTGAGGAGGCGGGTGTACAGGGGAACCTCGACGCACTTGGGAGTTCCCGTGGAGCCGCTGGTCGTCGCCGCCTGGCAGACAGCGAGGACCGTATAGCGGGTCTTCTGGAGCCTCTCCACGCCACCATTCTTCTCCGTCGGCGCGGAGAAAATCTCTTCCATAGACAGAGTCCCGGGAGGAACATACTCTCCCGCCACCAGAAGATGCTTGAGCTCCGGCGTGCGAATGCTCTCCAGAAGTTCGTGATGGTTGAACCCACGATATTCCCGGGGAATGATAGCAGCCGCGGGTTTCGTAAACTGAACGATGGGAGCAAGCTCGGCCCGGCGGAATGTAGGAGTCACGGTAAGCAGGCGAAGCCCCGCCTTCTCGCAGGCCAGGCGGGCGAGAAAGAGTTCCGCTCCGTTGGGGAGCTGCACCAGAACCCGGTCGTCCCGCTGAAGTCCCAGAGCAAGAAGACGCAGGGCAAGCCGGTCCGAGAGATCTTTGACTTGAGACCAGCTCAGGCGGCGCCAGCGATCCACTAGAGCCTCCTGGTGACCGATTTCCCGGGCATGGCGATCACAGAAGTCTGCCGCCGTCATAAGCGGCATGGTGCGCGATATCTCCCGCGCGAGTTTTTGCGGGTCCTCGGACATTTCGAAAAACTCTACTCTCGCTTTTCCCCTCTCCCCCTGCGAGGGGGAGAGGGGAGGGTGAGGGGCCGCCTTCGCGAGGTCCCCCGCTAGCCCCCGTAGACCTCCCTGTACACCAGGTCCTTGAGCGGCAGGCGGTCAATGCGGGCAAGCACTTCCTCGGGCTTGGCGCGGGGTCGGGGGCGCGGAGCACCCGGGGCTGGATATCCCAGAGAAATGATCGTGGGAATGCCCGCCTCCCCTGGCACACGGAGCGCTGTTTTCAGTCCGGGTTCATCGGCCGGCGTGTTGGGACAAGACCCGATCCCGAGGCTCCAGGCGGCCAGCATCATGTTCTGCGCGGCCCGCCCGGCGTCAAACTGGGCGCGCGGATTCGTGAGAACAACCACAATCGCGGCCGCACACCCCGTCAGATTTGCCGGACGGGTCACCAGAACGCTCAACTCACGCAGGCGCTTGCGATCGCGCATCAGGATGAAGCGCCAGTGCTGCCGGTTCCGGCTGCTGCCACTCGCCCGGCCGGCCTCCAGGATCTGATTCATTTCCTCCTCGCGAATCGGATCCGGCAAATAGTCCCGGACCTCGCGCTTGCTCACGATCGCCAGATACGCTTCCATGCTAGACTCCTCCGCGGGAAAGCGTGTGAGAAGACCGCTTTCTCCGGCGCTCAGACCGGTTATAACTCGCGTCATGAAGGAAGCTGAAAAGGGTACTTTCGTTTCACGAACTATAACTCCAACCTGATCAAAGTCAAGCTTTTCGTGCCATCTCCGAGCTCTCCGGAAAGGCCCAAAGGAGGCAGAGGGATTTCCTCAAATGTTTGTCTGGAAAAACGGACAAGTGTCTGGTAAAGTAGGCACTCAAATGCTAGGGGTTGGGGAATGATCCTCCATCGTCCGCTTGATCATATCTTCTCAGCGCGAAGTCAGGTCGCCGTCCTCCGGGTGCTCCTTGACTCTGCACACGGCCTGACCGGGCGCGAGATTGCCCGGCAAGCCGGCATGAACCACCAAGCCTGCATCGAAGCTCTCACCCGACTGGAAACCCTGGGCCTTTTGCGGCGCCAGCGAGGTGGCCGAGCTCACCTCTTCACCATCAATCGAGACCACGAGCTTATGGCCAAGGGGATTGTCCCGCTGCTTCGAATCGAGCGAGAATTCAGGGAACAGTTGAAAGAGATGCTCCGCCGGAAGTTCCAAGGGGTGGTGCTCTCGGGCGCAATTTTCGGCAGCGTTGCCCGCCGAGAAGAGGCACCAGGGAGCGACCTGGACGTCTGCTTGGTTGTTGCCTCGTTACATGCAAAGGAAAAGGCACACACGCTGGCCCAAGAGCTGGCACCGACCATCTGGCAACGTTACGGCGCACGGCTTGCACCCGTTATCCTGACCCGAAACGATCTCCGGCGTCGCAACGCCAGGAGAGACCCCTTGGTCCGGAATCTACTGCGTGAGGCTGACTCATTCGTAGGCGGCCGGCTCACGGAGTACTTGGATGACCAGAAGGACTAAGCGAGTCCGTGTGGATCATCACCGAAGCCGGGACCATCTCCGGGTAGCGGAAAACTTTTACGAGGGGGCGGAGGTCGCACGGGAGTTCGAATACTGGAACGCGGCCGGCGTGTTGATCATCCATGCCGCCATCGCTTACGCCGATGCGATTACTATCAAGGTCGCGGGGACGAAATCCCGCGGAGAGGATCACCGTGACCTTGTGGACCTGATCGAGGAGACAGTGGCCCTGGATAGTCAGGGTAAGACGGCCGTGAATCATCTGCGCCGGTTGATCGACGAGAAAAACCTCGTCTCGTATAGCGGCCATGTCTACACCCGGGCTGACACGACCCGCCTATCCAAGCTTTTGGAGCGCTTCCGAAGCTGGGCCCTTAGTCTCCTGAAGACTTGAGGCTAAATGAAGAATAGCAATAGTGGAGGGGGACAGATTCCCATGAGCGAAAAAATCACGGTGCTTGAAATCTCCGACTACCTCTGACCCTGGTGCTACCCCACCGCGGTGCGGCTGGCCAGGCTCAGGGAAAAATCCGGAGATGCTTTTGAGATCCAGTGGAAACCTTTTGCCCTGCGTCCCGAGCCCGACCCTTCCGCCACCTTCAAGGGGACTTACCGGGAAGATGCCTGGAAGCGGGCG
>JACPSX010000257.1 GCA_016193065.1 Candidatus Tectimicrobiota bacterium | reverse complement strand
AGATCCTGAGGATGGGGTTTTCCTTGTTCAGCGGGGCCAGCGATGCATCCCCGATGAAGGCCGGAATCCCGGTATTGGCCACACGCACGAGGATATTGCTTGCCCGATCCATGGGGATCTCGTAATTGTGGAAAGCCCGTTCGATGCTTTTCTCGGCACCGACCCCATAGGCGTATCTGAGAACTCTCTTGTCCTCATCGACAAGCATGAGAATGGCCCGCTCAAAACCGATCGTTTGCGTGAGCAGCCTCATCACCGAGGTGAGGAGATTCCCCACGTCGAGAATTGAGACGATCGCTCGGCTGGTCTCCTGGAGACTTACGAGCTGATCGAGCCTGCGCTTCAGCTCACTGTTGAGGTCATAGACTTCTTCATATTTCTTCTGGAGCAGGATCTTGTCCTCCTCCATCTCGGCTACAGCTTCCTGGAGAAGGTTCCGCGAGGCAAAAAGCCAGGACCAGACCCCCTTCAGCAACGATTGTTTGGCCCAGGAGATCGTATACTCGCAGTAAGGACCACCTTCAAAAAAACAACAGGATTCAACCACTTCGGATGGTGGTATGTCCCAGATCGTGGCAATGGCGGAATAGACACCTTGGTTGATGTAGCAAAAATCCTTGTTCAGTTCCAGGCCTGGGAACCAGTGGAGCCGGAGAACGGCTTGTCCATGGGTATTCTTTACAATTTCAATCCTCTTGGTCTGATTAAATTTGTCATTGACGACCTGGACTTTTTGGACACCATCCCGGGGGTGCCGGAACATGCGGACAAAGATCCTTTGGATATAGCCAAGCCTCTGGGCACTCACGGATTCAAAGCCAATCTTGAATGCCACACGGTCATCATGGAAAATCTCGCGAGCCCTGCGGCAGAGCTCGGAGAAGACCCCGGACGAGACCCAATTGTTCGGGTCCGTGAGGAACTTCTCCAGGTCTTTTTGGTGGTCGAGCTCGGGATCAAGATGGTCCAAGAGGGATTTCAAATCCCCGCCGTTGTGGCGGCGAACATATTCCAGAATTGCCTTTGTATTGAGACAGCTAACGTCTTTTTTCACAGGCCCTCTGTATCAAAATTCCACAGCACAGAAAGACTCTGATCCTACACATCGACGATTTTCTCGAGAACTTTAAGGAGATATGAAGATTTTTTTTGTGCGCCAGTCCTCCAACCGAAGCGGGATGGGAGGAAGCGGCCCTATTATCAGGAAGATCGTGGCTATTTTCAACATAAATTTTGGGCTTTGGACGATCAGGGGGTAACCTTTTGGGTAGGGAAAAGCGGAGAAATCGAGATGTTGGAAGAGCCTTCAAGGAACGGACATCAATCGATTTTCATTGCCTCTCTGGCCTCCGCCAGGGTCCTGGCAGCCACCTGCCGCGCCCTTTGACTTCCATTTTCAAGGATTTCCAGGACATCGGAGGGTTTTTCCGCCAGCCGGGTCCGTTTTTCGTAGACGGGGCTCATCCGGGCCAGCAGGTTCTTGGCCAGGATTTCCTTGCAATCAATGCAGCCAATGGCCGCCGTGCGGCAGGCCGGGTCTATGTTCGCCCTCTCCTCGTCCGAGGAAAAGATCTTGTGAAGTGAGAAAACCGGGCAGACATCGGGGTTGCCCGGATCTGTTCGCCGCACCCGCTGGGGGTCCGTCATCATGGTCTTGAGCTTTCCCTCGATGACTTTGGGAGGGTTAGAGAGATAGATCGCATTGTTGTAGCTTTTGCTCATCTTCCGGCCATCGGTTCCCGCCAGTTTGGGAACCTCGGTCAATAGAACCGCCGGCTCGGAGAACACGGTCTTCTTGTACAGGTTGTTGAAGCGGCGGACGATCTCCCGGGTCATTTCCACATGGGGGGCCTGGTCAATTCCCACCGGGACAAAGTCAGCCTTGTAGATGATAATGTCCGCGGCCTGCAGGACGGGATATCCCAGGAACCCGTAGGTCTCCAGGTCCTTGTCCTTGATTTCCTGGCGCTGCTCCTTGTAGGAGGGGACCCGCTCCAACCAGGGCAAGGGGGTAATCATGGACAGAAGAAGGTGGAGTTCGGCGTGTTCTGGCACCCGCGATTGGATGAACAGAGTGCTTTTTTCCGGATTCTTAATTTCGGAGGTATCCGCATAGTCCGAGGTAAGAGCATGCCAATCCGCAATGAAGAAAAAGCACTGGTAGTCCTGTTGCAGATCATTCCAGTTGCTTAGCGCTCCCAGAAAGTTTCCCAGATGGAGCTTTCCGGAAGGCCTCATCCCGCTGAGAACTCGCTTCTTCTCCATAAATTACAGCCTCCAGGTGCCGAGGAAAAAGAGGGTCAAGCTGTGGATCACCGAAAGCACCGTGTGACTAAACAGGTTTAACGGATCGAAGAGGAGAAAAACCATAAGCAAGACCATCCCGACCGGCTCGACCTGGCTCACGAGCCGGGCGGGTCCCGGCGGAAGCAATCCCACCAGAATCCGGCCACCATCGGCGGGAGGGATCGGGATCAGATTAAAGACGGCCAGAAGCACGTTGATTTGAACTCCCTTGATGAGCATTAAGAGGACAGGCTGGAGAAAGTAAGCGCTCAAGGGGACACCTGTCTGCGTGCCCCGCACAGGCAGGTCGGACCCCATCCCCATCAAGACACGGAAAGCAATTCCGCCCAACAGCGCCAGGACAAGGTTCATGGCGGGGCCTGCCGCCGCAACCCAGACCATATCCTGCTTGGGCCTGCGGAGATTGAGGAAGTTGACGGGAACGGGCTTGGCGTAACCGAACAGGATCCCGGAACGGGACAGGAGCAGGATCAGCGGCAGGAGAATCGTTCCAAAAATATCCACGTGAGCGAGAGGATTCAGGGTCAGGCGTCCGAGCATTTTTGCCGTCGGGTCCCCGAGCCGCCAGGCAACCCAACCATGAGCCACTTCGTGGAGCACGATGGCCACGATAATGGGAACTGCCACGATGGAAATTGTCAGCACCAGAGAACGAATGTCCATGCCTCTCCTGCCTTCACCCGGGATATCCCTGCAACCAACTCCCTGGATTCCCCTCATCCCCGGAGTCGAAAGGCTACTAATTACCAGAGCCCCCCGGTGATGTCAAACGTCCTCAGAACACTGGGGTGGTTGAATGGCAGGTAAAAAAAGAGGTGGAGCCCGCACCCTCCTAGCGTAAGCCCCACCTCTGCTCTCGATCTGCTACGAGATCCCCAATGCTTTCGCAGCCCGCCTGACATCCAGCGGTTTCACCCAGAGGATGACTCCGTAATAATTCTCTCCGGCACAGACCGCATCGGTGGCCGTGACGTTGATCTTGGCTTCAACCAGCTTCTGCATGACCTCGGCCAGCGCCCCGACTCGGTCGTCCCCTTGAATGTGGAAGCACTTCTTAGGCCCCGTAGCCTTCCACTTGTTCTTCTTCGCAACGGCCTTGAAGGCGGCCGGATCGGCAGGGACGAAATCCAGTTGGGCCCGCCGTCCCTTCGGGAAGCCCGAGAACGCCAGGAGATTGACCCCCGCATCCTTGAGCTGGTTCAGGACCCGTACAGCCTCTCCGGGTTTGTCCGGCGTCTCAATGTAGAAGTAGTCGACTAGACGGATCGCTTCAGCCATAGGTCCCTCCTTGTCGTTCGTGGGTTACCTGGACCCCCCCTCTTCCCCGTAGGCTGACCTGCAGCCGGGGTGCTCAATTTCCAGCTCTTTTTCCCCTCTACGCAAGAGTCTACCACATCCCTTTCCATTGCGGGAAAGGTCAACCCGAAATCCCTAGGAAAAATATGGCCGGCCATGACCGAATTCCCTTCTTACGATCGCCTCCTCGTCCTCCCGGCTGCGTACCTCCCCGTTCAGTCTGGCCTCCCGAAGCCTCTCCAGAATCTCCTTGAACCGCGGTCCCGGCTCCAGCCCAAGCCCGATCAGGTCGTTTCCCCGCAATACGGGACGAACGTCCCGCAGGGTGCCCAGGTACTGGGAAGCCGCCTGGCGCAG
>JACPSX010000241.1 GCA_016193065.1 Candidatus Tectimicrobiota bacterium | reverse complement strand
GGCGAGATCGCCGTTGCCATGAATCAGGTCTTTGGCAAC
Source organism: Candidatus Tectimicrobiota bacterium (assembly GCA_016193065.1). Taxonomy (GTDB): domain Bacteria; phylum JACPSX01; class JACPSX01; order JACPSX01; family JACPSX01; genus JACPSX01. Next base: position 4,034 of record JACPSX010000241.1, on the reverse strand, counting down.
GCGGGATACGCGGAATACTGCCGGCCCCCGTACATGCGAGTGAGAGGCCACGGGCTCGGATATCGCACCATGCCGTTTGAAGAGATCGTAGAGGAGAATCAGTCCGAAATCAAACCCGGGATGGTTTTCGTCGTTCACCCGAACCAGTACATTCCGGAAACGGGCTACCTGTTGCTCGGCGACACCGTGCAGATTACCGACAGCGGCCACGAGCTGCTGACAAAAACCGAGCCAAAGCTCTTCTCCATCGAGATCTAAATGATGCCCTGCCCTTACCGAATTTTTCCCTCGCCCCCAAGAGATTGTGTCATAAGTCCGTCCATGGTTCGACAGGCTCACCACGAACGGACAAGGAGACCCGAAATTCAATCACTTAGCCGTTCGTCCTGAGCTTGTCGAAGGGCGAACGGCGGATTGCGACACAGTCTCCAAAGGAGGAGAGGGTCAGGGTGAGGGGGGAAATTCAGCCGGATGTAACCGATGTTTTGAATTTTGCATTCAGGAGGAGTTATGGAAACCCTGCACCCCGCACTCAAGCGCGGCCTCAGCATCTGGGACCGTGAGCGCCTGCCCCGGGAGGAATTCGAGAAGAGGCTCACGGCCATCCGCAAGCAGATGACGGTTCACAACACCGACTTGCTCCTGGTCTACGGAGATTCCTACCGCTACGGAAACCTGGCCTACGTGAGCCACTACCTCCCCAAGAACCGCGGGGCGCTGGCGCTCGTGCCCGCGGAACGCGACCCAGCCCTCATCGTCAAGGAGCCCAGCCGGAACCTACCCTTTTCGAGCACGATCACCTGGATGAAGGAGGTCGCCTCCCTCTCCAGGTACGACAAGGGTTTGCAGGACTTCCTCAAAAAGCGGGGCCTCTCTCCCCGCACCGTCGGGCTCGCGTGCCTCACAGAACAGCTCGGTGCTGGAGAGGTAAAAGCGCTGCGACAGGTTGTTCCAGGAGCCCGGTTTCAGGAATGGACCCATCTTCTGGATCCCTTGCGCCTGGTCAAGACGGAGAGAGAACTTGCCCTGATCCGCGAGGCTTCCACGCTTGCCGAGCAGGCCGCTCTCGCCTTCCACAAAGAATGCCGCGCAGGGAACAAGGAATACCAGGCCGCTGCCGCCGCCGAACGAGTCGCACGTCTTGGCGGGGCCGAGGACGTCCGGATCCTCCTCGCCCGGGGATCGGAGCCCGAGATCGGTTTGAGGCCCCCTGATGGATCACCTTTCTCTTCCGGTGACACGGTTCTTCTCTACGTATCCGTCGCCTACCAGCGCTACTGGTCCGAGGTAGGCCAGACCTTTTACCTGGGCAACCCTCCGGCAGAAATTCGCTCCGCCCACGAGCGTCTCAAAGAAATCCACGGTCGTCTGGTTCAGGAACTGGGTCCCGGGAAGCCGATCTCTAACACCGTTTCCCAGATCGATGACCCCACGCTATTATCCAGGCAGCTTTCTGCTTCCCTGCGGACCTACGGCTTCGGGAATGGTCTTGGCCTTGATCCGGATGAAGCACCTATTCTTGTAGAGACCAACTCGTCCACTCTTCAGGAGGGAATGATCCTGACAGTCCGCCTCTGCGCTCACGGACCCGGGTTGTCCAGCGCGTTGCTGGCCAGGCCCTATCAGGCCACCCGAGAGGGGCTACAACCGCTCATATCCCTGGCTCCGGAGATCACGGTCTGCTGACGGAAACTCCTTATAAACAAATACGTTTCCCGCTCGGGGTGAGCCATCTTCCGTCCTTGCAGGAAATCCTACTCTGGAGTATCCTACTCGTGAGTAGGATCCTTGGAGGAACGGGCAAAGGTGGAATTCATCGACCGGGAACGGGAGCTATCCTTCCTGGAAACTCAGTGGAAACGTTCCCAAGCTCAACTGATCATCCTTTACGGCAAGCGGCGGGTGGGAAAAACCGAACTGATCCATCGCTTCTTGCAGAAAAAACCCGCCGTCTACTACGTCGCCGACCGCCGGCCGGAGCCAGCTCATCTCAAAGAACTTGCGGCTCGCTTCAGCGCCTTCTTCCGCGATGAATTCCTGAGCCGGGAGGGATTTTCCGACTGGCTGAGCGTCTTTGCCTATCTCAAGAGAAAGGTCCGGGAACCCTTCATCTGGGTCATAGACGAATTCCCCTACCTGGCGGAAAACAACCGCGCCATTTCCTCTCTGTTCCAGAAAGGCTGGGATGAGACCCTTCGTCATCTGCCCATTTTCCTCATTCTTTGCGGCTCCAGCATCTCCATGATGGAGTCCGAGACGCTCGCCCACAAGGCTCCTCTGTACGGGAGAAGAACAGGGCAGATCTTTCTGGAACCCATGGGCTTTTACGACGCCTGGAAATTCTTTCCCAAGACCGCCTTCGAGGATTTTCTGTACCTGTACGCCGTCCTTGGTGGGACTCCGGCATACCTGATCCGCTTTGATCCCGAGGAATCCCTGGAAGAAAACATTCGCTCCCAGATCTTCACGAAAGAGGAGTTCCTCCACCGGGAAGTAGAGTATTTTCTCCGGGAAGAGCTGAGAGAGCCCCGCAATTATCTGGCCATACTCAAGGCTGTTACCTCGGGGAAGAGAAAGTTCGGGGAAATTGTCAACGATACCCAACAGGAGAAGAACACCCTCACAAAGTATCTCCATGTCCTCGAGGATCTTCACCTGATCGAGAAGGAAGTCCCCGCCACCGAGAAGAACCCGCAGCGCTCCAAGAAGGGCCTTTACCGATTACAGGATCCTTTCTTTGTCTTCTGGTTCGAGTACGTATTTCCGCACAAGAGTGACCTGGAGTTGGGAGAAACCGCTGTGGCGCTCAGAGCATGGAGGCGCACCTTTGATCGCTTGGTAGCTTCCACCTACGAACGGGTGAGTGCGCACGTGGTCCGGAAACACGAAGAGGATCTTTTCCCTCTACAGCGCATCGGCCGCTGGTGGGACCGGAATCAGGAGATCGACCTCGTGGGCGTAAACGACTCGGAGAATGCGATTCTCTTCGGAGAAGCCAAGTGGAGCACCAAGCCCGTAGGAACCGACATCTATGAGTCCTTGCAGGGGAAGGCTCGTCAGGTGGAGTGGGGAAAAAAAGGAAGAAAAGAGCATTTTTGCCTCTTCAGCCGCAGCAGCTTCACACCTGCCATGAAACGGCTGGCTCAAGAACAGGAGGTTCTGCTCTTCCACAGAGACCGTCTGCTCCCTATGAAATGATGGTTCGTCGGACTGGCAACCCCCGCGATTCCGGAATCCAACGCCGTCCAGCCCGGCGAGACCGGTGTGTGCGATCCCGTATCCGCTCTCTGCAAACCTTCCGTCTGCGCAACGGCCTTGGGCTCTATCCGGAAGAAGACCATCGAGACCGGAAAGTTCACCCGAGTTGGATGTGCCGGATGCATTACTTGCTTTCCTACGACTTCGTCGAGAACATCGGCGAACGCCGGGCCCCCTACCGCGAGGAGCACCTGAAACTGGTCCGGGAAGCACACGAACGGGGCGAGATCGTCATGGCGGGGGCCGCCGGCGAGCGGCCAGACGGCGCCGTTCTGGTCTTCCGAACCAATGATGTGCAGGATGTCGAGGGTTTCGTGAAGAAGGATCCCTATGCAGCCAACCGACTTGTCACCCAGTGGCGCGTCCAGCCGTGGACCGTCGTCGTAAGCGGCTAAGCGGATTACACTAAAACTTCTTTCGTCCTTTTCCTGATTGACTCGCTCAGTTCCTTTGGGTAGGATTTTCCCCATACAATACCCTCGGAGGAAAATGCATGAGAGAGGAGTCCGTCCCTAAGGACTCGATGGCTTTCATTCTTGGTCAACTTTTGTTGATCGGATGCTATAATGAATGGAAATCAAAACGGGAAGGGCTGAGAGACGCTGGCCCTTGCTGCTGGTAATCTCATGAGTTGGAGGTCATTCGAATGGCTGAACTTGCTGAACGAATCACGGTTGATCCAGAGCAATGTGGCGGTCGCCCCTGCATTCGCGGGTTGCGCATTCGCGTCAGCGATGTTCTGGATCCTCTCGCCAACGGCCTAACCCCTCAACAAG
>JACPSX010000291.1 GCA_016193065.1 Candidatus Tectimicrobiota bacterium | reverse complement strand
CTGGGGATGAACGAGGGAGATGTTAGTCACAAGATCGATCCGTCTACAGGCGAAGTTGTCTCAGAGGCTAGCTCTAGTGAGGTAGGAGAGGTGTTCAGGATCTCAGCCAAGAGATTCAAGCGGGAGTACCTGGAGGTTCCGCGGGAGTTCCTGGACCTTGTTGCTTCGTCCGAGGAAAAAGAGCCACTCTTTTTCAAAGATGCTGCTGGGAACAAGATCATACTGGACTTGTGGCCACGGCGCGGGCTGCTCGGGGGTCTCGGAGAATGGTATCGCACGACCGGAGTCAGTCCGGAGGATAGCATACTTCTTGAGTGCCTGAACAAGGAGGAAAAGCTCTTTCGCATTTCCCATGATAGGAGCGGGTCGGGGGAGGAGCGTGAGGGGCTCTATCTGGGCAGACAATACTACATGCTTGGGAGCAGCAAAAGGGAGCTGACAAGTAAGTACCTCCTTTCCGAAGCTGACCTTCTTACGCACGTGTTTGTGTGTGGGGTGACCGGATCCGGCAAGACTGTCCTGGGCAAGGCGCTGATCGAAGAGGCTGCCCTGCGCGGTATCCCCTCAATAATGATTGACTTGAAGGGGGACTTTAGCTCAATCGCCATCAAATTTGACTCCCTAGACAACGAGGAGTTCGCACCCTGGGTGGAGGCGAAGAACGAAGGTGAAAGAAGGATCGCGGCCGAAAAGGAAGCGCGTAGGCACAGAGAGAAGCTAGGTGAACACGGGATTGACTACAAGAATGTAAAGGACTTCAAGGAAAAGGTTGCGATCAGGATCTTCACTCCGCGCTCCAGCAAGGGAATTCCCATTGCATTCTCATCTCCCCTGGCTGCGCCAGGGGACGCAATAGAGCTCTATAAGACGGATCGCGAGACATTCAACAACCTTGTTGCCTCGCTAACCACTGCATTCGTTGACCGTCTCTACCCGAATGTAAAGCGAGTCAAGATAGAGAACGAGAGGAATTACCTCTACGAGATAGTGCACCATTGCTGGCTCCACGGCATTGACCTAAGTGGTAAGGATGGTCTTTTCCAGCTCCTAAGACTTTCCGACAATCCGCCCTTTACGGAAATCGGCGGCTTACCTGTTGAGCAGTACATCGCCGCCGAAAACCGGAAGGCAAGGCTTCTGAACAAGATAAACACGATGCTCTCAGGCCCTGAGACCATGTGGTTTGAGGGAGACCCATTGAGCGTCGAGAGGCAATTCCTGAATACGGAAGACGGGAAGACCCCGCTAAACGTGATCAACCTGACGGACCTAGATTCCTTCGAGGATAGGAGTTTTGTGGTAGCTCAAGTGGCCTACGACATCTATAAGTGGATGAGGAAGCAGCCGGGCACCAGCAGGCCGAGGCTGGTTTTCTTTATTGACGAAATTGGTGGAGGCGGGGGTAAGCAAGCGCTCTTCCCAAGCTTTCCATACGAGTGTGCAGCGAAGTGGGGACTAAATTACCTCCTGCGACAAGGACGAGCTTACGGTGTTTGCTGTGTCTTCGCGACACAGAACCCTGGAGACATTGACTACAAGGCTCTCAGCAACTGTAACACTTGGATCGCGGGCAAGCTGGCGACTGACAGAGACCGAAAGAAGGTGCTTGAGGGCATGGCTGTGTGGGGGAGCGAGCTAGAGCGAGTGAAGCACAATTTGGCCAATGCCGAGACAGGGGATTTCGCGGTGAAAGATGCGAGGGGGGAGGTTGCCTATATCAAAGAGCGGTGGCTCCTGACCTACCACAGGGTCTTGACAATGCACGAGGTCAGCAGACTTAGTAAAGCTGTAACCTAATCTGGCGGGTTGCCATTGTGGCGTTAGCGGCCGGCACGAGAATCCTATTGGGGGGTGCATGTGGGTTCCAGTAACCGTTCCAATTCTGACTGGGCACCTTGGCATTAGGCGAGCGGAGGTGCTTTTATGACCAACAAGGAACAGATCCTCGGAAAGGCCGTAGAGCTTCTCAAGCGCACACCACACGGAATTCGCTACTCAGACTTGGTACGCCGAGTTCAAGAGGCACTGCCCAAAATACCGGTCAACACAATCCACGGATATCTCTGGAGGCTTGAAGTTCTACTTCCAAACGAGGCGTATAAGCCGGCACGGGGTATGTACTTGCACATGCATTTTCGCGAGGGTCAGCGACCGGAGGTGGCGGAGCCACCATCATCTCCTGTGGGAAAAGTCAAGGAGGAGAAGTTCTACGAATCGTTCGCAGACTGGCTCGTGAAAGAACTGGAGGAGTGCACGAAGGCGATTCCGGTTGGTGGTAACAGGTTCAAGGACAAGTGGGGGACCCCGGACGTCATTGGCATTCGAGAACCCAGGAAAAGCGACATTATCAGATTCCCTACGGAGATTGTCTCGGCTGAGGTCAAGGTGGACTCCGCAAACTTGATCACGGCGTTCGGTCAGGCATGTGCCTATCGACTGTTCAGTCATAAGTCCTATATTGTTATTCCCGGCGATTCGCCGGAGGAGGACACCGCCCGGTTGGATACCCTGTGCCGAATCTTCGGAATTGGTCTCATCCTCTTCGACTCTAATGAACCAAGAGCCCCAAGGTTCGAGATAAGGGTCCGCGCCACCAAGCATGAGCCGGATATGTTCTATGTGAATCGGTGTATGAAGCTAGTAGAGGACGAACTCTTCAGCTGATATCGACGGAAACAGAGTGGCTGACCACCCGCCGTGGTCGAGGTTTCTCGGTCTGTGTGGACAGGGACGTTCCATTGAAGTATTGATAGGCCCAAATGCGTAGGTCTGCCACCGTTCCAATTCGGGGAGAGTCAGCGGACCGAGCGACGAAGGCGGCGGGCGCGGCGGTACGGGTCAAGCCTGGGGGTCAGGGGTCGGGGGCCGGTCCAGGGGTGCCGTTAGGGCGGTGTGCTCTGCACGCGCAGGAGGTGGCACCAATTCCTGTCTCGGCCTAATGCCCCCCGGTGGAGGCCATGGGGCTGAGTTATGCGGCCCGGCGGAGACGCACCTCCAGGACAAGGCCCAGAGCAGCGGCGTAGCGGGAAAGCACGCTGAGAGAAGGCTGGCGCCAGGCGGCGTCAAAGGGCTTTTCCAGGCGGGCGATGACGGGCTGTGTAACCCCCATGCGCTCGGCGATCGTCTTCTGCGAAAGGCGGCGCTTCCGCCGGTGGTCGGCCAGCTCCAGAACTGTGCGGATCGCGAGAATCCGCTCATCGTAGGCGGCCCGCTCCTCCGGAGACAGCCTTCGCCGGAGGCGTGCCAGATGAGCCAGCGCGTCTCCATCGATGTGATTCGTCTTCCCCCTCACCTGAGGACCTCCTTCAGCGGGCGCCGTCCGAGCTTTGCAACAACCGCCTCGGCGATCTCTTCGGCCAACACCTTTTGGGGCTTGGCCATCGCCGCCTCAAGGAGCAACCGGGCCATCGTCGTATGGCCTGAGACGCCTCGACGCTTGGCTTCCGCGCCGAGTTGCCGGATGAGGTCTGGATGGACCCGAAGCGTCAGGGGGACAAGCCTCCTGGGCCGCCGCGGGACCCTGAAGAGGACCGCTCCCCCCTCAAACTCCTTCAGGATCTCCTCGCGCGTCATGTCTTCAATCCGCTTTGCCATGCGTATATCACCTCCTATCGGTCCTCCCATGCTGTCACGGGCCGAAGCCGCTCCAGCCCGATACGGTCCACCACCACAAGAAGCGGACGGCCACCCAGGGTGCGGCCCCGCAGGAGGAATCGGTTTGCATATTTGCCGCCCTTCCTCCACCTCGGGTGACGAACGCACTCACATTCGCCCTGGGTGATCATTTCTTCGACCTCCCAGGAGGCGATGCCGTGTCTGGAGACATGTTCTTCGTTCTCCTCATCCCAGTCGACAAGGGGGTCGTCGCCCCAAGGCATTGTCCCCATCGGGGTCATGTGTTACTTATGTCATACCACGGCCCCAGGGTCAAGTCCCATTGGGGGGGCGTGGGAGGGGCGTTCCATTGAAGTACTGATGGATCCCGGCCCACAATCAGGCAGGCCTGGCGCAGTTCGTGGGGGGAGCGGCGAAGAGAGCGGAAGAGGCGCTGGGTGCGGCGGGACAGGTCAAGCCAGGGGGTTGGGGGCCAGGGGTCGGTGGCCGGGGACCGAAGAAAATTCAGCGGATTGAGCGAAGGAGGCGGCGGGCGCGGCGGACCCAGGGGCGGCCCTCGGCCCGCTGGTACCAGGGGGCGGTGCGGTAAGAGGAGATGGCTTCCTGGAGCGCGGTCCGCGCCTCGTCCCGCTGGCCGAGGTGATTCAACGCCTGGCCGAGCTTGAACCAACCCTCCACGCTGGAGCT
>JACPSX010000290.1 GCA_016193065.1 Candidatus Tectimicrobiota bacterium | reverse complement strand
GCGAAAGCCGGAATCCAGGCTTTTCCAATGTAGGGGCGGCCCGGATACCCTCTGGGTGTTGGCCGCCCTTTCAGATTCTTGACATCTCTCCGGAGAAATCCTGAGGCCGGTCTTCCCTCGGTCTGACCCAGCAGAAAGTCGACGTGGACCAGCTCGTAGACGAGAGTTTTGCTCAGAAGGCAGCGAAACGACTTGGCCGGTATCAGTAAGCTTGGACGGGGAAAAGGTACTCCGGGACGTAGCGCGGAAACTCGCCTACACCCGTGTTGATGATATGTACCTTGTCGACGACCTGGTCCCGAAAAACCTGGTTCAGCTTCTGGTTCATGCCGTTTCCAGCCTATCAAGCAGGTAGCTTACCCGCTCAAACGCATCTCGTTGTCGGAGGGCTCGTGCTTCCGGATCAGTCAGTTCATCGAAATCCGCAACGAACTTCGGCCCGATGTGCTCGGGCGACCGTTCACCTGGACCTCACGGAGAAAAATGAAAGGCTGCTTTCCTTCAACATAGCCGTGCCGCAACAGGTGTGCTCGGATTGTCTGATAGCCGGCCTCGGTGATCCTCCGGTGGTCGAGCGCCACATCCACATCCGTACTGCCGATATGTTTCGTCTGGGCCGCCGGCAGCAGCAGCTCCGGTACCCACCCGCCCACGATAACCATATCGTCCTTGTATTCCCCGAGCAGTTGAACCAACTCCAACATCATGGAGCGGGCGGCTGTCACCTCGTCTGGGGAATAATCCGTTCGGGTATCTACCATCGGCGCTGGATTACTTGCTCGAGCAAGAACGTCGCGGCCTCTTCGCCCCGCCCGCGGTATCCGACCAGATCCAGATACGCTTGCACGGCCGATACAATCTCAACTCCATTGACCCCGCTCACCCCGTAAAACACCCCTTCGTCATACGGTGAAAGGAGGGTCACATTGGCACCGGATGTCACTTCCTTCAAGCCGAGACGCTGCGCGATGTCGTTGATGTCGTCCTGCACGTATGCAGTGACGCGCTGATAGCGCACCGCAGGTGCCAGGCGCGCCGCCGCCGAGAATCCGGTCAACGCGTACGTGATCCCTGCGTCGCGACATGCGCCGGCGAGTTTTGTTTCCACATCGCCGGGGAGATCCAACGAATAGAAGTCTCGTGGCGTGTTGCGGCGATAACTATAGTTCTCCGACCATTCGGCGAGCAAAGGGGTGGGCTCAACAAGCCGGAGTCCCTCCTCGCTGCTCCGGATCCACTCACGGTCCGCCAGCATCTTCTTGACGTTGAAAACCTGCCCCAGGCTGACGCCTGATTCTTGGGCCAAGGGTTGCAACTTCCATGTCTTCTTGGGGTCCAGCAAAAGAACGCGCAGCACGCGGGTGGCCCGGGGAGAATACAGGGAGCGGAGATTGCGTCGCTGGGGAGCGGGGTTGGGTCTTCCCTTCCGCTCCACATACACTTGGCGAAATCTCAGTCGGCAGTTTCCGGCCAAGTCCACGTACCCAATTCCATTCTCAGCGCAAACCTCTGCGGATTGTGGGGACAGATAGGGTGCCACTAAGACCCCATAAACCTCGGGGTTTTTGGACCGGTACTGCAGGAGCTGGTTCACCGCCTCCCGTACCACACGAGGCTGGCCGCTGCTCCTGACTTCGACCACCACGGCTTGCTCCGCATCCGATGTCTTGAGCTTGAGCGCCAGATCCGGGGAAATCGTCCCCGGGCGAGCCCCCTTTTGTACCCTCTTTATTGCCAGAGAGGGGACCTGCTCCAGGCACCTCCGGAGTGCCTTATCCGCCTCTTCTACGAGACGCTTTTCCGTGGTTTTCATTATGATATCCATTTTCACCATCCGCTGAAAATGGAGTATACAGTGAAATTGATATAGGGTCAAGTGCTTTCACTGAATCGACCGTTTTCAGCATATGCTGAAAACCAGCCATCCAGTAAAAATCAGACGGCTCGGCCACCCCACATGCCTTGGCTGAGGTCCCGGGGCTCCCTGGCGGAGAAAGAGTAATAGTCTTCCCCTCCCCGATGTCGTAGCCGCCCCGTCGAACAAATCCCGCTCGTCTCTCCCCCATTCTCTGTTCTCCCAAGACCTGACCCAGCAGAAAGTCGACGTGGACAGGCTCGTAGACGAGAGTTTTAAAGCCCCGACCTCCGCTAGCAGTCCTCCGTTGCTGGCGAAACAATAATTTTCTGATTTGACATAACCGCTCATTTTTCATATAGTTTTCTCAACTTACACCACTACCAGCAGGTCGTAGCCCTAGCTCACAGGGACACAGAAGGAAGAAATGGCCGTCGACGAACGTTGGGTCGGATTCGAAAAGTGAATCGCACCTCTCGGTGTGGCCCAAGGAGTATCTTTCCAAACGGATTGCAGTGACGGGAAGCGAGTGAATTGTGCCGCATCGGCTTCCTCCAGGCCAGGGACCTCCTCAAACGAGCAGTACGGGCACTACGGACCCTCGTGGAGGCAGTACGATGATGGGGCTTGACAGCATAGGGATTTGGCGTACACTAGAGTCGGTACTTGCTCCCCGTCCGACACGCCGCAAGGCCCGGGCGGGGTTATCTTTTTCAGGGGCTCGTGATGTCTGCTGAGCCCGCAGTCAAACGGACCGTTACCTTCCTGGACGGGCAAAACCTCTTTCACTGTGCCCGGAGTCCTTCGGCTACACCTATCCCAATTATGATGTCCAGGCACTTTCCCGGAAGCTCTGTGAGCGCATGGGCTGGGACCTGATCCAGATCCGCTTTTACACCGGCATTCCCGACCCATCAGACGACGCGGGCTGGAATTCCTTTTGGGTCCGCAAACTGCGGGCTATGAGCTGGCAGAAGGTTCACGTCTACTCCCGCCCTCTGCGCTACAGAAACCGCCGCGTGGCACTGCCGGACGGAACGGAGCATACATTCCTGGCCGGCGAGGAAAAGGGAATTGACGTACGGATTGCCCTGGATGTGATCCGCATGGCCCATCGCCGGGAGTACGACGTGGCCCTGATCTTCAGCCAGGACCAGGACCTGTCTGAAGTGGCCGACGAGATTCGCACGATTGCCCGGGAACAAGGCCGCTGGATCAAAGTGGCTTGCGCTTTCCCCTTCAGCCCTACGACTCGGAACCGTCGCGGCATCGAAAAGACAGACTGGATCCGCATCGACAGGGCCACCTACGATGCTTGCCTGGACCGGCGCGACTACCGGCTCAAGTTCTCTCCCGGAGGAGGCATGCCATGAGCCGGCCGCGGCTGCTCATCGAGGAGTGGCTCCCGGCAGCAGCACTCAGGGGTAGTGCCGTAGGCTGAAAAGCCCGCTTCATGATAGAGGCACGAGGTTAGTGAAGCCCGAGGCGTTCCCTAGCGCATTGGCAATAGGGCTTTACCCCAACTTGCATTTGTGTTCTAATAATGGCACCAATCCAGCTACAGAATTGAATCACCATTCGTAAGAGTCTGGTCAGCGGCTTCTGAGAAATCGCTCACGCCATAAACACAGCTCCCTGGATTGGCACTCAGAAGTCAGCATTTTCATAGCCCAAAATTTTGTTCCATTCAATCGAGGGGGGAGGAGGCCGTACCGAGAGTACGATCTGTAATTCCCGGATGGTAGCAGTGTTTGTGGTTATTCAGGAATCTTTTCTCGCTTTGTCCGACGCCTAACTGTGCAATGATCTTGTCGACGGCTCAAACACGCTTGATGATTCCTGGTCGAAAGACCGTTGGATAATACCGAGGTTCCACCTATCCCGAGGTAAGAGAGAAGGTTGGCTCCCTGTGCATTCTTTGCAATTCTTCGAAGTGGGTGTTCTCATTTGGGACCAGATTGTTTAAAGTAAAGTGACCGGTGCTTTGATGAACAAGCAGGATACGGCGGAACGAGGAACGCAAAGAGACAGTATGTTGCAAGAGGTGCTATCAAAACTCCATGCATCGAAGTCACTGGGGCAGACCATTGACCCACCTTGGGCTCACCCATTCCCCGCACGAATGACGATTTCGATGGCTGAATATTTGATTGAAAGCACCACGAGCCCTGGCGGTCTGGTGCTGGATCCCATGGCTGGCTCAGGGACCACTTTGGTAGCCGCACAAAAGAAAGGTAGACATAGTGTTGGGGTTGAACGCGATCCACTGGCCTTTCTTATCGCTCGCAGTGTTACCCAGAGCTTCGACTCTTCTTGTCTCGATTCTCTCAGAATACGGATTGCTGAGAGAGCAAGTGAGATTATCCGTAAAATCCGGCTTCCCGAGTTGCGAAAGAAACTCTCCCAAAAAGACCAAAAGTTTCTTCAATATTGGTTCCCTAG
>JACPSX010000234.1 GCA_016193065.1 Candidatus Tectimicrobiota bacterium | reverse complement strand
TTTCACAATGGTCTCGCTCCCGTACCCCCACATCGGGTGCCCCTCATTGAAGAAGAAGCTCAGCCAGCCCGGCATCAAGCGGGGCTCCGGCTCATCGACCACCGAGAGGTAACGGCCAATGCCGTTTTCGCTGATTTCCTTGTAGGACGGCATGTTCTCGACCACGATAGGGCGGTCCGGGTGGAGCTCCGTGAAGGCCTTGGCCAGCTCCATGATCGTTGCCGTATGGCGGGCGGCCCGCACGCTGATGGGCCAGCCTGTTTCATCGTAGGAGGTAAAGACGCGCCCCATTTTAGCCGCCCGGAGCTCGAACTCGTCCTTTGCATCCAGGAGGAGCTTCTCGGTCGCCTTGCCCCGGATCGGACCGTGCATGGGCGAGGGGGTCTCCATCAGAATTGCCTGGGCTTTTGTATAGTCTCCCCATTCTCTATGCGAGAGGCCGTGCAAGTCCTTGGGAGAGGCTTCCAGACGGATATCGATCCCGTCACCCTGCAAAATCATGACGGCGAGAGCCGCTACGTCCATGGCCCGTTCGTGGGCCGAGATCGCATTAACCAGAGGTCGATCCGGAGGAGCCTCGTGAACATCCACGGCAATAGCCGCGGTCTCCTTGGTTAGAAGCTGAATGAACGCGTGGGCCACCCTTTCGGGAAGCCGGCCGTTTGGGCGCCCCGGGTAGTTGCGATTCAGATTCAGATTCTCTCCTGAGGCCAGCGACTGACCTTCGGGGTAGTGCACGTATATTGTCGGATCGGGCCAGGCGACAAACGGAGCGAATGTCCTGCCTCCCATTCGAAACCAGCGGCTGTTGCCGTTGAGTTGCGCAATGTGGTACCGAGGTGGATAGCCTCCTCCAGGTTCTGTAACGTCGTATCCCGATCTGTTGAGTCGGTTGGTGATGATCAAGCGACCCTTTTTTACTCTGGCCCTTTCTATGAAGAGGGTAGCGACCAACAGCGCATTCGGCTCACCGGGGTGCGTTCCACCGAGAATGGCCATTGTTCCTCCCGGCTCCTCCCCTTCCAGGAAATACAGAACCGTATCCACTGCGGGGTATTTCTTCAACGGAGGGAAATAGTCGCTCAGCCGGCCCGTTCTGGTCACGCCCGGCCCCTTCACAATCGGTTCCTCGATGCGTTGTCTCTCGAAGTAGATGGTGGCAAGAGCAGTTATGACGTAAATCGCGATCAGTACGAAGATGCTTTGCCTCACCGTGGCAATTCTTGTGGTTTCCAAGGGCGTTCCTCTCTTATTTCAAGCCCAGTACCCTGAGCAGGAACGGAACGGTGACGAGCGCGTAGCCGATCTGTTTCGCCAAGCTTGTTCCCTCCCGGAACATGTTCCATATCATCATGACAACGATGTAGAGATAGATTGCCCGGTAAAGCCAGTTGATCAGCTCAAACCAGAACGGAAGAGTCATCGGGCACCTCGGCCTGTACCATGACGCTACTTGACTGCCACCCCGAAGTATCCCAGAAATTGGGCTATCCCATCCGCATAGTAAATGACCAGAAATGCAACAATCGCATTCACAAGGGCGGGAAACCAGCACCGTTTCGTCACCAAAAGATAATTTTCCACGCCCGTAATCTGGGCTGCAAACAAAGAGCTCAAGGCCGTTGGCGGGAACAGGCATCCCAGGGAAAGGAACAAGGAGAGGCCTGTCGTTGTAATTACGGCGTTTTGGGCCGAAAAGGCCAAGACGATCGGCGGTCCAAGGATGGCGGCGACTCCAAAGGGAACAATCGGTCCGCCCAGAAGAGCGGGAGCAATGGCTGTGGAGAGATAGAGAAGGTTCTTGGGCAGGGCTACTGCGGTCATTCCCAGGAATCCCTTGACACCCGTAAGTGACATGATGTGCACGAACACACCCATACCTACAAATAGAGACATAACAACAAAGGATTCCCTGGCTGTTTCCAGAGACACGGCCGAGAACTTCACCCTCTTGAGGCCCGTGAAAAGACCCACAAAAGCACTGAGCATGAAGTCCAACGGCAGGCCGAGGTCCGGCCAGGCGAAGGGGAACGTGAGGGGGAGCACCATCAAGACCGTAAGGACGATCAGAGGCAGAAACAAAACAAGCATTTTCCAGCCGGCGGGAAATCGCTTTTCCTCCACATCCACATCAACCAGCTTCCTCAGTTCCTGCGAGGACACGTACTTGCGGCCCAGGTAGATGGCCGAGAAGAAAGCCAGGGGAAAAGTGGTGAGCGCCAGGGGAATCATGAATCCCTCATAGGGCATGAAGGTACTGGTGGCGATGATCATGATCATCACGTTGACCGGCGGGGCGCTCTGTCCCAGGAGGGCGGTCATACCGATGATCGCGGCCGTCTCCAGCTTCGGGATCCCCATGCGCAGAAGCATGGGGGCCACCAGCACCCCGGTGGAGAGCACTGCAACCGGAGTGGACCCGGTGATCATGGCCGGAAACATGACGATCACCGCCAGCGCGCACAGGAGAAGGCTCGGGTAGGCGTAAAACTTGTACATGAGGTAGCGGGTGATCGCGTCGAGGGCTCCCGTGGCCTCCATGACCTTGATGAAGACCATGCCGGTGATCAGCCAGGACATGAGCTCCAGGAAGTAAAAAGACCCCTCCACGACGTGCTGGAGGGGAATTCCGAACCCCGCCACCAGGGCCACGACCAGAGAGCTGAGGATCATGGTGATCCCCACGGGCAGCTTGGTCCTGAACCCGTAGATGAAGGTGGCGATGATGGCGGCAATCTGGATGAGGATTTCTGTGGTCTCGCTCACGGATCAGGTCCCTGAAGGGGCTCTTCCGAAGATCCCGGCCGTTGCGGACAGGTGGGTTTTGAGAGCCGGACGCGACGCTGCGGACCCTACTCCTACCCAGGAAAACCGCTCACAGAGTGAAAATCTTCTTGAGAACCTCTCCGACTTGCAGCGTCTTTTCCACCTGGACCAGCGGGATCTTTTGATCCTTGGCCATCTTCGTGAAGAGTCCGTCCTTGTTGCCGTCGGAACGGACCACCAGGAAGTCCAAACTGGCGGCCGCGGCATCGATCATCACCTGGGAATTTTCCCCCCGCCGCATCACACCCCCCAGATGCATTCCGATGAGTTTAATCCCTCTTCTCTTGGCCGCGGAGATCAGGGCCTGGGCTCGCCTCGTTTCGGACCTCAAGTCGACTCCGGCTTCCCCCAGGCCCTTTCCGCTCGCCCCGAGGATGAGGATGAGGGTCTTGACGCCGGCCAGCTCTTCCGGGGGGAGCATTGGGTCGGACTTGATCTTGAGGTTCAGTTGCTTGGCCAGAAGGTTCACCATCGCGATCTCGGGAGCCTGCCCCGGAGCCGTCATCGCGACGGGCTGCTCGGCTTTGAAATCCTGGCCCCGCAGAAGGGGCACCCCGGGGAAGAGTCCCAACAGGGCCAGGACGATCAGAGTCCCTCCAGTTCTGGTAATTCGAGTCATTCTTGATCCTCTCCTGCGGACAAGGAGGAGTTCGCGGTCCTAAAGCGACTGGTCGCTCGCTACTCTTCCCGGCCGGCCGTAAATTCCGCTTTGCTGTAGACGGTCTTCCCGCCCACGATCGTCATGAGCACCTCAATATCCTTGATCTTATCCTCAGCAACCGTCAGGTAGTCTTCCTTGAGGACGGCCAGGTCCGCGTACTTCCCCTTCTCAATGGAGCCTTTCACGTTCTCCTCGAAGGTGAGATAGGCTCCGTTGATCGTCATCGCCCTGAGCGCCTGTTCTCTGGTGAGTTTTTCCGCCGCCCCAAGAAGTTCGCCCGTGTACCAGTCTTTTCTCGTCACTGCAGCCCAGATCGCTTTCAGGGGTTCAATGGGAACGTTGTCCGTGGCGAGGACCAGGGGCACTCCACCTTCCAGGATGCTTCTGTACGCGGTGAACTCCGCCTGCCGCTCCTTGGGCATCCTCTTCAGGCGCGCTCCGCCGCTGATCGAAACGTGCTTGGCGGCGTTGCCGGTCGCCACGAGTCCCAGCCGTCTCATCCTTTGCACCTGCTCGCGGGTTATCTCTTGAAGATGCTCCACCACCCAGCGCTTGTCGGCGATGGGGTACGTCTTGTTGACCTCTTCAAACAGAGACAGGGCGGCATCGAGAGATTTCCCATCCCCCGCGATGGTATTGACTCTGAGTCCGTACTTGACGGCGAGGTAGACCATATCCCGGAATTTATCCGGTGACAGAGCATCGTAGTAGTAGGCGGCCCACTCCGTGTAAGGAGCCTCCTGCTTCGTGAGCCTGGCGACGTCGGGATCCCCTCCCTCCTGAATGAACATCCCGCCGATTCTCAACATGGAGTCGCCGAACCCGGAGCCGTCAGCGTAGGGGGCCCAGTCCCGGACCATTTCCTCGAGCTCGGGACGGACCGACTTGCTCGGAGTCGGGCTGATCACCAGGTGACTGCGGACCGTCAATTCGCCCTTCGCCCAGAGCTCCTTATAAGCCCGGATGACTTCCGAAGAGATGCCGTGACCTTCATACGTGCTGGTCGTTCCCGCGGCGTTGTATCTCCTCATGGAGTCTTTGAGCGCGGCCAGCCTCAGCTCGTGGGTGAACCGGGGGGCGACTTTCATGAGGCTGAAATTCACGGTAGGAACATAGCTGTTCTCGCTGAAAACTCCGGTGGGTTCCCCGGTAGCGGGATCTTTGACAATCGTGATTCCCCTATACGGGGGGACGGTGTCTTTCGTGATCCCGGCCAGCCTGAGGGCGTAGCTGTTGGCGATGGAAACGATGGGAGGCCGGCTCCAGTACCCCCAGATGCCCAGTATGTAAACCGGGTTGTTCGGCGAAACGGAATCCAGCTCCCAGCGATTCGGGAAGCGCTTTTCCTGCAAGGTTCCCGGGACGCCCGCATAGAACGGAGGGTCGCCCACGGGCATCGTCACGACCCATTCTCCGGGTTTCTTGTTCTTGACCTCCCGCTCGATGATCTTGAGGATGTCCTGGATGGATCTCGCTCCCTCCAGGGAGGGATAGAGGTATTTCAACCCTTCGCGATCCATGTGGGCATGACCATCGGTGAATCCGGGGACGACCGTCTTCCCGCCGAGGTCCACGACCCGGGTTCCGGGCCCGGCCAGGCCGCGAATTTCCCGATCGGTCCCAACTGCGATGAACACACCGTCCTTGATGGCCACCGCCTCAGCGATGCTGAAGTTCCTGTCCACGGTGACGATCTTCCCGTTCACCAGGATCAGGTCGGCCGCCGGGTCGGGTGCGGCCGCAAGCCCGGAGGAACCGGTAAATGCGAGGATCACGAAGAACAGGATTGTACATACGGACGTGCCCAATCTGATCCTTGCCTCCATGGCAAATCTCCTCGTAGGCTACTCACCAGGTAGCCACACCTGCGGAGCTGATGGACTCCGCACCGCCAATCATGAGCCCCGTGCGGGTGTCGACCATGATCATATTCATCGTGCCGAAGGTGCCCCGGGTTACCGCTTTGTGTCCTTTGGCCTTGAGCGCCTCCACGACCTGCGCTGGAAACTTTCTGGGCTCCATCTCCAGGGTGTTGGGAACGGGATGGGGGTGGCGCGCCAGGGGGAAGGTGTTGATGATGACCCGTCCCGCATCGACGCTCTCCTGAGGGCTCATGCCCCATTCGACAATGTTCAGCAATCCCCAGAGCTGCGTCTGAGGTTGCCGGTCGTTTCCCGTGGCGCCCCACAGCATGAACACCTTGCCGTCCTTCAAGGCCATGGACGGATTGGAGGTGTGCCTCACCTTCTTGCCGGGCCTGACCAGGTTGGGATTGCCCTCGTCCGTATTGAACATGGGCATTCTGTTGTTCATGTTGATCCCGGTGCCCGGGATGACCAGGAAGTTGGACCCCTGGCTGGTGGTCACGGCCATGGCGTTTCCCTCCGGGTCCATGATGTGGAACGTGGTCGTCCCCAGATCTCTGGTGTCGATTCCACCCGGGATGGGCCACTCCATGGCTTTGTTCATGTCAATGCGCTTGCGCTGGGCCGCCGCGTACTCCTTTGACAGCAGTTTGTCCAAGGGAATCTTGACGAACTTGGGATCTCCGATGTACTGGAACCGGTCCGCGAACGCGAGCTTCTGGGCTTCCGACAGGAGGTGGATGGTTTCCGGGTCATTTCTCTTCATCTTCTTGAGGTCATAGCCTTCCAGGATGTTCAGCGCCAGAACCTGGGTGATCCCCTGGCTGTTCGGAGGACAGGCATAGACCTCGTAACCGCGGTAGGTGACCCTGACCGGTGCGACGAACTCGACGTGAAAGCTCTCGAAATCCTTGAGATCGAAGAGTCCGCCCTGTTTCTTCGAGAAATCCACGATCTTTCTCGCAATGGGCCCCCGGTAATAGTGGTCGCTCGCGGCTTGCAGGGCGGCCTTCCTGCCCTTCCCTAGATTCTTCTGTTCGATTTCCACAAGCTCCCGGTAAGTCTTCGCCATGTCCTTCTGGTAAATGACGTCGCCCGCCTTATGGGGCTTCCCGTCCTTGAGATAGATAGCGGCCGTGTCGGGCATCGAGGCGATCTCGACCTTCAGTCTCTCGTTCCATTCGGCGAAGTCCGGGCTCACGGGCACGCCGTTCTCGGCCAGTTCGATGGCGGGCGCCAGGATGTCCTTCAGGCTCAATCTTCCATATTCCTTCAGGAGCTGAATCCAGCCGTCCCAGGCTCCGGGGACATTCGCCTGGTGTATGCCGTAGGCGGAGAGATCGGGGTTCCTGAAGAACTCGGCAGTAGCATGGGTTGGAGCGGGGCCGACGCCGTCCAGAGCCTTCACACTCCCGGTCTTCTTCTCATAGTAGAGCGCCCAGGTTCCGCCGCCCAGGATATTGGAAAACCAGGGTTCCACGACCCCCAGCACTGCCGCCGTCGCCACCGCAGCATCGGCCGCGGTGCCTCCCTTTTGCAGGATGCGCAGGCCCGCTTCGGCGGCGAGGTAATGATTCGCCACCACCATACCGTGCGTGCCCGAGACGGGAGCTTTCGCCCAGGATAGGGGGGGTGCAGTGAACAAGGCCACGAGGGCCAGCAAAAGAAGTGCGAGCGGAACTGGGGGAAAAGCGCTTCCGGCTCTACCTGTATGAGTACTCACGTTCCGGTCCTCCTTCTAGATGCTTTTGATTCCCACTCTAAAGCTCAATATAGATGCGGTCGAAGCTCAGGCAATGTTGAAAAAATCAACTGTGTCGACAAGCGCACACCGGAGGGCGGGGACTGCATGGAGCGGAGAGCGCGCGGAGATCAGGGCCTGGGCTCGCTTTACTTCGGACCTTAAGTAGACTCCAGCTTCCCCCAGGCCCTTTCCGCTTCCTCTGGTAAGTCAACGCCGCTTTTCTTGCTTCCTATCTGTCTCCCATGGCGCTGAATTCGCCGGTTCTATGGACAATCTTCCCTCCCACGATCGTCATCAAGCCCTTGATGTCCTTTATCCTGTCCTCCGGAACCGTGAGGTAATCCTGGTTGAGGACGGCTAGATCGGCGTACTTGCCCTTTTCAATGGATCCTTTCACATGCTCCTGGAAGGAAAGATACGCGCCGTTGATCGTCATGGCCCGGAGCGCTTGCTCTCGGCTCAACTTCTGGGCGGGAGTGCAGAGCTCGCCGGATACCCAATCCTTCCTGGCTACCGCCGCCCAAAGAGAGTTGAAAGGATTGATCGGCACGTTGTCCGAGGCAAGAACCAGGGGCAGACCGGCCTCCATCATGCTTCGGTAGGGGGCGAGATTACCGTGTTTTTCCGGCGGCATTGTCTTCAGGCGCGCAAGGCCCGAGATCGACACCTGCTTGGTGGGAATGACGGTCGGGATAACCCCCAGCTGCTTCATCTGCTCGATGTTCTTCGGAGTCACCTCGAGCAAATGCTCCACAACCCAGCGCCTGCCGGGAAGGGAGAAGGTCTTGTTCACGTCCTCGTATGCGGCGAGCGTTGCATCCAGCGATTTCTGATCGGCGGTAATGGCGTTGACCCGCAGGCCGTATTTGGCGGAGAGCTCCGCTGCGTTTCGGAAGTGCTCGGGCGTCGGCGCGTCAACGTAATACGCCGCCCAAGCCGTGTAGGGGACTTCCTCTGTGCGGAGCCTTGCCACGTGAGGGCTCCCTCCGGACTGCAGGAAGATTCCGCTGATCCTCAGCTTGTCGTCGCCGAAGCCCGGGCCGCCCGCGTAGGGGGCCCAGTCCCGGATCATCTCATCCAGTACGGGAAGGGCCTTTCCCGGCGTCGGGCTGATCAGCAGATGGCTGCGCACGGTCAATTCACCCTTGGCCCACAGCTCCTTGTACGCCCGGAGGACCTCGGAAGAGATGCCGTGCCCCTCGTACGTGCTCGTGGTTCCGACC
>JACPSX010000014.1 GCA_016193065.1 Candidatus Tectimicrobiota bacterium | reverse complement strand
ACATCCACGGTCTGTGTCTCAGCAAGCCGGATAGCCCCTTGAAATCCAATGACTAGGATGTCGCCCGTCCCGCCAGCGAACATCTGAGCCCCTAAACCTCCGCCGGTAATATCCGCCCTTCTTAGTCTAAGATTGTATCTGGTGGCGTAGTCCCTCATCATCGCGTAAATGGGCAACGTATAGAAGTCCCCGGCTCCCACGAGCAGTGAAAAATCGGAGACCACCTTGCCTTCCTGGGCCGCCCCGGCCGAGGCTCTGTCAGCGAAGGCGCTCAAGACGAACATACCTACGATCAACAGGATCAGGGTCAACCGAGTAGAACGCGTCATCTCACACCTCCATGACCACCGGTCCGTGATCCGTGGTGCCCAATGATCGCATACCAGCCAAGGAGCAATTCTTCATCGCCCTGTGTGCGACCTATCATGGCCCCGTCCCAGCACTACAGAACACCATGAAAGTCCCTAGTTGACAAGTGCCATCGGCTTGGTGACAGCAAGAAGTGCCACCGGACCAATAACATCTTCATTGGATTGCTGATTTGAGTCCGAGATTCCGGGTAGTGGAACCAGGCAAATATTCCCTCGGAGATGTTGGCACCACCCCCCTCGACGAGAGACGCGGCAACGATGCGTTCTTGTTGGGCAGTCACCAATCCGATGGCACAACGTAGTGTCAAAACTCCGATGGCACTTGTCATCTGGTCTTCCTGACCAGGGCGTATCGGTCCGGTCTCCCGTCGTCAACCTCAAAGGAGTCCGGCTGCTCCCAAGGCCTTGTGGATCGCCGCCTTCTGCGCTGTGGAGCTGGCGGGCATGGGGGCCCGCGGTACGCCAGCGCGCCGACCTAGCAGCTCTTGGCAGGTCTTCGTGTTCGCCGGCAGGTTGTCGGCCCAGATGGCGTTCCAGATCGGCAAGATCTTCTCGTGGAGCATCAGCGCTTGCTTGTGATCCCCCGCCTGGACCGCGTCCCAGAGCTGGACGCACAGGGTCGGGACGGCCGTGAGGATGGCGGCGATAGCCCCGTGTGCCCCCAGCACAAACGAGGGGTACATGAGGGCATCCACGGCGCTCATGATCCGCCCTCGGTCCCGCAGCATGAGGACGAGGTCACGCCCAGGGGACGACGTTGTAGATGATGATAGGCATACCGGTCCCCCTGGCGAGGGCCTCGAAATGCTTTAACATGGACTCGTCGTCCGGCCGGAAGAGGTAATGGGGCGGCGTCACCTGCAAGGCGGCGACCCCCAAATCCTTCACGGCCTTGCCCCGCTCGATGGCCTGCGCCGTGCTGTCCGTGATGACCCCGGTGATGATGGGAATTCGACCTTTGGCCCCTTTCACGACGATCTCGGTGATGCGCCGTGTCTCCTCGGTGCTGATTGTGTGGCCCTCTCCGGTGCTCCCGCAGACAACCAAGCCGTGGACCTTGGCCACCTCAATCATGTAGCCGGTCTCGGCGCGCAGGGCGTCTTCGTCAATGGTGTCGTCAGGGCGGAAGGGGGCGGTCATGGGGGGGACGATACCGTAGATCTGCTCGTACATCGCAGAGGGAAACCCTCCCACATATTCGCAGCCCCGTCATGCTGAGGTGGGAGTTCATGGAGAATTCACAGGGTGTCTCCCCGTGTACCCAAGCCGCGCGGAGAGCTTGCCGGCAACCTCTTTCATTCGCACCGCCAGCAGGGGGATCCGTTCCTTCGGGATGCGCGTGGCTGGACCCGAGACGCTCATCGAAGCAATGACGTTGCTTGTGTGGTCTCGAATCGGCGCGGCCACGCAACGAACATCAGGCTGGTGCTCCCGCTCGTCCACGGCATATCCAAGCGCACGGATTCGCTCCAATTCTTTGCGTAGCTTGCCTGGGTCGGTAATGGTCTGCGGAGTATGACGGGTGAGCCCCAATCGACAGACATGGTCGATGGTGCTCTCCGACTGGAATGCCAAGAGAGCCTTGCCGACCGCGGTACAGTACGCAGGGGCCCCTTTGCCGATGGTGACCTGTGACGCCAGGCCGTGGGGGGAGTCCATCTTCTCGATGGAGACCACCTGTGATCCATCGAATACCCCCAGGTGGACGGTTTCCCCGCTCTCCCGCGAGAGCTCCTCGATGAACGGCAGCGCCTCCCGGTGGACCTCCATGTTCGCGAGGACCATGCTGCCCAGCTCGAACAGCTTGAGGCCCAGCCGATACAGCTCCCGGTCCCCCTCCTGCTCCACAATCCCCGCTCCCCGGAGGGTTGCCAGGATCCGATGGGCCGTACTGAGCGGAAGTTGAGCCCGGCGCGCGATGTCCGAGAGCGAGAGGCGCGGCTCCTGAAGAGAAAAGCACTCCAGCACCCGAATCGCCTTCCGGAGCGATTTGAGAACGTCAGCACCGCTTCCCCTCGAGGATCGGCTGCCTTCGTTCTCCCGCTGTCTGGCTTTCACATTGGTTCGCGCCACGGTCTTTCCTCGCCACGTCTCAGACAAGTGGCTGCGGCTTTACGCGGAGGAAGGATGTGCTAAATTCCGTATTCCGGAAGTCAATTCTGTGTTCCAGAAAATAGTCCTGCCCCGCGCACATGTCAAGAACAATCTTCTGCCATATTTGGCACCCCGGTCCTCGATCCGGTCTGGTGCAACGGAGCACCGAATACAAAGGGACAGGCGACGCCGTCGGTGAGCAGTCCCGCAGAAGTGGTGCGACGACCTTACGCTATGAGGAAGCGGCCGAAGATTCTCCATCAGGACCGCACCTTCTGGAATGAGTCGGCAAGCGGGGAGGTCGGGTCCTACGGCAGGTTCTGGACATCGGCGCGTCTCCCACAGCAGGGCGGACGATCCGCCCCAAGTCCGCGAGACACAAGCAACCCAGGAAGGCGACGGAGGCAAGGATCCGAGGAGGAGACGGACGGCGGGATGACAGCTCGACCGATCTCAGAATTGGTTTGAAGGAGAAGGCTTGCGATGAAGAGGAGCGAACGTTGAATAAGCGAAAAAGATTCGGATCAGTCGCGGGGTTTCTGGGTGTGGCCGCCCCGGTCCAGGATGTCGGCCAGCATTCCGCCGAAGAGCAGGATGATGGCCGTGTAGAAGATCCAGAGGACCAGGCCGATGAATCCGCCCAGGATGCCGTAGAACAGGCTGTA
>JACPSX010000065.1 GCA_016193065.1 Candidatus Tectimicrobiota bacterium | reverse complement strand
CGAAGCGCTACTGCAAGAGACGCAACTGAAACCACGTCGGCCCGAAACGGATAGGGTCTCGAGCGTCTTGCACGTATTGCGTAGGAAGGCTTCATCCTGAACCGATGCTTTCGGATCACGGACCGTGTCCTTGACCAGGACGCGGAGAATGGGGCCGCTGTCAGTGTCGTCGACGAGCTGCACGGCCTGGATCAGTCCCGCAATGTGGAACTCGGTGGGTCTTAGCCGAACGACACGGAGAGTGGCGGGATGAGCGAAGGAAAACCCGAACGCCGGATCGCGGTACGTGACCCAGGTGATTGATGGTTCAGGGGGGCCCGCATGCTGCGCGGCCGCAGGGGCTGGCAAGAGCGGGGAAATGGTAGCGAACGCTAGGAAGACCAAGAGGGGACACATGACCAACTTCATGCTCTGCCGCGGGGCCCGGGGCATGGCCACCCGCAGTATAGGGCGGAGGAGATCATCCACCAGCGGATACGGCTTCATGGCGTTCCTGCTCAAACCCCCGCCCCCGAAGAATCCAGAACGCTCCCCTGAGAAACCACGCAGTTACGTCCCGAGAGGGGCCCGGTAGCTTTTTTAGACAAACCGCTCCGCGAGCGTGAAGTAGGACCGCACATGGGATTACTCAGCATCTCTCCGCACCTTCTCGGCGTCCACGATGGTAACGACCAGCTTCACCGGTGGAGGTGGGACATCGAAGAAAGGGGTCCATTTCTTCTGGAAGAGGAGCCCCGCGACGTAGAGGCGCTTGCCATCCTTCGAGAGGACCATGTATTCGGTATAATCTGGGCGTTTCTGCCCCTTCAGGCGCTGCAAGAGGGAAGGCTGATAGATATCTACATCTTTGACGACCTTCTTATTTTGTACGTCTACAAGTAGGATCGATTGCTTCCGCATGATATAAATCCATCTATCTTCAAATACAAAAGAAGGCTGGAAGGAAAAACGCGGCAAACCTATTTCTTGAAGCTTGCTGCCGTCTTTGAGACTGAAGATACTCAGCATGTTCTCTGAGGATTGTCCAGGCGTCATGTCCACAAAGGAAATACTATAAAAATACCCTCCTCTTACCATTGAGTCCTTAACTCTAACCTTAGGTTTCGGCAAATAGAGCTCTCGTACTATCTCGCCTTTATCAATGTCAATTACTAAGTCGGGCTGTTCGACAACTGGCCCGCCCCCTGGCTTGCCTTGAACCAATCCATAGATGATCGGCCGATCGTCGGCCGCCAGGAACCACACTACGCTTTGCTTGTCGATGTCGAGGACCCTTTCAATGCGGTCAGCCTGTGTATCTACTACCAGGATCTTGTTCGTGCGATTGGCTTCCGAACGAATTCTGCCAAGATGATGGGAACCCGCGACGAAAAGTTTCCTCCCGTCTTGGGAGACGATGAAATCGGTCACCTCCTCCAATGGGGCGATAGATATGACCTTCGGGGTGGTGAGCGTCTGGGTATCCACCACATTGATGGCGGAGGCGCCGTAGTCGTAGACATAGAGCCTCTTGCCATCCGGGGTCAGGGCCAAGTTTGAATGGCCTCGGACGGGGCTCCCATCGGGATGTTGCAGGCCGGTATTCGTGTTGGCCGCTTGGACCGGGATCTCTTTGAAGGTCAACTGCTCGGTGTCGAAGACGTAGGCTCCATTCCAACCGATGTACAGGCGCTTCCCGTCCGGGGAGAGGACCAGTTTGTTCACCCGGCCATGGTACATCCACTTGTCTATGGCCTTTTCAGCAATAACCACATCCGCACCCGCAGCCTCAGAGAGAAAGATCGAACCCGCGATAACCGGGAGTACGAGCGTCAATGGCCAATATCGCATGACCCCAATGCCCCTCTCAGGCCGCCCATTGTATCATAGCTGAGATTGGGTGGCCCTGTAGAAAACCCCTTCCCAGTCAATACCAATTGCCCTCTGCAATCTCCAGTCGTTGGCGATGATCACTTGGGCCCGACTCAACTATTCGGGACAATCTCTCAGTTGGAATCCAAAACTGCCCAGCAAGAATTCAATAAGATTGGGAGATTGAGAGCTAGAGATGGAAGCGATGCATATGAATCCCCCTGCATCTACCCCATCGACGATGTCAAGGTCGTGGTTTACTGCCTGCCGTCCGAAGTTGTCAACAAGGGTGTCCAGTTGAAGGATTATAGTCTGGAATTCCGGTTGGCTTCCACGGAGCACAATCCTATCCACGAGATTAAGGGGAGTAAAATTAGCACTTACCCCTGTATACTGGATGGTCAGGTCTCTCACATTTCTGAACTTTAACGTTATCGCCTCTGGTTCAACACCGGGAATAACGTAGTCAAGCTGGGCACCTGTCGGACCGATCGCAACCAGCATCAGTTTACCAGCCACGACACGCTGGAAGATCCCCACGCGTGAGCTTTGGCCAACCCTGACAAGATTCATTTTGGCATCACCTGGAGTTTGCGTAGGCAAATCGGCTGTGGTGATGCCGCCTATATCAGCATCGGAGGCCACCACGAGGGAGATTGGGCGTGGAGCGGTTGCCGGAATCGCGATGGATGTGATGTCCAGGGTCATCTGCGTCGTATTCAAACCGGTGTTGGGGATGGATTTGGCCGTAGAAACGATTTGCGTGGCGTTGGCGTCAAACAGTCCGGCCACCAGGCTTCGGGCCTCACGATTGAAGTTATGCATGATGGTGATGGTGAAAGTGGTCGCCTGCCCTGGAGTAATCGTCCCTGGGGTGACATCGGTGACCACGTACCAATCGCTGAGGTGCTTCGGGACTTCCGCAACAGTTTGTGCATCTCTAGGCAACTGAAAGTGGTCACGGGGAATGTCTGTAATGGGTGGACCCCCGAGACCATCCAGGCTGGCACTATTACGAGAGACCAGGCCATCGTTTGTCTCTTTGAATATGTCATCAAGTTCTCTGCTCAGTGACTTCGTTCCAGCGATGACGAACTGCCGATTCAGGGTGCTAAAGGGCAAGCTGTTGTTCAACGCAGTGAGGACTTGGGTGTTGGGCGCCAAGTCCGAGGCTCCGGGAAAGCGACCGGCCTCCTCCAGCGTAAAAAAGGGCCAGGTTGAGACCTCGGCTGCCACCCGAGTTGCACCAGGGAAGAGAAGCCTCACAGTCGCAGGAACTTGCGTCCTCACTACCTCCTCCGCTGCCTCGCGATTCTTCACAAGGATCGAGCCGTGATTCGGCGGGCCAATCTGGGTTAAGCTCCCCACTCCGGCGGGGTTCGCCCCGAGGAGGGTACTGACAAATTGCCGAGAAAGGATGGAGCCAGCCGAGAAGCCGACGGCATCCACCGGCAGGTTGATAGACGTCGGGATGAAATTAGCGAGGATGGTGCTCCTCACCCGGCTGAACTCGGCGCCCAGGAGACCGGCATTGGTAAGAACCCCATTTTTCAGACCGGGGAAGGAGGTCACCGGGAGGGGGCGATAGACTCCCGTGTTGGAAAGCTGAGTGCGGATGTTGGCGATACTCGTCGGATCACCAGTGAGGCCCGGGACAAGAATCACGGGGAGGGCATTCCGATCAATGCGAGGGCCCTGATCTGCACTCAGGGTCAAGGTCGTGCCGAGATTGATCCGTTCGTCAGCGAGCACACCGATGACGGCGAAGATCGCCTCGGCCGCAGCGACTTTCACCTTGGTAACATCGAGAATCGCGGTCAGGATACCGCGGG
>JACPSX010000268.1 GCA_016193065.1 Candidatus Tectimicrobiota bacterium | reverse complement strand
CCTCGATCGGCTTGGTGACCTGGGTCTCCATCTCCTCGGGGCTGGCGCCGGCGAGCTTGGTCGTGATGGTGATGGTAGGGCGATCGATCTTGGGGAGCAGATCCAGGCCGAGGCGCTCGTAGGAGAACCAGCCCATCACGACGAGCGCCATGATGAGCATGGTGGTGAAGACCGGTCGCTTGACGCAGAGTTCGGCGAGAAACATGGCGCGCAGTATAGGAGGTGGTCAGAGGGAAATCAAGGAGAATGCACAAGCTGCTGATTGTCCCAGGGGTTGAGCCGCCGCTACGGTAAGAGGTCGGCGACTGCAATCGGGGTGGCCGACGCGGCGAGGGGCACGACCGAGGCTGACGCATCCAGACGCTCTGAGGAACGGTAGCCGTAAGCCAGCGGGTGATCCGGGAGTGGCGCAGGATCTCGGTAGACTTCGAGGACCCGTTCAAGCAAGTTGAGGATCCAGTATTCCGGGATGCCTGCCCTGGCGTACAGGCCGGCCTTCTGCTGCCGATCGAGCACGAGCGTCGTGTCCGAGACCTCGACTACGAGGACTGCCGTTGTTGGATGCGCGTCCCGATAATCCCGGGGCGATCCCCGAACAACGGCCACATCCGGTTCAGGCTCTGAAAGTGGCCCAAGAGCTAACGGACCTTGAACCCGGATCACGTATCCCCCTCCGAAAGCCCGCCGCAGCTCCTCCGCCAAAAGGGTGGTGGATGTAGCCTCCGACGCGCTCGGTTTCGTCTTGGTGGTGATTTGCCCCTCGATGAGTTCCACCCGCTCCCCGGGCGCGAAGACGCCCGCCTCGGCCATCTTCAGGTACTCCTCCCGGGTCCACTGGCGCAGGTGCGTGTGCGAAACAGCCATGCTGGCCTCCCCGACTGCCTCACCCCGGATATCTCACTGCCAAGGTCGCCAAGGCCGCAAAGGCGCGCCAGGTCTCATCAAGGCTGGAGGCGAACTCAGGACCAGGAGTTCCGAGCGGGCTTTCGTCTCTCGTCCCCATTCGCCCTTGAATATGGGGAGCTTCTTGGCTCACTTGGCGTCTTGGCGGTTCAACTGCTGCACTCTTTGGGCTCAATCGGCGGGACTATAGCAGCAAGCCAACCACCGGGTCAATCTCGGCGCCACGCACGGCACCCGGCCGCACTGGCCTCGTCGGGCTTCCGATTCGAGATGGCGTGCCTGGCGCCCACCCATAGCGCAACACTCACACTTCCCGAGTCCGAAGCAAGGAGGGGCTGGCCCGCTTCAGCTACCATGGGCGCGTCCGGCCGCACTGACGCCGCAGGACATCACCACCGAGGGGTGGGAAAGGATTCTACCAGCTTCAACCCAGGGCGCTCCGCCTATCGGCAACGAAAAGTCTAGTAGATACCCACGGGCTTACGCCCGTGGCACTTTGGATCAGAACCCGAAATCCAACTGGAGCCTCAGTTGGCCCTTGTCGACCTTCTCCTGAAATTCGACGTAGCGCTTGATCACGGCCTCATCGATGCCGACGGTGGACGAGAAGAAGCCGACGGACCAGAATTCGTTGCGCCAGTACCCCTTCTTGATCCCGGGGAAGCGCTGGCGGATCTCGCGGCTCGTGTTGGCCTTGATCTTCCCGACAATCGTGGAGACGGCGTACTTGGGCGGAAGAAATCCGGCCCGGCTGCGCCGGCCCAGCCTGCGGCTGGGGAGGCTTTCAACCCCGGGCTGACGCCCGGCGTCTTCAGCCTCGAATCTGATAAGTCTCCTACGTAGTCCCGTTCATATGAACTTACTATAGCGATTTCTCAACCCGTTCATAAAGCACGCCCATTCTACGCAGTCAACCTTTGAATTCACCTTAGGGCCGAATCCACGTAGTTAGTATGAAACTCCTCGTCTAGATTGGCATAGTCCCAAGCAACGATTTTCCATTTCGAGGTGAAGGCGTCATACGCATAAAGCACCTTGAACTTTCTTTTATCGCTCAATTGTCTTCCCATTGACGATGCGTATTCCCTATATTCCGCTGTCCATGATGCTGTAAATGTGCCCATTACGACTCGGTAGTAGTCTACGACTTTCTTTTGCTCCTCATTGCGAACTATCTTCTCAATCTTAAATGTTCCTTGTGGAATTATTAGCCATCCATCCTCTGCGCGGACATTAGCTCGTCGTTGAAGATCAAGCCCCTTCTCCCCCGCTCGAACGGTTAGCTCCGCTTTGCCCCCCAGCGCCATATTTCTGAAATCTTCCCAATTAAATCGCCTCTGCGACAGGACCTCCATCTTTGTGATTGCGATAACACCCAGCCTATCAAGCACTTTGTATCCGTCGAGATCCTTTTCGCTCAGCTCGCCTTTAGAAATATCAGGTTCGAGAGGCTCCCGGACAACCTTCAAGTTACCAAGTTTAATCCGCAATACGCCGGCCGACCTCCAATGACCTTCGAGGGGGGACATAGCCTCGCGGTCCGAGAGTGATGGGGCGGCAGCTCGGGCCTGCGATACAAACAGAACGCTTAGAGCTAGAGTGAGTAGTAGTCTCATTTTCTTCCCCCGCGTTAGGCCAGAGATGTTTCGTAACAGGCACATATTGCGAAGTCCAGCCTCAAACCCATCGAAGGAGTCTCCGCTGTGAAGGAGGTAACCTTGACCTGATCTCCATTGAGAGCGCACCAGGGCCCCTCTGATTCGTTTGGGTCGATACATCATGTCCCGCCTACTTTCCGATTGGGTTAGTTAATGTAGAAACCCACCTTTGCTGAGTGAAAACTCCTTGACGACATCACGCGAATACTTGATGATCAACGTCTCCTGTTTGCCCTCCGCACCGAGCACGCCGAGAAACATTGTAGAGGCAGGGATTTCTTGGTAGGAGTATCGCCAGACCTCCGAGCCTGAAGAATCGACGGAAGCCGAAAGAGGCTCTCCAAACCACTTGAGGATTTCTTGCTTTGTCGTTCTCTCTTTCTGAATATTGTCTACAAGTGATGAGTCAAATCGTCTGCCGGTTGTCGCAGCGCACCCAGCCAAGATCAGAAGTAGTGAAGTTAAAATTACACAATGCTTCATGTTCGGTCCCCTCTTTGTGGGTTCGGTTTTTCTGTTCGCTTTCCGGGAATCTCTTCGCACTCACCAAATTGACCGGTGCCCCCGCGAGCCTGCATAGTCTCAATGGCACTAGCGCGAGTGCCGGTGCGGATGTGCGTGCTTTCATCCTGAACGGGACCCCCCCTCTTTTTACCCACGATTGCCAGATAACGGTCCACACGTTCTCGAAGCGCCGGACAGGATAAGCCTTTTCGTTCTTGCACCGATTTTAGGCATCAGCACAGAGTACTGGTGTGCCTCCGCCAGACAGGCGCGGCCACCGCCACCGAACTTCAGCCTCGGGTTTGACCAGCTATGTTTTCGCAGGCACCACAAGCCGGGACTACTTCAGGACCGGCAAGGCTAGGCTCGGATTCTCGTAGTATTGCAAAGCCTGCTGCATCCAGGCCTGGAGGTCCGCGATTTGCGTTCCCGAACCAGGATGTGTGTGGAGGAATTCATGCCCCCGGCTGAACTCCCCTGCGGCGTCATTCATCCTCTGCCACAGCTTGACAGACTCCCGTGGGTCGTATCCTGCCTTTGACATCAGTAACAGACCAATAAGGTCGGCCTCGGTCTCGTGGATCCGGCTGTACTGCGAGAGAATGCTCCTATTTACCAGCCGCATGGTCGCTATGGTCGAGTCGCTTGCACCTTGCTCGCGCGCAATCTCCTCAGCGAATCCCATCACGAATTCCTTGGAGATGCGTTCGGCCATGTGGTGACCCATCACGTGCCCCACCACGTGCCCAATAATCGTGGCCAGGCCCGCGTCATCGCGTGCCACTGGTAGGATCCCGGTGAATACGATGATACGCCCACCCGGGAAGGCGATGGCGTTCGCCGTCCCGGGGGCGTTGATGAGTATGTACTCCCAGCGATATTTATCGCCCAAGCCCGAGGCCCAGATCACCCGATCCGACACGCGCTTGACCCAGGCGTGAGCGGCCGGACCATCCGGCTCGGTCATGAGGCGCCCACGCTTCAGTTCTTTCTCCTGCAGCTGCTGAAATACTGCCACTCCAATTTTCGCTTCCTCCTCGTCAGAGATGAGGCGAAGCCTCGATCGGCTTGTGCTTGTGCCTCCGGTCGTCGCACATGCCTGCAGGAATTGCGCAGCGGGCCAGACGACCAGACCCACTCCAACCTTCAGCAGGGTCCGCCGAGGCAATAGGAACCCGCGTGCCTGGGCTTCGATGGGTGCTTCAACGTTCCGACCATCCGCAGGAATGTCTCCCAGTTCATACCTCCAACGCACGGTGAAGCCTCCGCCTAGCGGGCGCGGCGCCGCCTCGCGCGACTATCCGCCACAATGGTGGCTATTCCCCTTCCACATCCGCTGCAAAAACCGGGGGCAGACAAGAAAACCTACCTCCGGCAGGTAGGTGGGGCTGCCGTCACAGGATTTGAGTCCCGGGTTTGCCCGGCGTCGTTTTTCGCGCGTACGACGTAGGTGTACCGGGTGCCGCCCACCACCCCCTGGTTGACAAAGGCCAAGCTGGTTCCTACATAGGTGAAGTCACGGTAAAGCTGGCCATTACGAAGAAGTGCGTAGGCCTTAGCGCCGGGCGAGGCATTCCACGAAAGGACCACCTCCGGCTGAGCGGCCGAGCAGCGGGTTGTGGCGCTGAGGGAAAAGGGCCCAGGCGGTGAGAGCGTTGCTTGAGGCGGAGGCGCGCTCGGTGGACTGGCGCGGGGAGTCTGCTGTGGTGCGGCGGCGCGCTGGACGATCTGGCTGAGGCGCTGGCTGACTGCTCCTAAGACCTGTTGTGCATGCGCGAGCTGCGCCTGCACGGTGGCCCGATCGCCCCGTCGGGCCGCGGCCTCCGCCCCGTCAATGGCTTGGCTGCCCCGCTGGAGGTCTTGGATCAGGGAGGCACGATCCTGGGGCTGGAGGTTCGGCATCTGAGTGACCTGCGTGTTGATCTGCTGCCACGCCGTGCGGAGCTGCTGCACTTGGGCAAAGAGCTGGGGATCGGGCGTCGGCGATGGCGCGGGTGCCGGTGGCGGGCTCGCGGGGCCAGCCCGGGGTGGTTGCTGAGGCGCAGGGGCGGGGCGCCGCGCGATCTCGCTGAGGCGCTGGCTGGCGGAGGCCAGGGCCTGCTGCACCTGGCCTAGCTGCTTTTGCGTGGTCCCTCGGTCACCATGTTTGGCAGCAGCCTCCGCGGCGTCGAGGGCCTGGCTGCCCCGCTGCATGTCTTGGGCTAGCGCGGCTCGATCCTCGGGCTGCAGGTTCGGCGTCTGACTTACCTGCGCATTGAGCTGCTGCCACGCATTACGGACTTGTTGCACCTGGGCCACGAGCTGCGGATCGGCGGTGGGGGTGGGTATTTGAGGCGGCATTGGTTGAGCCGGTTTCCCCGGTTGGGTCTGGATCAGCGGGGGTTGGGGCATTGGCTGGGGCGTGGTCGGTGCGACGCGCTGAGGCGGTAGGACAGGCTGCGGGTGAGCAGCGCTCGGTGGTGGCGGCGTTGTGGGAGTGGGACGGGAGGCGATCTGGGTCAGGCGTTGGCGGGCAGCATCCAGCGCCTGCTGAGTTTGGTTAAGGTGGACGTTCATGGTGGCCCGATCGCCTCGTTGGGCCGCGGCCTCCGCCGCGTCGAGGGCCTGGCTGCCCCGCTGGAGGTCCTGGCTGAGGGTGGTGCGGTCCGCCGGTTGGAGGTTCGGCAACTGATTGACCTGGGCGTTGAGTTGCTGCCACGCCGTGCGCACCTGTTGCACTTGGGCGAGGAGCTGAGGATCAGGCGCGGGAGGGCCAGACTGAGGTTGCGCGGGTTGTGCCTGTAGCCCTGGTGGGGTCTGGCTCGGCGGGGCTTGAGATGGGACCCGAGAAGCCGTAGGCGCTGGACCAGAAGGCGCGATCCCCATGGGTCCGCTGGAAATGGAGCCAGCCGGTGGAACATTTGTTGGTGGCCCGGCTGAAGTTGCACCAGGGGCAGTCGGTTGCCCGCCCTGCGCGATCTGCGGCTGACTCGGTCGGCTCCGGATCTCGGCACGCACCTGATAGGTGTAGCTACGTTCATTGCTCGTCCCTGCGGATGTTTTGACTGAGACCTTCACTTCCCGCTCCATAAACCCAGGCCTCACTCTCAGTCGATACCTCTTCCAGATATTCTCAATAAGATCCGGGCACCCTGGGATTGCAAGATCTACAAGGAATTCTGCAGCTTTGCTCAGACCGCCGAATTGATCCACAATGCAACCGAGAGACCCAAATACGATCTTCAAATTGGTGCCTGTCCCGAAATCCATTGGAGCCTTGACGACTATGCGCCTATCGTCCCAGGAAATGGCTTGAGGTAATGACTCACCGAACCCTACCGAAAAAACACTAAAGTCCTGCCCCTTTATTCCGAAATTCTCTCCGACTAGCTCCACTTCTCGGCCTCGCTCCCCGGACGCTGGACGCACCTCTGTGATTCGTGGCTTGAGGTAATTGAACTTGAGCTTGCTGCTCGATCCGCTCACTGTTTCCACGTGANNGAACGTCCACGGCCCCGCTGCCAGGGGGAACAACTGCCTCGATTTGGGTTTCACTCAGTGGGGGAACGACCTCAGCGTTCATTCTCCTGCCAGCGGACTCAAAGATCACGCGCGACTGGATCATCGCACCTGGCGGGTTAAGGTCCTTTCCCTGAATTCGCACTCGTATTCCGGGTGCTCCGGAGGAGGGCACGATACTGCTCAGCACGGGGGGCGGAGACTGCTTTAGCGCTGGAACGAACTCTTCAAGCTTCTCTCTTACTTTCGGCCAAGTTGGTTGGGCTGGTTTGCCTATGGATGGCTCAGGCTGGGATTGAAGTGTCGGCTGCGACGCTGTCGGGGAAACCTGCTGAGCCGACTGGGCGGCCTGCGATCGGCTACCGCTGGTCTCGACCTTGGGCTTCAATCCTTCGATTCTCTCTCTGGCGGCTTTAAGTCTTTCGTCAGGGGACGGGTGCGTTCCGATGACGTGTCGGTTCACCCACTTCAGAAATTTCGGTTCCTTTCTTGCCTGTTCTTCAAGCCACTTGATCCCTTTTTCGGGGTCGAACCCCGCGTTCCGCATCAACCATATGCCCCGCTCGTCAGCCATCTTCTCTAGCGCTGGGGCAATGCCGACCCCCCATACATTGTCCACAATCCGCTTTACATTCAGATCCCCCTTTCGAAATTCTTCACCCAAAAATGGGTGACACAAAATGGAGTGCGAAATCTCATGTGCGAGAATGAAGGCCACTTGCTCATCGGGAAGGTCCGCAAGTCTCCGGTCAAACGCCACGATCCCCCCCGGAAAGGCCAGAGCATTTGGGCCTTTCTCGCCCATGTCAACGATGGCGAGATCCCAACCACCATACTTTCCCCACTCGCCATAACTCGTTCCCGGCGTCGCCGAGGCGCCCACAAGACGTCTAAAGACACGGGTCATTCTTG
>JACPSX010000267.1 GCA_016193065.1 Candidatus Tectimicrobiota bacterium | reverse complement strand
TGGGGCTGGACGAGGAAAAGTATGAGATCCTCGAGATTTCTCTTCCCTACCTGAGAACACCCGTGCGGCCCGGGCGAAACATCCCTACGATTATCGAAGTGGCCGCGCGAAACCACCTCCTCAAACTGATGGGCTACCACTCCGCCCAGGAGCTGGACCGCAAGCTTCTGGCTCAACTTCTGGAATCCCGGGGTGATCCTCCGCCAGGGGAGTGAGGGCAAGAGATGCATCCGATTTCCGTACTCGTCGTGAGCGGCCTTTCGGGTTCCGGGAAGAGCGTAGCCATCAAGGCCTTCGAAGATCTCGGTTATTTCTGCGTCGACAACCTTCCCCCCAGCTTGCTGCCGACCTTTGCGATCCTGTGCGCCCAGGCAGACACCGGAATGGGCCGCATCGCCGTCGTCCTCGACGTCCGGGAACGGGAATTCTTCCCCCAGATCTTCAGCAACGTCCAAAAGCTGCGCGAACAAGGACATGATGTGAAGATCCTGTTCCTGGAATCGAGCGAGGAGGCATTGCTGCGGCGCTACAATGAAACCCGTCGCAAACATCCCCTGGCCGAGTCGATTTCAGTCCTGGAGGGGATCCGCCTCGAAACCCAGATGCTGCGGGACATCCGGGAACAAGCCGACGAGATCATCGATACTTCGGACTACACCCCGCACCAGCTCCGGGACCTGCTGATCACCCGCTATGGCTCCCGTGATCGCCAGAAGAGCCCCACCATTTCCATCATTTCCTTCGGCTACAAGCACGGGCTCCCGTACAACGCGGACCTGGTGTTTGATGTCCGGTTCCTGCCGAACCCGCACTTCGTCGAGGAACTGCGACCCTTGACGGGGCAGCACCCGAAGGTCCGAGACTACGTTCTTTCTCCGGAAACGTCCCAGACCTTTCTACACCGCCTGTACGACCTGATCTCCTACCTGCTCCCGTTTTACGAAAAGGAAGGGAAAACTTATCTCACCATCGCCCTGGGCTGCACGGGCGGGAAACATCGCTCCGTCAGCATCGGTGAGTCGCTGAAGTCGTTGATCGACAAGCTGGGGTACGCTACGATCCTCTATCACCGGGACATTAACAAGGAATAGGGGGAGAGGCTCCATGATCGGCACAGTGATCATCTGCCATGGCAATCTGGCTCAGGAACTTTTGAAGGCGGCCGAGCTCGTCGTGGGACCCCTGGAAAATACCCTGGCGGTTTCCATCAATTCCAAAGACAACCCCGAATCGGGGCGCGCGAAAATTGCGGCGGCACTGGACGC
Source organism: Candidatus Tectimicrobiota bacterium (assembly GCA_016193065.1). Taxonomy (GTDB): domain Bacteria; phylum JACPSX01; class JACPSX01; order JACPSX01; family JACPSX01; genus JACPSX01. The sequence goes on along the minus strand of JACPSX010000267.1, from coordinate 6,893 downwards.
CGTGGATCAGGGGGAAGGAGCTCTCATTTTCACCGACATGTTCGGCGGGACTTCCTCAAACCTGAGTCTTTCTTTCCTCGGGGAAAGGAATGTGGAAGTGGTCTCGGGAGTCAATCTCCCCATGTTGATCAAGCTCCCGTTTTACCGCGGGACCGGTAACCTGCGCGAGATGGCGGAATTCATTCGGGAATACGGGCAAAAGCACATCTCCGTGGCCAGCAGCCTGCTGTCCCGCAAGAAAGAAGGGGAAAAGGAGAAATCCTGACCGGAGGCCCATGGTCCCTCCCGGCTGATTTCCCTTTCCTGCCGGAACCTTCCGAAGCCCCAGCAATCAACCGGACCCATCTTTGTCCGGCAAACGAGAGGAAGATCCGTGCACACCGCCGAGGCGACCATACGAAACAGACTCGGACTCCATGCCCGTGCTGCCGCGAAATTCGTCAAGCTGGCCACTGGGTTCCGCTCGGGCATCACCCTGGAGAGGGGAGGGCAGCAGGCCAACGGGAAGAGCATCATGGGCATTCTGATGCTGGCTGCGGCTGAGGGCGCCACAGTGAAGATCAGCGCCGGTGGGGAAGATGAAGAAGAGGCGGTCAAGGCGCTCGTTGACCTGGTGAACGGCAAGTTCGGCGAGCATGATTGAGGAGGGCAGATGCTCAAGGGGATCGGCGTTTCACCCGGCGTGGTGTGGGGCAAATCGGCCGTTCTCCGCGGCCCCGCCATGGAGATTCCCGAGTACCCCATCTCCCCGGAACAGGTGGAAGCGGAAATCGCCCGCCTCCATGAGGCCGTGGACCGCTCCCGCTCCCAGCTCGTTTCCATCTCCGCACACCTGGTCCGCAACCTCGGACAGGAGCACACCTACATCCTGGACACCCACATCCTGATCCTGGACGATCCCACCTTCGTCAAGACCGCAACGGAAGCGATCTCCCAGTTTCGCATCAATGCCGAATGGGCCCTCAGGAGAGCCCTCGATCACTTCATCAAGGTCTTTGACGAGGTGGCCGACGAGTACATCAAGGAGCGGCGCCGGGATGTAGAGCAGGTCGGCGGGCGGATTCTCCACAACCTGCTGGGCCAGGCGCCCGACCTCCTGGCCGGCTTCAAGGAGCCGGTCATCCTGATCTCTCATGACCTGACCCCCGCCGACACGTTGCAGCTCACCAAGGAAAAGGTCCTGGGATTCGCCACGGACATAGGCAGCGCCACCTCCCACACGGCCATCATGGCTCGGGCCCTGGAAATCCCCGCGGTCGTGGGCCTCAAGAACATTTCCGAAAGAATCGAGACCGGAGATTTGATTTTGATTGACGGGGACGAGGGCATCGTCATTCTCAGCCCAAGCCAGGATGTGCTGGAGTTCTACAAGGCGAAGCAAGTGCGCCTGCGCACGCAAATGGATGAGCTCGAAGAGCTCAGGGACCTACCCCCCAGAACCCTCGACGGCAAGGAGATCATTCTCGCCGCCAATATTGAATACGCGAAGGAGGTCGAGACAGCCCTCACTTATGGCGCCCAGGGGGTCGGGCTGTTCCGGACCGAATACCTGTTCATCAACCGCCGCACCCTGCCCTCCGAGGAAGAGCAGTTCCAGGAATACCGAAAGATCGCCCAGATGGTCCATCCACATTTCGCCGTCATCCGGACTGTGGATCTAGGGGGGGACAAATTTCTCTCTCCTCCTCCGCTTGGTGGAGGGCTCAACCCGGCCCTGGGGCTCCGGGCCATCCGCTTCTGCCTGAAGGAAATTGCCCTTTTCAAAGCCCAGCTCCGGGCCATTCTGCGGGCCAGTCATTATGGAAAGTTGAGGCTCATGTTCCCGCTGATCTCCGGGGTCGAGGAGCTGCGTCGGGCCCGGGAAATTCTCGCCGAAACGGCAGAAGAGCTGCGGCATTCGGGCATTCCATTCGATTCCGACCTGAAGGTCGGGGTGATGATCGAAACTCCCTCCGCCGTCGTCATCGCAGATCTTCTGGCTCGGGAGTCAGACTTCTTCAGCATCGGCACGAACGACTTAAGCCAGTACAGCCTCGCCATTGACCGGGTCAACGAAGAGGTAGCCTACCTCTACGACCCCCTTCATCCCAGCATCCTGAGGAGCATCCATTCCGTGGTTCAAGCCGCCCACAACCGGGGACTCTGGGTCGACCTTTGCGGGGAAATGAGCGGAGACCCCTTGAATGCCATCATTCTTCTGGGGCTGGAGCTGGACGAGCTCAGCATGAATCCTCTCTTCATCCCCAGGATGAAGCAGGTCTTGCGTTCTCTTTCGTTTTCCGGAGCCCGGGAGGTTGCCGCCCAAACCCTCCATCTGCCCACGGGCGCAGAGGTCAGAGATTACCTGAAACAGGAAGCCTCCCGGCGTTTCGGTCTGCGCTTTCACTGACCTCCCCCGCCGGGTTTGCACCCGGTCGCCAATTGTGTTACCATTGGCGCGCCTTTCCGGATGTCGCGAAGAGTGAACGGTTGCTTTACTTTTGGATTTGGACCCCCATAGGCGGAGGAGTAAGAATGCGATCCCAGCGATTTTTGTTCTCGTCGGAGTCGGTGACCGAGGGGCACCCCGACAAGATTGCGGACCAGATCTCCGATGCGGTTCTGGATGCCATCTACGCAAAGGACCCGTACGGCCGCGTGGCCTGCGAAACGCTCGTGGCCACCGGCCTCGTCTTCGTGGCAGGGGAGATCACCACGTCTTCCTACGCGGACATCCCCCAGGTGGCGCGGGACACGATCCGAGATGTGGGGTATACGCGGGCAAAATACGGCTTTGACAGTGAGACCTGCTCGGTAATCACCTCGATCCACGAGCAATCCCCGGACATCTCCCAAGGGGTGACCGAGGGCGAGGGACTCCACCAGGAGCAGGGCGCCGGGGATCAGGGAATCATGTTCGGTTATGCGACCAACGAGACCGAGGAACTCATGCCCCTGCCGATCACCCTGGCCCACAAGCTGGCCCAGAGATTGGCCCATGTCCGCAAAAAGGAGATCCTCCCGTACCTGCGGCCTGACGGTAAAACCCAGGTCACCATTGAGTACGAGAACAGCCACCCCCTGCGGGTAACCACCCTGGTGGTATCAACCCAACATAGCCCCGAGGTAGACCTCTTGCAGATCCGGGAGGATGTCATCCAGCAGGTGATCAAACCGACGATTCCTGCTCACCTGATCGATTTCAAAGAGGTTGTCGTACACGTGAATCCCACCGGGCGTTTCGTCATTGGAGGCCCCATGGGAGACTGCGGCCTCACCGGACGCAAGATCATCGTGGACACCTACGGGGGGGTCGGCAGCCACGGAGGAGGAGCCTTTTCCGGAAAGGATCCCAGCAAAGTGGACCGCTCCGCTTCCTACATGGCGCGCTATATTGCCAAGAACCTGGTGGCGGCCGGCATCTGCGACCACTGCGAGGTCCAACTGGCTTACGCCATCGGCGTGGCGGATCCCGTGTCGCTCATGGTGGACTCCTTCGGGACCAGCAAGATTGCCCCGGAGAGGATCGAAACCCTCGTCCGCAGCACTTTCCCGCTCACGCCGGCCGGCATCATCAAAGCCCTGAACCTGCGCCGTCCCATTTTCCGCAAGACCGCTGTCTACGGGCACTTCGGCCGCAGCGAACCGGAATTTACCTGGGAGAAGACCGACAAGGTGGAGATTCTGCGCAAAGAAGCAGGCCTTTACGAATACGTGGGGGAGAAATGAATTTTGATGTCAAGGATGTAAACCTTGCCGAGACGGGGAAATTACGGCTGGAGTGGGCCCTGCAGTCGATGCCGGTTCTACGCAGTATTCACAAGCGCTTCGAGGAACAAAAGCCCCTGAAGGGCAGGCGCATCGCCGCCTGCCTCCACGTGACGACCGAGACCGCCGCCCTCGCCCTGACTCTGAAGGCGGGCGGGGCCGAGGTATTCCTGTGCGCTTCCAACCCCTTGAGCACGCAAGATGACGTGGCGGCGACCCTGGCGCGCCTGGAGAACGTCTCCGTGTTCGCCATCAAGGGGGAGGACACCGAGACCTATTACCGCCATATTGATGCCGTGCTCGATTCCAAGCCTCACCTGACCTCAGGTTCTGGGTGGAACGGAGGAAACCACCACGGGAGTCATCCGACTGCGCAGCATGGCGCAGCAAGGAATACTCCGCTACCCGATCATCGCCGTCAACGATGCCCATACTAAACACCTCTTTGACAACCGCTACGGCACGGGCCAGAGCACCGTGGACGGGATCATCCGGGCCACGAACCGTCTCTTGGCGGGGACCGTCTTTGTAGTATGCGGCTACGGCTGGTGCGGCCGGGGGGTGGCCATGAGGGCCCGCGGCATGGGGGCCCATGTGATCGTCACAGAGATCAACCCCCTGCGCGCGCTGGAAGCCGTCATGGACGGCAATCAGGTCCAGCCGCTGGACGAGGCCGCCAAGATCGCCGATTTCTTCGTCACCGTCACCGGAAACGTCCACGTCCTTCGTGAAGAACACTTCCTGAGCATGAAGGACGGAGCCATCGTGGCCAATTCCGGCCATTTTAACGTGGAAATCGACATTCCGGCCCTCGAGCGAATCGCCACAGGGCGCCGCCAGATCCGGGAGTTCGTGGAGGAATTTACCCTCCCCGGTGGCCGGCGGATTAACCTGCTCGCCGACGGTCGGCTCGTCAACCTGGCGGCCGCGGAGGGGCACCCCTCCAGCGTCATGGACATGAGCTTCGCAAACCAGGCCCTGGCGGCGGAATACGTCATCCAGGCCCATAAAACTCTCAAACCGGACGTCTACGCCGTGCCCCGGGAGATTGACCGGGAAATCGCCGCCCTCAAGCTGCGCAGCCTCGGAATCCAGATCGACGAGCTGACCCCGGAACAGGAGAAGTACCTGGGTTCCTGGGAAATGGGGACCTAGCAGAGCGGGGGGACCAGGCAAGGGTGAAGCACCCAGGCAAGATCGTACCCTTTCTCATAGTGCTCGGGCTCCTTCTCGCGGGGCTGCAGATCGACGAGGCAGCAGCCGCCCCCCGCCCCAACCCGCCCTCTGGAACAAGTGAACCGATCCGGATCACCGGAATCCGCCATCAGCCCACTTCATCCTCGTCCCGAGTCGTGATTGACCTGGAAGCGCAAGTCCCCTTCGAAGGGCACAGGCTGTCCGATCCTCCTCGGCTTTACGTGGATCTCTTCGGAGTCAACCTCTCCCGCCCCCTTTCCTGGAAGACTGTCTCCATTGGCGATGGGATCATCGACCAGGCCAGGCTGGCGGAAAACAGGCCCGGAGTGGTCAGGGTGGTTCTCGATCTGGCCGGCCCGGGGGAGCACCGGATCTTTTCTTTGCCGGACCCGCCGCGTCTCATTATTGAGGTGAAGCGCAAGGATGGCAAGGCCCCCTCCGACCAAGTAGGGGAGGCGAGGACTGCCGCAAGGCGTCTCAAGATCGTCATCGACCCCGGTCACGGCGGCAAGGATCCGGGGGCCATCGGGCCCGGGAGGCTCGAGGAAAAGGAGGTCGTCCTCGACATTTCCCTTCGGGTGAAACGTCTCCTGGACGCCACCGGTCGCTACGAGACCCTCCTCACCCGAAGCGGGGATGTGTTCATACCCCTGGAGGAGCGCACGGCCATTGCCAACTCCCACAAGGCGGACCTTTTCGTTTCGATCCACGCCAACGCCAACACGAAAAAGACGGCCAGAGGGATCTCGACTTACCGCCTGGGGATGAACCCCGACCAGGATGCAGTGGAACTGGCCGCCCGAGAGAACAAGACCTCCCGACGCAAGCTGAGCGAGGTCGAACTCATCCTCAAAGATCTCGTCCTGACCAGCAAGAGCAACGAGTCAATCCTCCTGGCGCAGACCGTCCAAAGCGCCATGGTCAACGAAACCCGGTCACTGAACCACAACGGCTCGGATCTGGGAATCCGCGAGGCTCTTTTCTACGTCCTCGTCGGAGCCGAGATGCCCGCCGTCCTGACCGAAGTTTCTTTCATCACCAACTTGGAAGAAGAAAAGCTCCTCAGGAAGGATGCTTACCGGCAGGCGCTGGCCCAGGGAATCGTCCAGGGCATTGAGATGTTCCTACAAGAATCCAAGCGGGTGACAAGCCGCGCGAACTGAGGTCCCTCCACCGGTTCGGTACCCGGATGATCTGACTCCCTACCCTCATTCAGGTATAATAGCCATAAAGGTTTATTCCTTGGAACTTAAAGCAGTTTCTAGGCAAGGGGACCCGTGAGAAAGCCAATCGTTGCCATTGTGGGAAGACCGAATGTCGGCAAGTCAACCCTGTTCAACCGCATCATCGGCCGCCGCGCTGCCCTGGTGGAGGCTCTACCCGGGGTAACGCGAGACCGCCATTACGGACCGATCTCATGGCAAGGGACACCGTTCGTCGTGGTGGACACGGGAGGGTTTGAGGGACCCGCCCAAGAGGGCCTGTATTCCCAGGTCCTGGAACAGACCTTGCTGGCCGTGGAGGAAGCGGACCTGGTCCTCGCCGTTTTTGATTTGAACGAGGGCCTCACACCAATTGACCGGGAGATCGTGGATCTTCTGCGCCACTACGGGAAACCATTCCTCGTGGTCATCAACAAGACAGACACAGTGGAAAAGGAAAAGTACGCCCTGGAATTTTCCGCCTTGGGTGTAGAGCCCCTTTTACCGGTCTCCGCGGAACACGGGCAGGGGGTCGCCGAGCTCCTGGACGAGGTTGTTGCCAGGATAAAGTCCGTCTCCATCCAGGAGGAAGCCCCAGCGGAGGGTATCCGGGTTGCTTTGCTCGGCAGGCCTAACGTAGGGAAATCCTCCCTGCTCAACAGTCTGCTCGGCAAGCAGAGGGTCATCGTGGACGCGAGTCCCGGGACCACCCGGGACGCGATTGACGCGGAGCTTGAAGTGGACGGA
>JACPSX010000266.1 GCA_016193065.1 Candidatus Tectimicrobiota bacterium | reverse complement strand
GTGCAGGTGCATTCTACGAAACAGCCCGCTCAGGTTTCAAGCCGTATCGCTTGATCTTGTGGTAGAGAGTCACCCGGTCGATCCCCAGGGCCCGGGCCGACCGGGAAATGTTCCAGCGATTCTGCTTGAGAACCTCCAGGATGTGATGGCGTTCGACCTCTTTCAAGGACTCTCCCCCCGCTCCCTCAAAGCCGTCGTCCCCTTCGGCCCCAAGCAGGCCCAAATCGCCGGGCTGCAAAATGCCGCCCGAGCCGACTACGGCACCTCTCTCCAGGACGTTTCGCAGCTCGCGTACGTTTCCAGGCCAGTCCCGGGACAGGAGAAGGTCCATGGCTTCCCTGGAAACCCCCTCCAGGTTTTTTTCCATCTCCACGCCGAGCTGACCCAGAAAGTGCTCAACCAGCAGGGGGATATCCTCTTTGCGCTCCCGCAGGGGCGGCAAGGTGATGGCGATCACGTTGAGCCGGTAGTAGAGGTCTTCCCGGAATATTCCCTCCTCCACAAGCTTCTTCAGGTTGCGGTTCGTGGCCGCGATGATGCGCACGTCCACCTTGATCAGCTCGCTGCCCCCGACCCGCCGGAATTCTCTCTCCTCGATGACCCGCAACAAGTCAAGCTGAAGCTTGGGGCTGATGTCTCCGATCTCGTCCAGGAAGAGAGTCCCCCCGTGGGCCATCTCGAACTTTCCCTTTTTGCGGCTCACGGCGTCCGTAAAGGCCCCTTTTTCATGGCCGAAAAGCTCACTTTCCAGCAGGGTTTCCGTGAGGGCCGCGCAGGAGACTTCGACAAAGGGTCCGGTGCAGCGCGGGCTCTCGGCATGGATGGCCCGGGCCAGAAGTTCCTTCCCGGTCCCGCTCTCCCCCAGGATGAGGACCGTGGAGTTGCTCTTGGCCGCCGTTTTCACCAGTTCGAAGATCCCCTGCATTTTGGGGCTTTTGCTCACCAGATCCCGGAAGCGGTACTGGCGCTTGAGGGCCTTGCGCAGGAGGATGTTTTCCCTGAGGAGATTTTGCTGGTTTACGAGCTTCTTGATCATCAGGGAAAGCTCTTCGGGCTCGAACGGCTTGACCAGGTAATCATAGGCCCCCATTTTCATGGCCTGTACAGCCGTATCGACCGTCGCGTACGCAGTCATAATCACGATGGCCGCCTCGGGTCGAACCTTACGAGCGTTTTCCAGAACCTGCAATCCATCCATCCCAGGCATTTTCAGATCCACGAGCAGGATGTTCCATTCATTCCCCTTGAGCTTCTCGATGGCGCTGGGACCGTCGGGAGCCACCCCCACGCCGTAGCCGTCTTCCTCCGACCATCCCGAGAGCGACTCCCGCACAATCTCCTCATCGTCCACGACCAGGATCTTGACCCTTTCTCTCATTTCCCTTCCTCCCGTACCCTATCCCCCACAAGTATGGCGCAGTCCCGGCAAAGGGCGCTCTTTTTGCGATCCACGTCAAAGACCGTGTTCGACCGCTCCATGACACACCCGTTGTTCGAACAGTGCGTGAGCCCGAACGTGTGACCCAATTCGTGCAAACATTCCTTGAGCAGCCGGCTCAAGAAAAGCCCCGGATTCCCGGATTGCGCGCCGGATTCGTCCTTGAGACGGGCCGTGGAGACAACGGCTCCCGTCCCTCCCAGTTGGGCCTCCCCAAAGACAAAGGTTAAAATCGGAATGAACAAGTCCCGGTCGGTGATGGCCAGAACTTTGCGGGCATCACGGGGGACGTCTTCCAGGAGCCAGCGCAGGATTACCGTGGAAGAATGCTGCTGCCGGTTTGGATCAAAGGCCAGAGGAATATTCCCCTTCCGGATTCGGACGCGGGTGCGGCAGTGGAATATCTCTTCGACGTGGGTTTGAATTCTTTTCAGGAGCCCGGCATCCATTCGCCCTTCTCCGATCCACTCCAGGTAGATGGTCCCCTCCAGCCAAGGAGGGGACAAAGGGGCCGGCTGGGGCACATCACAGGACGAGTCGGTCGTACTGGGGTTCTTCATCGCGTTCCTTGCCCGAGCGGCTCACCGGCAGATGGACAATCATCATGGTGCCCCGGCCCGCCTGGCTCTGGATTTCCAGCCTCCCCCCGTGGCGCTCGATGATTCCATAGACCACCGAGAGCCCGAGTCCGGTGCCTTTTTCTTTGGTTGTGAAGAAGGGGTCGAAGATCTTGGAGAGGTTCTCCGCCGGGATTCCGACCCCGGTGTCGGTCACCCGGACCTCGACTGCCCCTTCTCCTGCGGGCCTCGATTCAATTGTGAGGCCCCCCCCCTTCTCCATGGCCTCGCAGGCGTTCATAATGATGTTGATGAAGGCCTGCCGGAGCTGGGCAAAATCAGCCTGGATGCTCGGCATGGGGGAGAGACGTTTTTGCAATTGGATTTCCTGGATGACGAGTTGGTTGCCCAGCAAGGAGAGGGCCTCCTCAATGACTTGGTTTACGTCCACCGCGGCGAAGGAGAGATCCCGCTGCCTGGAAAAGTCCAGGAGGTTGCGGACAATCGTGCTGCAGCGCTGGGTCTCCCGCTCGATCAGGGAGAGATTTTTTATGGCTCCTCTCAGGACCTTCTCGTCGGGCTGGCCGCGACTTAACTGTCGGATCATGAGCTTCGCGTAGGTCAGGACCCCCGACAGAGGGTTGTTAATCTCATGGGCAATGGAGGCTGCCAACTTTCCCAGGGAGGCGAGCTTTTCGGATTGGACCAGTTGGGCTTGAGCCTCCCCGAGAGCCCGGGTTCTCTCCCGGACTTTTTCCTCCAGCTTTTCCATCAGGCTTTGCAGCTCCTCGTGGGCTCTCTTCAAGGAACGGGTCATGCGGTTAAAGGCTTCTGCCAGCGACCCCATCTCGTCGGAGCGGTCGACGGGGATCAGGTGGTCCAAATCCCCCTCGGCGATCCGCTGGGTCCCCTTCACGAGCTCCCGCACGGGACGGCCCACGAAATGCCGCACCAGGAGCCAGACGAGCAGAGAGATCAAGAGGATCGCCCCGGCTGCCAGAACCGCCGTGCGCCTCTGGATGGCGCCGATTTCCCGATCAATGTCCGCCAGGGAGATGCCGATGTCGACCACCCCGAGAACCCTCTGGCTGGCCGGGTGGACGTGACAACTGCTCGTGTAGCAGCTCTTCTCGTTGTAAATGGGGGTGATCATGCCGAGGACGCGGTGCCGGTTTCCATTCTTTTCCCCGTAGATGCGCGCCCGGGCCTGGGTCACCAGGCTCACAGCCGGTTTGGTCATTCCCGGGCCGTGGCAGGCGTAGCAGGCCTCGGCCTGCTTGTCCACGAGCTGGTCAATTTCGGACTTGTTCGTGGAGAAGGTGATCTTCCCCTCTTTGTTGAAGATCCTGACTTTCGCAATCCCCTCCTGCCTGCCGATTGTTTCCATGACCAGATAGGCGTCTTCCCTACGATCCTCGAGCATGTCCCGGTAGGTGCTGCTCTTCACCGTGTCGCTGAACAGGCTTGCCCCCCGCACGACTTCGGAGATCAGGTGCTGGCGCTGGGTGCGAATGGAAACATAGGAGAAGACCAGGAACACGAGCACGTTGACGATCCCCACGGCTATGACGGCCTTTGTGCTCAGGTTGTACCAGCCACCGGGCTTCAGGCGCACACGTACCTCCAAGCTGTCTGAGTTTCAGCAGCCCCGTGTATTAACCCCAATCCGAAATTCTCCGCCGAGGTCATCCGGCGAAGGCCCGCGGGTGGCGGCGGGGATGCCTCCGCAGAGCCGCGCGAAAGTGGGACCCTCGTCAGGGTGACGGAGCGCGGATCGAGGAGGCGACCCGGCGACAGGACCTGCGGGCCAACAGCACGCATCAACCGAGCTTGTTTTCTTCGGATTAGGGTTAACTGAGCTTCCAGCGCCCCGTTGGGATCGGAAAACCGAGGTGAAAGCGGCGGGTAAATCCTCAGCGAACCGGGGGCTGCGGGTCATGGCCTTCTCCTGGACCACGACGCCTCAGTAGCCAATTCAACTACCGTTGAAAAAAGCTACATGGGCGTTGCCGCCCCCCTGTTTCAAAATATAACACTGTATAATTTTTTCGCCATAGACAGGGATCGCGTGAGACATGTTAGGCCAATTCAGGCGGCTGACAACGATCCGGGAACAACCCAGATCACCTTTCTCTGTTATCAGAGATCTCAGCGATCAGAGGGTAGAGGTAGAATTTGGGGTAAACGAGAGGATCGACCCCGTAGACTTTTTAGATCGACTGGGCCCCATGGCGCCGGTACGGCCTGACCGGGGCGACAGGCAGGAGAAGGGGTCCTGGATTCCCTGCGAGGTGGCCTTGCTCCGGATTCCACCGCTCTTGTTAGTGTACCAACCCGGGGGGATGTAGGCCGTCACCCGCGCCCTTCGCAAGTTGCTGCTTTTCCGTGATTTTGGCTTGGTACAGCAGATACTCCGTATCGGACATCTCTTTTTTCCCGGTAATTTCATAGACTGCCATCTGACCTTCATTGGCGCCCAAGACTTTGACCCCCGCCGATCGCGCCTGAACAAACGGTTCGATCTTTTCGAACGTGGATTGGCTGACAAGAATCGAATTGGGTTTTTCGCGGGTCAGCTTCTGGAGACGGAAGGTATCGTTTACGACTTCTCCGATGGCCGTGAAATCCATTTTCTTTTCAAATCCCACATTGCCGACGATTGCCTCGCCCGTGTTAATGCTGACTCCCATGTGGAGAGGAATGCCACATTTTTCCTGAGCAAATTTGTCCACCAGCTCCATGGCCTCGACCATCTCGATGGCCGCAAGTGTGGCATCCAGGGCAGGATTGCGAGTGGCGACGGGCGCACCGAAGATGGCCAAAAGCCCGTCTCCCAGGTATTTGTCCAGAATTCCCTTGTGTTTCAGGACGATGGTTCCCATCCGCATGAAAAAATAGTTGAGAATGCTGACCACCGTTTCGGCGCTGGCCTGTTTGGACATGAGCGAATAGCCCCTGATATCGACGTTGAGCAAGGTGACGAGCCGGCGATTCCCCAGCGTTATGAGGTCCCCTTCCTCGCGGCCCAGAATTTCTGAAGCAACCTCCTCAGGGACGTACTTTTGGAAAATAGTTCGAATCAGTCGTTCTCGTTTGGCCATGTTTATGGAACTGGAATATAATTGCGAATTCTCAATTGCAATGGCGGCAGAGGTGGCAACAGACTTTAAAACTCGAAGGTCCTCATCGCTGAAGGTGCCTTTCACCTTGTTGATCAGTTCGATGGTTCCGATGGTACGGCCGCCCACGATCATGGGGATGCAGAGCAGGTTTCTGGTTTTAAAACCGGTACGCTCATCTACACCGTGGTAAAAATGAGGATTCTCAGACGCATCGCGGACCACCATCGATTCTCCGGTGGCCGCAACCCAGCCGACCACGCCCTGGCCGAGTTTGATGCGAAGGCCCTTGAGCGATTCCCCCGCTTTGCCGATTGCCACTTTGAAGACCAGTTCGTCTCCTTCAAGCAACAGCAGGGAGCCGGCCTCCACGTTGATCAGGCCGGAGATGATCTCCAGGGTATAGGTCAGCACCCGCTCCATATTAAAAGTAGAAGAAGTCAGCGCTCTTCCGATTCGGTTTAACACCTCCAGTTCCCCGGTCTTTTCCCTGGCCTGCTGCAGAAGTCGTGACTGATTTAGGGCCAGCGACAGTCCCTCTGTGATCATGGAAAATATTCGCTCATGGGCGATTCGGAATGCGTTCTTTTCGACGTGTGATAGGCACACGACCCCAATAGACTGGCCCTTAAAATGCAAGCCTGCCATCAGGCACGATTTTAGCTCAAGTTCCTCCCACAGCACCCGTTCAACGTAGTCGGGCTGTTCCGATAGATCCTCTACGTTCAGTACGGACCGGGCGCGCAGCGCCGTGCACAAAAGGGAGTTTTGTTCGGGGAGCACGGATCCGAGGGGCAGACTGGCAGATGGTTTGGGAATCGAGTACGCCAGCTTCAGACCCCCGATTCCTTCCTCCACCAGGGCCAGCCCTGCCCAGTGATGCGGGATGACCTCGCGGAGTTTCTTTGCGATGGCCAAAAGCATTTCCTTTTCCGTAAGCCCCGAGTTTATCATTTGAAGAATATAGAGGACCGTTTTTAAATCTTCCGCTGTTTCCTGTTCCTGCCGGCCCAGCGCCTGGATCTTCAGCGACCTGGCCATCACCCCGAACAACGACGTCAAGAAATTTAAATTATCCTCGGCCCACCGATCCGGCCCTGTTTTAATCAGAACGGCAACCCCTGAAAATCCCATCTCCTCGGTGACGGGAACAACGGCGATCTGACACTCCGGATCAGAATCTGAGAGCACTCCTTGCCATCCATTGCTTTCCGATCGGGGCATCAACGTCACAGTGGCTTTTTCAAGGGCCTGACGCACGGGAAGTTTTGCAAGGGGAACGGCATCATTTTCTGCAATGACGATGTGTTCTCCACAAACGGACCGGCAAACCAAAAATGCATTGGGCCCCCTTCTTTCCAGTTCAAACAGGGCACCGCCTGCACTTTGCGTTACTTCCAGCGCCCGCTCCAGCGCGCGGTTCAACAGGCTTTGCCGGTCAAAATGGGAGAAGGATGTCTGGTTCAGTTCCCGTAAGGCTTCGATTTCAGTCATGCGCCTTTGCAGGGATTGGTTGGATTGTTCCAGGCGGGTACTCACCGTTTTGAATGTGGTTTCGATTCTTTCAATCTCGTCTCCGCTTGCAATAGGGATACCCAAGCGCTCGGTCATCTGCTGTTCCATGGTTTTCGCCACGCGGTCGACACCTTGAACAATCTGGCGCACGATGACATAGCCGAAAAGAGAAAAGACCAAGATTGCCAGTATGTAATAATAGGACTCCTGGCTCTCGATGATGTTGTACTGCAGTCCCAGCAAGAAAAAGACGATCAGCGGGGTGAGGAAAAAAAAGGCAAAGGAAAGTTTCAACCGGTAAAAGATGCTGTTGGCACCCAATGAAAAGAATCTGGAAAGGCTGCTCTTGTTCATGGTATCCCTCCGAAGACGGGCCAGGGCCAAATGGAAGCAAATATTCGATTCGGGTGAAGTGATAGGAATTTGCTTGTGGAGAGGTTAAAGTTGGGGGCAGAGAAAGTCAAGGGGGGTTTTTCGGCCAATTTCTCTGAACGCCCGCAGTTTCCCGGGGCGGTACCCCGGCACGCAGGATGCCAAGAACCCCCGCCGTCGCCCGGCAAACAGCCGCAAATTGCCGTGGTCGGATTCAACCCGTGGCCTATATTAAGATTATGGCTGTGACCATCTAAAGGGAGGAAGAACGCATGGTCAAGAAAGCCAGGAAACCTGCTCCGATGACTGCCAAAGCAGCGAAGGCCGCGGGCGCTCCCAGGGTGCCCGAGCCGGGCAAGAAGGTTGCCGCCCCGCCCCCTGGAGAGACAGGGAAAGGGAAGGCCAGGAAATCTTAGAGGCCCCTGAGCTCGGCACGGGCCCTCGGGATCCGTGTTCCCCCGGGGCTGGCACAGACGAGCAGGCTGAGCAGAGCCCCCTTGCCGGAACGGCAGGGGGCTTTCTGTTGCCTCTTGCCGCTCCGCTGCTTTCCTGATCAGCCAGGCGCCGGGCTTCCTCCCAGCGAAAGACCACGGTCATGATCGTTCCCACGACGGCCGCCATGGTGAGAGCCGTGATCACTCGCACCCAGGCCATCTCCGCCCCCAGGATGTTGCCGGTGTAGATCAGGGAGAGAAGGTTGGAGGCTGGAGCCACCCACAGCAGGATGAAGGCGGCCCCGATGCCCGCACCGCTGTAGTAGATTCCGCTGGAGACGGGGATCACCGTGCAGGAACAGGCGGCGACGAAGAAGCTGGCGCCCGCCGCCGTGGCGAAGCTCCGCGGCTTGGAAGCCGCCGCTCCCAGCCGGGCCATGATCGCCTCCTTATTAATGAAGGCGACCATGGCCCCGGCCAGCAGGAAGGCCGGGATCAGGCAGGTGAGGACGTGGAGAGCGACATAGTCCCAGACAGCCAGCAGCCCGGCGCGCAGGATTTCCCAAAGCAATAACACGGTGAGAGCCTCCTCCGATTCCGGCCCCTCCCTGTTCTCCCAAGGTCTCATGAGCCTTTCCGGGGTTTCCCAATGCCCGGCGGGGTAGAGAACCGGAGCCTCCGAGGGGGCAGCCGAGCAGGATACGGAAAAGGGGGAGAGAAAACCCGGACCGTGGGAAGGAAGTCGCCGCCGCAGGCCCTATTTCAGGTCGCGAACCAACTCCAGAACCCGGGCTTCAATCTGGTCGCGGATTTCCCGGAACTTGGTCAGGATTTCCGCTTCGCTCCCTTTCGCAGCCGCCGGGTCCTCCAAAGGCCAGTGGAGTCTCCCGACTTCCGGCGGCAGGACCGGACAGCGCTCATCGGCGTTGCCGCAGACCGTCACCACAACGTCCATCCGGCGGGCTAGATTCTCATCAAAGGCCTTGGATTGCTGAGGGGAAATATCAATTCCTTTCTCCGCCATGACCCGCACGGCATAAGGATTCAAGCGGCTCGGCTCCATCCCGGCGCTGATGGCCTCCACGGATCCCCGGCCGAAATGACGGGCAAATCCCTCCGCCATCTGACTGCGAGCGGAGTTTCCCGTGCACACGAACAAGATTCTCTTCATGAGCAAAGCACCTTTTCTCCTCCGCCACGATTCCGAAGCTGTCCGTTATTACTGCTGAGCCATGGCTCGTTGGCTGGTCACGGGAACAGTAAAGTACCGCCGCTGGAACCAGAAGGCCACGTTGACCAGAGCGATCAGAACAGGAACTTCCACCAGCGGCCCGACTACAGCGGCGAACGCCTGCCCCGAGGTGATGCCGAAAACCGCTACGGCCACGGCGATTGCCAGCTCAAAGTTGTTACTGGCCGCGGTGAATGCAATGCTGGCTGTTCTGGGGTAGGTTGCTCCAATCCTCTTCCCCATGTAGAACGAGACCAGGAACATGGTAACGAAGTACAGGAGCAACGGGACGGCGATGCGCACCACGTCCAGTGGTATCTGTACTATAAGCTCACCCTTGAGAGAGAACATCGCTACGATGGTGAAGAGCAGAGCGACCAAAGTGAGCGGCATAATACGGTGAGTGAACTTCGTGTCATACCAGTCGCGCCCCTTTACCCTCATCAGGAAAAAGCGCGTGAGCATCCCGCCGAAGAAAGGGATACCGAGGTAGATTAGCACGCTCTGGGCTATCTCCCAGATAGTGACTTCTACCACCGTAGTCTCAAGGCCAAACCAGCCGGGCAGCACGGTGATGAATATATAGGCATACGCCGAATAGAAGACAATTTGAAAGATGGAATTGAAGGCGACCAGACCGGCAGCGTATTCGTTATCGCCGTGGCATAGCTCATTCCAGACGATGACCATGGCGATGCAGCGGGCTAGCCCAATCATAATCAGGCCGACCATGTAGTCGGGATACGGCCAGAGAAAACCAAG
>JACPSX010000228.1 GCA_016193065.1 Candidatus Tectimicrobiota bacterium | reverse complement strand
CCCGTAAGGGTCCGCTGCGGGAGGCGTGCAGCGAAGGGCGGGAGGGCAGCCCCGATCGCAATAGTGCAGGCAGAAACTGGGGGTGGGCAAGATCAGCTTGGCCCTTGATTCCGCTGCTCTCATCGAGTATCTTATAGCTCCGTTGAGTTTGGAAGAGGGGATGTGCCATGGCGATGACAATGACTGAAAAAATCCTGGCCCGGAAATCGGGGAAATCTAAGCTAGCCCCGGGGGATAACACTTGGGTCAGCGTGGACGTGTTAATGACCCACGATGTGTGCGGACCCGGCACGATCGGTGTATTCCACGAGAATTTTGGAGCGCAGGCCAAGGTCTGGGACCGCAGCAAAGTCGTGATTATTCCGGACCACTATATATTCACCGAGGACAAGATGGCTCACCGCAACGTGGACGTGCTGCGGCAGTTTGTCCGGGAGCAGGATCTCCCTTATTTTTACGATGTGGGGACGGATCGGTACAAGGGAGTCTGCCACATCGCCTTGCCCGAAGAGGGGCATACCCGCCCGGGAGAAGTATTGCTTGGTACAGATTCTCATACGTGCACGGCCGGTGCCTTTGGAGAGTTCGCCACCGGGATCGGGAACACGGATGCCGGGTTTGTGTTGGGCACCGGCAAGCTATGGCTGAAAGTGCCCGAGACGATGCGCTTCATCTTTGAGGGGGAGATGCCTTCCTATCTGATGGCCAAGGATCTGATCCTCAAGGTCATCGGAGACATCGGTGTGGACGGCGCCATCTACCGGGCCATGGAGTTTGCCGGTGACGGCGTATATTCCCTGGGCATCGAGGAGAGAATGACCCTGTGCAATATGGTCATCGAGGCGGGAGGGAAAAACGGAGTCATTGCCCCCGATGAAGTTACGCTGGAGTACGTGCGCGCACGGACCGACCGGCCCTTTGAGGTCGTGACCAATGACCCGGGGGCCTGCTTCCACAGCACCCAGGTTTACAAAACAAAGGAGCTTGAGCCAGGAGTGGCCAAGCCTCACTCCCCGGATCATTACGCCCTGGCCCGGGAGATCGGGGACGTGGTCCTTGACCGGGCCTACATCGGCTCCTGCACGGGGGGGAAGACCGTCGATTTTCAGGCCGCCGCCCGCGTCCTGGACGGAAGCAAGGTGAAGGTGGACACCTTCATCGTGCCGGCGACCTCGCAGGTGGCCCGCTCTCTGAAAACAGAGACGATCGCGGGGAAGTCCTTGGAAACCATCTTCATGGAGGCCGGGTGTCATGTGGGCCCCCCCTCTTGCGCCGCTTGCCTGGGGGGACCGGCGGATACACTGGGGCGCCTGAACAAATCCGAAGTCTGCATCTCGACGACGAACCGGAACTTCCCGGGGCGGATGGGTTCCAAGACGGCCCAGGTCTACCTGGCTTCGCCGTACACGGTGGCTGCTTCAGCGGTCACCGGGCGGATTACGGACCCTCGAGAATTTCTGGGAGAACGGGCATGAAGGAAATTGTGCGCGGCCGCATCTACGTCCTCGGCGATGATATTGACACGGACCAGATCATTCCCGCCCAGCATCTGGTCCTGAATCCGGCCATTGCCGAGGAAAAACAGAAGCTCGGAACGTTTGCCCTGTCCAGCGTTCCGTCCGAGAAAGCGGGGCTGCCGCGCGGTCACGTGCCGTTTATCGATCCGCAGACCGGGCGGTCTCCGTATTCGATCCTGGCGGCCGGGAAGAACTTCGGATGTGGATCTTCCCGGGAACATGCCCCAATTGCTCTGGCGGCTGCGGGCATCGAGGTTGTGGTGGCGGAGTTTTACGCCCGGATTTTCTTTCGCAACGTGGTTAACGGCGGCTGGATGATCCCCTATGAAACTCCCGCACCCCTTGTGGACCGGATCGAGACGGGTCAGGAAGGGGAAGTGGATCTGAAGGCAAATGAATTGAGGGTCCTGACAACGGGGAACCGCTTCCCGCTAAAGCCGCTGGGGGATATTCTGCCGATTCTTGAGGCGGGAAACCTGTTCGCCTATGCGAAGGAGCATGCGGATCTGCTGAAGTAAGAGTAACCGGAGGTGGAGGAGCGCAAGGAATGAGTGTTGGATATGCTGTTGCTGTGGCGGGGGCCACAGGTGCCGTGGGCCGCACGATGATCTCGGTGCTGGGGGAGCGATCCTTTCCGGTCCGCAGCTTGAAGTTGCTCGCCTCGGAACGCTCCGTGGGAACATGGCTGGAGTTTCAGGGGGAAAAGATCGCGGTGGAGAAGCTCACCCCGGAATCCTTCCGGGGGGTCGAATTCGCCCTGTTCTCCGCCGGAGGGGCGCGCAGCGAGGAGTTTGCCCCGGCTGCGGTGTCTTCCGGGGCGGTGGTGATCGACAACAGCAATGCCTTTCGGATGCGGCCCGACGTTCCTCTGGTGGTCCCGGAGGTAAACCCCCATGCCGCGAGAAAGCACCAGGGGATCATCGCGAACCCCAACTGCTCTACCATCCAGATGGTCGTGGCGCTCAAACCGCTCCACGACCGGGCGCGGATCCGCAGGATCGTGGTTTCCACCTATCAGTCGGTCTCCGGGGCCGGTCAGAAGGCCATCAACGAGCTTCTTGAACAAGCGCGCAGCCTGCTCAAGGGAGATCCCCTGGAGAGAAAGGTCTTCCCGCACCCGATCATCTTCAACTGCCTGCCCCATATCGATGTTTTCGATGATGAGGGCTACTCCAAAGAAGAGACCAAGATGATCAACGAGACCCGCAAGATCATGGAAGATGACTCGATTGCCGTGACGGCCACGACGGTCCGGGTTCCCGTGGTCTACGGACATTCGGAATCGGTGAACATTGAGACCGAGCGCAAACTGACTGCTGCCGAAGCTAGAGAGATTCTCCGCCAGGCTCCGGGTGTAATCGTTGTGGATGACCCCCGCCAAAACCAATATCCCCTGGCGATTGATGCCGCCGGCACGGACCCGGTTTACGTGGGGAGAATTCGAGAGGACCACTCGATTCCCAATGGCCTGAACCTCTGGGTCGTTGCCGACAACCTTCGCAAAGGCGCTGCAACAAACGCCGT
>JACPSX010000227.1 GCA_016193065.1 Candidatus Tectimicrobiota bacterium | reverse complement strand
GTTTTCCACTTGACCATGCCCTCTAAGAAGTGTAGCGTCAAAATATCCAGAAGAGTTTGGGGCGCCCCTGCATCACAACAGGAAAGGTGTCCTCATTGACCCGATGTTGGGGGTAGTGACCCATGTGGAATCGTTGCCGCGGCTCTGATGTGGCAAAACCCCCGGAACAGATCAATAATACACCGTCGGCCGACACATTCCAGCTTGCCGGGTCCTCCCGCGCAGGGTGAGTGAAGTGGAAGAAAAGCTCGTCCTTGTGGACCAAAACGACGTGGAAGTGGGCACGGGCGAGAAGATCCCCGTGCACGAACAAGGCACGCTGCACCGCGCCTTTTCCGTCTTCGTGTTCAACGGAGCCGGCCGGTTGCTCCTACAGCGGCGGTTGGTCACCAAGTACCATTCCGGTGGGTTGTGGACGAATACTTGCTGCGGCCATCCGCGGCCGGGAGAGCCCATCGGAGAGGCGGCCCGCCGGCGATTGCATGAGGAGATGGGGTTCGATTGCGCATTGTCCCCGGCCTTCAGCTTCATCTACAAGGCCGAGTTGGACCATGGCCTGACCGAGCATGAGTACGATCACGTCTTCGTAGGGGAGTTCGAGGGAGATCCCCGGCCCAATCCCGACGAGGTGGATGACTGGCGCTGGGCCGGCGTCGACGAGGTGAGCGACGACGTGGCGGCGAGCCCGGGGCGCTATTCGGTATGGTTTCGGATCGCCTGGGCGGAGCTGCGGGCTCGCGGTATGCCCGAGCAGGTGAAGAACAATGGGGGCTGGCGGTGAGAGCGGCGCTCGGCAAAAAAGGCGGGTGGGTGGAGGAGTTCTCTCGGGACCCGTACGCGCTGAGAGTCCTTCAGGGGATCCCTGGGAAAACTATGGAAAGACAAGGGAATGGGAGTGCGGCACGTCAACCCCATGGGAGTACGCCGCCGCATGCGGACCGCGTCTTTTCCGAGATGCTGCTCACGTATCGCGACGCCGTGATCAGCGAGATGCGCCGGATCATCGCGGCGAAGCGATTCCAAAAGGCGCTCGCGGGGCGCTTGGCCGAATACCCGCTCCGCGCCGGCAAAGGGCTTCGGCCCGCGCTGTGCCTCGCCACCTGCCAGGCGTTCGGGGGACGGCTGGAGCACGCGCTGCAATCGGCGGTGGCCCTGGAGCTGTTTCACAATGCCTTTCTGGTGCACGACGACGTAGAGGATGAATCCATCCACCGGCGCGGCGAGCCGACCATTCACCGGAAGTACGGAGTCGCCATCGCGATCAACGTGGGCGACGCGCTGAACGTGCTTTCCATGACCCCGCTCCTGAACAACCTCGAGGTCCTCGGGCTGGAGAAGACGCTGAGAATCTTCAAGGAGATCGAACGAATGGCGCGGGAATCCGTGGAGGGGCAGGCGATGGAGCTGGAGTGGGTGAAGAATCGGCACTGGAACCTCACCGACCGCCACTATCACGTGATGACCTGCAAGAAGACATGCTGGTACACGTGCATCACGCCCTGCCGGATCGGGGCGATCATCGGCGGCAGCAACAACGCCAACCTGGACGCGTTCATCCGGTTCGGGTATTACATGGGTGTCGCCTTCCAGATCCAGGACGACCTCTTGAACTTGGTCGGCGAAGAGGGGCGCTACGGCAAGGAAACGGCAGGAGACATCTGGGAAGGGAAGCGGACGCTGATGCTCATCAAACTGCTGCAACGGTGCAGCGCGCGCGAGCATCAGCGCATGGTGCGCGTCATGTCCAAGCCGCGGGAAGGAAAGACGGCACCGGAAGTCGAGGAGGTGCTGGGGTTGATGTATAAGTACGGGTGTCTGGACTATGGGCGCGACGTGTCCCGGAGGTTTGCAGAATCGGCCAGGACCATTTTCCTTGGCGAGATGGGCGACTTGGCGGAAACGCCGCACAGACGGTTTCTCGAAGAAATGATCGATTACGTGATCTACAGGGACTTATGAAGGTTGCACGGCCCGCGGCACAAAGAAGGAGATTGTAGATGAGCAAGGGTATCAGCGTTCCCACCCATTACACCATTGACTCGAATATGGCCTTGAGCGGCAGTCTGGACATGGATCTGGACAATATCCACGTCAAGGAACTCCCGACCATCTCGCTCAACAGCGACAGTAAGCTCACGAGCGATAGCAAGCTCACGAGCGACAGCAAAGTGGACATGGGTCTCGACAACATCCGTATCAAGGAGCTTCCGCGGATCGACCTGCATGTCGAGATGGCCATGAAACCGACCCGCGTGCACTTCCCGGTCAACCTCAAGTTCGGCCTGTGCACATTGGGAATGGAGCTGCTGTCCTTCTGCGTGTGCGGGGAAAGCATGGTTGTGATCGAGGACTATGTGCCGCACAAGACCGAAACGTGCGCGTGAGCCCCTGCGGGTGAAGCCTTGCGCGCCACCGGCTGTGGCAAAGGAGGGACGCCATCATGCAAAAGCATACAGCTCCGCCTGGACAGGCGTGGCGGCTCGGTGCCGGGCCGTTCATACTCAGCGGCGTGCCGCCGATGTGTTCGGGCGATCTGGAGCTCATCAATGCGTCGGATGAAAAAGTGAAAGTGCGGGCGATTGGCGCCACCGGTCACAAGGGGGAGGCGCTCGCCGTCCGGGGACTCCAAGAGGTGCGGCTGGCCGCTCGCCTCGCGCCACGGGACCGCGCCCGCGTGCGGGCCCACTTTTTCGTGGACCCCTACACGCCGCCCGGCAAGTACACCGCTGAACTCGCCTGCGGGGAGCAACGGGAGCAGGTTGTGGTCCACGTCCTGGAAAAGTTGGACGTGCGCGTCGCGCCTGAGCGCCTCCAATTCCGCGGCGTTGCCGGGCAGGTGTTCTCCCAGCCCCTCGTCATCACGAATCGGGGCAACGTGACGCACACGGTACCCGAGCTGGCGCTGGTCCACCTCGAGGAGCGCGATTGGTTCGGCCGCTCGCTCGTATATGCCTTGCGCCAGACGGAAGAAGGCGAAAGCCATCAGGCGTATCTCGACCGGCTCCTGCGCGAGATCCGCGCCACCGACATCCGTCCTGCCCGGGTGACCTTCCATGCGAACCCGCGGGAGATTCGACCCGGGGAGACCCGGGAGGTCCACGCGGAGATCACCTTACCGGAGAAATTGATCAAGGGCCGGACATACGTCCGGGCCATCCCCTTTATGAGCACCGACTTGTACTTTGAAGTGGAATGCAACGGCACACCCGGTTCCAACAAACGGAGGCCATGATGAGTCGAGTATTCGTGAAATCCACAGCTCCCAAACAGCCGACGATGGTAAACCTGGCTACGCTTGCCCCCAGGCTGCTGGCCATGTCTGTGGACAGCGCCCGCGTCTTCATGCAGCAGGCTGCCGGCATTTTGTCCCCTGCAATGCCTGCCTGGAGCGCGCTCAAGCCGAAGGGCATGTGCGAGATCCCCGAGACCGAATGTCCTCCGCGGTGCGCGTGTGAGATCGCCTGGGAAGCCGGTCGGGGAGAAACGCTGCGCTGCACGATCCGCGTCACCAACGCCTCGCAGACCGGGCGAACCTTCACCTTTCAGGCGACCCCTTTCGTCGGGGCCGGAGGATCGTCGGCAACCATCGCGCTGTCGCCCACCAATCTCACGCTTCCCGCCGGCCAATCCGGTGTCGTGACTGCGACCTTTACGGTCCCGGCCGGTTTCACGCCGGGACGATACGAGGCGGAGATCCTTGTCCAGGGAGCCTATGAGCAGTGCGTCTGCGTCACCCTGGAGGTCCAGGGCGAGCAGCATTGTGCTTGCGAGGTGGCGCAGGGGGATCCCCCGGTCCGGATTCGTGCGCATCGTTGGCATGATCACTTCCAGTGCGCCGAACCCTGTGCGCCACAACCCGTGGGGAAGCCAGGAATGGGCAAGGTGGTGACGGAGTTCGCCACCGACACCAATCCACGGTGACCGCCGACCACGCCGCGCTGTTGGGGAGAGGGTTCGCTCGAATACAAACCGGGTGACGACAAGGAGGGCAGTGACGATGTCGAAGGGTTCGACCGAACGCATGTCGCCGGAGACCTTCGTCGAGGAGTTGAAAGCGCTGATATCGGCTAACCTTGCCGGGAACGTCCAACTGATGGCCCGTATCAACGAACTGGTGAAAGCCGCCACCGCCCGCCAGAAGGAGCCGATCGACGCGTCCACATTGTTCGCGCGCTGGATGGAGTTCAACCTCGCGTCCTACTCGGTGATCAGCACGCAAGGGATGGCGCTCCTCAACGGCATCGTCTCGGCGGCAGAACAAGCCCTGGGTACCAAGGCGCGCCCTGCTCCGGAACCCGGCCCGTCAGCCGAACAGAAGGTCGAAATGCGACTCGAGGGGCGGCAGGGGGAACGAGTGACTGCGCCATTTCTTGTGGAGAACCGCTACGACCGTGCCCTTGATGTGGCCTTCCAGGCCAGTGACCTGGTCCCCGGGAGCGGGCGCGCCCTTCCGGCTTCGCATATCTCCTTTGAGCCCGCCACCTTGATGGTGGCCCCGAAGGGCCAGGCGGTGGTGAACGCCGCAGTCACTCTGACAAAAGACTTCGTGGTGGGGCAGACCTACAGCACGACGATCCGCGTGCTGGGATTCCAGGCCAAGGAAGTGGCACTTGCGATCACGGTCCGGCCGCCCGGGAAGGAGGCCAAACCGGCGGGCCAGACAGTCAAGCGTGCCAAGCCGGCGAAAAAGCGGCGCGCGTCGTGAGGCGCTCTGTGAAAGCTCCACCGCGAGCGACGCTCCCTCGGATCAGGATCGAAGAGACTCCCGCCAACGACCTGTATCTGATCCTGCGCCTGCTGCTCCCGACGCCGGAAGTCACTGATTTGCTATGGCGGCCGGGGGCGTTTTTCCAAAACCATCGGGCCGAATTGCGGCTGGCCACACAGCTCGTGGAGAATCAGCTCAGGCAAGTCTCTTCTTTCTTCCTGGACGACCCGGCCCATGCGCCAGAGGCACATGCCGGGAGCGACAAGCCCGATCTCCATTCATCTCTGCTCCGATGAGGCGATGCTGACGTGAAGCTGAGGTTCGTCACCCGCATCCAACAGGATGATGCGCTGAGTCGTCCACGGACCGATCCGGGCGAACTGCAGAAGTACAGCGAGTGGCATCACTTCAACTTTAACGATGACGCCAACGGGCTGTACGGCGTCCTCAACCTGGCGCTGTCGGGCAACATCCAGGATCCCGCGCAGGGACGGGCCGGGGTTTCCCTCGTCGTGTGCGACCGGAAAAAGGGGTGGCGCGGAACGATGAACCTGTACTCGATCGAGGAAGCGCGTTTCTCGCCGGGATCGGTCGATTTGCAAATCGGCGCTAACTCCGTGCGGTTCCGAAAGGACCGCTACCTCGTCTCGGCAGCGCTCAAGGACGGCTCAGTCGTCCTGAAGGCTTCGTGGACGCCCGAAGCATCGGCCATCCGCGTCGACAACATCGGGGGGATGATCAACACGTTCATCCTGCCGCGCCTGGCCGTTGAAGGCTCCGTGCGCATCGCTGGCTGCGAGTACCGGATCGAGGGCGCCACCGGCTATCACGACCACAACTGGGGGTACTGGAACTGGGGCACGGACCTCGGGTGGGACTGGGGCTACCTCATCCAATCGCCGCCACGAACCAGGAACGGGTCCCCTCCGGTGTCCATCGTGTTCGGGCAAGTCACGGATGCCACGCGCGCCGCCGCCAAGTCCGATCTCGTGCTGCTGGTCTGGGTCGGCGAGAGGTGCGCGCAGGTCTTCCTCGACGAGGCCGTGGACATTGCGACGGCGGGGGAACTGACCGGAGTGGCGATCCCGCGTGTTCCCGGCGTGATGGCGCTGCTCGCTCCGCCCCGGGTCTCCGGCATTCCGCGCCAACTCCGCATCCGTGCCGAGGACGGGGAGGACCGGGTCGAGATTCGGATGGATGTGGAAAATGCTCTCCAGTTCCTCGTTCCCCATCCGGTGGGAGGCGGGACCACGACCATCGCCGAGCTCGTGGGGCCGTACCAGGCCCAGGGGGTGCTGGGCGGGCGCGCCTTCGCCTTTACCTATGCCGGGTTTGCCGAGCTGGCCGGTTGAGCAAGGGATCTTGCGGCACTGTGGCACGTGCAGACTCCACGCTTCAGTTTTTCCGGCGTGCGTTTGAGATTCTCAAGGCAGAATCGCCGGACCGCTACGCCGCGCTGTGCGTCTCTCTCGAAGCGGCGCCGGGACGGTATCAGGTCGGGACGGAACGGTTCACGCTGACGGCGGCACGGAGTCGCATCTCCGTGGCCCCCGGCTGGCGGGCAAAGACCACGAAGGTAGAGGCCGCGATCACCCCCCGCGACATCCTGGATCTGGTGGACGGAACAGCCACTCTGCTGCGCCTGCTCGCCGGTGGGACCGTCACCATTAAAGGGAACGCGGAGACGCTGCTGATTCTGAGCGAGGCAGTCCATCTGTTCATCGACGGCGCGGTCACGTCGCGGGCGCTGCAGAATCACTTCGAGCACTATCGAACCTGGGTGCTGCACGGGGTCGGGTCCCTCAAGCGCTCCAGCTCCGCCCGAACATAGCCCAGACCGTAGACGCACAACTCGAAGTTCTCCGAGAGCCTGCGGAAGAGGGGAGCCTCCGCACCGGAAAGGGCCAGCCGTGGTGAGCTCGTGGCAAACAGAAAACCCCTTGCCAGCACGCGGTTGACGCATTCGACAAGGGGCTACCAGATTGCTGGCGGAGGAGCGTGGGAGTCGCATCCGCTTAGACCTTTGCGCTTGCAATTTCGGGGAGTTGCAAGGACTCGTTTTTTCCGGTCACAGTGTGGATCACCTTTTCGAGGGCATTTCGAGCCTCTTCTTCGTGCTCCG
>JACPSX010000254.1 GCA_016193065.1 Candidatus Tectimicrobiota bacterium | reverse complement strand
CACGGCGCTGGCCGCTCCGTGGCCCAGCGCCTACCTGTCGGGTTTCCGGCAAATCCCTCCAAACGTCCCTTGCGGATAGTTCGGGACCATCTTTCCACAGGGATCTATTAGAATATAGGTGGATATCATTTGATAATGGCGAATGATGACCAGAGAACGTCTAATCCACACGTTGGTGGGAATCACGCTGGTCAGAAAGCTGGCCGACGCCGGGGAACGGATCTTCACGACCGAACGGGTCCGTGAGGTTGCACCTTATTCCTTCGTGAGAAGTGCGCGCTTCGAGATGTTGCCTTCGCGGGACCCGAGGCCTTTTTCCCGGACGCCATGCTCTCGATCGTGGAGAAGACGTGGAAGCAATGGCTCGGTCCCTTGGTCCCCACACTCCCATCCTACACGACGGTCATCGATGAACTCCGCCCTCAAGTGGCCGGACTTCTCGCCACGGGGAGATAATCTCGTTACCGCCCTAAAGAAAAGATGGGTTTGCCCTCAATGTTTGAAAAGGGTACAATTTGACCGCGACCATGCTGAATGCTCCCCCATCTCTATGACCGGCCCACGAGACCATTGAGGGAGCAATGGTCGAGCTCAGGTCCAGCGCGCGCAAGACGGACGGGTTGGTCTGTCGTTGATCCCGTGAACGAATGCCCTCGGTATTCCCTCCCAGGAATCAATTGAAATGAATCCGTCGTTCCGCCCTGCGTGGACCCGCAATCAACTGAAAGGAGAAGGCATGACAGAGGCAAAATCCGGGGATACGGTGAGGGTTCACTACACGGGCACGCTGGCGGATGGTTCGATATTCGACACCTCCATGGACCGGGATCCCCTGCAGTTTACGATCGGAGAGGAACAGATCATCCCGGCTTTTGAGCGGGCGGTCGTCGGGATGAATCCGGGTGAATCGAAAACGATCATGATTCCGTCGGGCGAGGCCTATGGCCCTCACCAGGAGGAAATGGTTCTGGTGGTCGAGCGGGACCAGTTCCCGCCGGATTTGAAGCCGGAGGTCGGTCAGCAGTTGCAGATGCGCCGGGGGGATGAGCACACGATCGTTGTCCGGGTGACTGAAGTCTCGGAATCCGACGTGACGCTGGATGCGAACCATCCCTTGGCGGGGAAGGACCTCACGTTTGATCTCCAGCTCGTGGACATTGTTTGATCGTTTTGAGGAAGGGTGGGAAGGTGAAACAGGCCGATGAGGAGCGCCTCGATGCGGTCCTGCGGTTTTGGTTCGGGGAGGCCGGAGACCGGGAGCGCATTGCGGATCGCATCCGCTTCTGGTTCCAGGGCGGAGAGGGAGTAGACCGGGCGATCCAAACGGAGTTTGCGGGAGATGTGGAGCGCGCCGCCGCGGGAAGGCTCGACCGCTGGAAGGAATCAGCCCGCGGGCGCCTGGCCCTCATCATCCTCCTGGATCAATTCTCCCGGAACATCTACCGGGATACACCGGGGGCCTTCGCGAACGACGCGCAGGCGCGGGAACTGTGTTTGGAAGGTCTGCGGACGGGCGTCGATCGCGACCTGGGAACCTTCGAGCGCGCCTTTTTCTACCTGCCCCTGGAGCACTCCGAGGACATAGCTCTGCAGGAGCGCAGCGTCCGGTGTTTCCAGGAATTGCTGGACGGGGTGGGTCCGGAGTGGAAGGAGACTTTCAGCTCTTTCCTGGACTACGCGGTCCGGCATCGTGATGTGGTGAAGAGGTTTGGCCGGTTTCCTCACCGCAACGAGATTTTGGGCCGGGCCTCGACTCCGGAGGAAACCGAATTCTTGAGGCAGCCCGGGTCTTCATTCTAAGGCCCAAGGTCGGGACTGAATCGTGATCACCTTCTCGACCTTCCAGTGCGCCGCCAGGATGTTCGTCATTCCCCCGACGATTCCGACCCGGACCTTCTCGGTCAGCCCGAAGCAGTTCACAAGCAGGTAATTCGAATGATCCGGTGTACGCCTTTATGGAAGCGGAATTTCCGCCTTCGGGATCCCGGTCGGGTCCACTCGCGGGCCCGGGGCAGGAAAGCAGTGCGGGCCCGCTGGATTCCGCCGAGCGTTGGGTGATGGACTTTTTCCCGCTTTGGACGCCCCGCTGCGCGCAGAGCCTCGGGGTATCCGCGCCCATGTGCCCCTCGGGGGAGAGGACGGCCCGTTTTTTTCGCAGATCCGTCCTGGAGTAAGATATGGAAATGCCGTTGCTCAAGGCCATCGTGATCATCTTCGGGTTATCCCTGGTCGTGATCTTCATCTGCCAGCGCTTCCGGGTGCCGGCCGTTGTGGGGTTTCTGCTGACGGGCGTGCTGGCGGGCCCTCACGGGCTGGGCCTGATCGGGGAGGTGCGGGAAGTGGAGACGCTGGCGGAAGTCGGCGTCGTGCTGCTGCTGTTCACGATCGGCATCGAGTTCTCGCTGAAAAACCTGCTGCAAGTCAAGAAATCGGTCCTGGCGGGGGGATCTCTTCAGGTGGTGCTCACCTTCCTGGCCGCGGCTCTCATTGCCGGCCGGTTCGGCCACCCCTGGGGTGAATCCATCTTCATCGGTTTTCTGATCTCCCTGAGCAGCACGGCCATTGTGCTCAAAATCCTCCAGGAAAGGGCCGAGGTGGACAGTCCCCACGGCCGCACGTCCGTTGCCATGCTGATTTTCCAGGATGTGATCATCGTGCCGATGATCCTGTTCACGCCCCTGCTGGCCGGAAAGAGTGGGAACTTCGGCCTTGCCCTCCTCGTCCTGCTGGCCAAAGGGGTGGCGATCATCCTGCTGGTGGCCCTGGCCGCGAAATGGGTCGTCCCCTATATCCTGCATCAAGTGGCGAGGACGCGGGTCCGGGAATTGTTCCTGTTGAGCGTGGTCGTCCTCTGCCTGGCCGTGGCCTGGGTGACCTCCAGCCTGGGGCTCTCCCTCGCCCTGGGCGCGTTCCTGGCGGGCTTGATCATCTCCGAGTCGGAATACAGTCACCAGGCCTTCGGCAATGTTCTGCCGTTCCGGGATGTCTTTGCGAGCTTTTTTTTCGTGTCCATCGGCATGCTGCTGGACGTCGGTTTCCTCCTGGCCCGACCGCAGGTCATCGGGCTGGTGGCTCTGGGCGTGATGGCCTTGAAGGCCGTCATCGCCGGGCTGGCGACGGCGCTCCTGGGTTTCCCCTTACGGACGGCGATCCTGGTGGGGCTGACGCTGAGTCAGGTCGGGGAGTTTTCCTTCATCCTGTCCGAGACGGGCGTCCGGCACGGGTTGCTTTCCGGAGACGTCAACCAGCTCTTTCTGGCCGTCTCCGTAGTGACCATGGCCGCTACGCCCTTCGTCATCGCCCTGGCGCCCGCCGTCGCGGAGTCCGTCCTCAGGTTGCCGCTGCCGGCGCGATCCGGTTTTTCCCCGGCGGGGGCGGCGCGCGCCGCAGGAATCAAGGATCATCTGATCATCGTCGGTTTTGGCCTGGTCGGAAAGAACGTGGCCCGGGCCGCCAAGGTGGCCGGCATCTCCTATCTGATCATTGAGATCAATGCGGATACGGTGAAGAACGAGCAGACCAGAGGCGAGCCGATTTATTATGGAGACGCGGTCCACGAGGCGGTGTTGCAGCACGCGGGCATCAAGGAAGCGCGGGTCCTGGTGGTGGCCATCTCGGATCCGGCGGCGACCCGGCACATCACCGCCATCGCCCGCAGCCTCAACCCCAGGGTTCATGTCATCGTGAGGACGCGCTATATCCAGGAAATGAAACCGTTGTATGAATTGGGGGCGAACGAGGTCGTCCCCGAGGAGTTTGAAACCTCGGTGGAGATTTTTGCCCGCCTCCTGGCCAAGTATCTTATCCCCAGAGACGATGTGGAAAAGCTTGTCGCCGAGGTGCGGGCGGACGGTTACGAGATGTTTCGCAGCCTTTCTCGTCCTTTCTATTCCTTGTCCGACTTCAAGTTTCACTTCCCCGATGTGGAGATCGGCACGCTTCGGGTGGGAGAGGGTTTCCCCCTGGTGGGCAAGTCTCTGGGTGAGGTTGAGTTCAGGAAGAAATTGGGAGTCACGGTGTTGGCCATACGCCGGGACTCGGAGATTTTGTCGAGTCTTCAGGGAGACGTGAAGCTCCGGGCGAATGACGTGCTCTTTGTCCTCGGGCCGCCCGATAAGATCGCGGGAATCATGGGCTACTTTCGGAGCCTGGAGGGCTGACTCCCCGCGCTCTCCCCTGGGAGCGCGAGATTGCCCGTCAGCGGGGTTTGCCGATCACGCTGGGTACCCGGTGAAGCAGGAACTCCTGGGGGAGAGGGATCCTATCCGCCTCTTTCTTCACTTCCTTTTTGCTCAACAGGTGCCGCGCGATGACCAGGCGCTGGATCTGGTTGGTCCCTTCGTAGATCTGGGTCAGCTTGGCGTCCCGGTAGAGACGCTCCACAATCGATCCCTGGAAACATCCATAGCTTCCCAGGATCTGCATGGCGTCGGTGGCTACAGTGACCGCAATGTCGGAAGCGTACATCTTGGCCATGGAGGAGTACTTCCCCGCATCGGGCGGGTCTGATGCCAGGCGCCTGGCGGTTTCGGCGACCAGGCAGCGGCAGGCCTCTACCTTGGTGGCCATGTCGGCCAGCATGAACTGCAGGCTCTGGAGATTCCCGATCGGTTCCCCGAACTGTTTGCGCATCTGGGCGTGTTTCAGGGCGTGATCCAGGGCTCCCTGGGCAATGCCCACAGCCTGGGCTCCGATGATGACCCGTGACTTGTCAAATGCGCGCATGCAGGCCTTGAATCCCGTCCCTTCCTCCCCGAGCAGGCAACTGCTTTCCAGAGGGACATTCCGGAACTGGATGTTGTTGATCCCCGTTCCTCGCATCCCGAGGATTCCCTTCAGAGAGGGGCCCACCCGGATGCCGGGGAAGTTCCGGTCGATGAGGAGAACGCAGATCCCCTTGGCTCTCAGGGACGGATCTGTCGTGGAAAACACGATATATTTGTCCGCCATGGTGCCGAAGGTTACGAAGTTCTTGTTGCCGTTGAGAAGGTAGCCGGAGCCGTTGGGAGTGACCTGGGTTTTGATGGCGGCGGCGTCGGAGCCTGCAGACCTTTCGGTGAGCCCGAAGGCGATCAGCTTCCCCTCCCGGGCGATGGCGGGGAGAATGGCGCGCCTCTGTTCTTCTGTGGCGGCATACAGGATCGTCTGGATGGTCAGGGATTGCACGATGATCAGGAGGGCCGTGGCGGGAGAGACACGGGAGATCTCCTCGACCACCTGGCAGATCTGGTAGAGACTGGCGCCTGTGCCCCCGTATTCCTTGGGCAGGTTCAGATTCAGAAGGCCGGTTTCCCAAAAGGCCTGGAAAATCTCCCGGGGGAATTCCCCGGTCTCATCGATTTTTGAGGCCTGGCGACGGATCAGGTCGTGAACTACCGTGCGGGTGGTTTCCAGCAGAGATGCGGTTATTTCGTCTGCAGGCATCGAGTCCCCCTTTGGCGACAAGCCGCGTCCTTGCGGGTACATCGTGGGGAGTCCCTATGCAACTTGGACAATCCAATCCCCTTCCGGAAATAGGGAAACCAGGGCCCTCAACTCCTGGGCGCCGGGAAGAACCCGGGTCCGGTCCTGTGCAAACTCTGTATCTTCCTGCGGTTTCTTGAACCGGTCCGCGCGACCGTCAACACTGCGCAAACAGGGCACAAACAATCCCCTTTGTTCCAATAGTGGTTCCCGCCCGCTGCAATATCCGAGACTGTGAGCAGAGCCCCCCTCCATGCTGGCCAAGTCTAGGCAGCCGCCAGCGCTGTGTAAATGATACGGATACATCAATTTCTCTGAACGCTCTAACTCATTGGCTCTTTGCGTATTTGGTGATAAAAGGATTCAAATGCGGGAGGATGAGGGTGAAACATCGCCTTTTTAATCGGCAGTCCCTGGCCTACCTGGGCCCGGCCTTTCTGGTCAGCGTGGGCTACATGGACCCGGGAAACTGGGGAACGGACATCGAGGGGGGCGCCCGGTTCGGCTACCGGCTCCTCTGGGTGATCCTGCTGAGCAATTTGATGGCCGTCCTTCTACAGAGCCTGTCGGCCAAGCTGGGGATTGCCACGGGCCGCACGTTGCCCGAAAACTGCCAGGCTCATTTCGGGAAAAAGACCAACTACTTCTTCTGGATTACCGCAGAGCTTGCCGCCATGGCCACCCACGGCCACCGCTTTCTCTCCGACCTTCTCTATGGCAGCACCGCCGACAAGGTCAGACACTCCGTCTCCATCCCGGTCCTTCTCCTGAAAGTCACCAAATAGGCATCTAGTACAACTGCACTAGAAAATCGCTGCAAACGGCTCATTTACTGTGCGCCAGGTCCGCATTAAATATTGAGATAAGAGTAATCGCTCTAGAGCCGATGGTGGCCAGGATGTGCTTTAGGTCACTAGAGATGCTTTAGGGGCAAGGAGGTGGGGGCCATGCTGGCGCTGGATGGAAGTCGTCACGGAAGACCGGGGGGAGTTCGGGGGTGGGAATACTACCGGAAATGCCCCTGCTGCGGAGCCGAGTACGGGACCGAGGCCGAATATAAAGAAGAGACCCGGATGACGCTCTTTTCCTCAATTCACTATGGGATTTGCTGTTGCGGTTGGGATATGGAGAAGGGGTGCGATAAGAATACTATAGAACCAATCGCAGTAGGCTAAAGGCTGGACTTCTCTCTTGCTTTGGATTCCGCTTTTCCTCCTCGTATACCCCGCTTGAACCTTCCACCCATCTGGTCCCCGGTAGTTCCGGGGGCCAGACCCCGCCTTTCTCAAGACAGCATTCGAAATGATCCAGGAGGGAGCTATACCATCCTGGCAGATTCTTTCCTGGGTTTTCAGGCCGGTTGAAAAAATCCTTGACATAGTATAGGGGGGTATACTATATTCATCCTCCAGCAACGGAGGTGACCATGGCAAACAATCATCACAAAGAAGTTCTCGATCGCCTGCGGCGCATCGAGGGGCAAGTGCGCGGCATTCAGAAAATGGTTGAGGAGGAGCGTTACTGCATTGAAGTCCTCACCGTACTGCGCTCGGTGGTAGCCGCCCTGGGCAAGGTGGAGGAGCTCATCCTGCGCCGACACCTGGAGACCTGTGTCAGCGGGGCCATGAGGTCGGGTTCCGTAAAGGAGCAGGACGAGAAGATTGACGAGGTGATGCAGATCCTCTCGCAGTTCCGGCGTTAAAAGAAGGGGGAGATCATGCCTACAGATCCCATCTGTGGAATGGAAGTCGAGAAAGAAACGGCGGCGGGGAACAGCTCCTACGAGGGACAGGAGTACTATTTTTGCGCCGTGAGCTGCAAGGAGAAGTTTGATCAGGACCCGGCGGCTGCCCTGAACGGTGATAAGGCTACTGGTAATGGCTCCCACGGCAGCGTGAAAGCCGCAGTTTCCGAGGGTGAGGGGGAGAGAGTCGATCTGACCTTGGAAGGGATGACCTGTGCGAGTTGCGCTGCTCACATCGAGGAAGGGCTTGGTGATCTAGCGGGGGTTTTTCAGGCATCGGTGAACTTTGCTGCGGAAAAGGCCACCGTGGTCTTCGATCCCCGGAAGCTGGGGCTTGCCGACTTGGTCAAGAGCGTGGGGGACCTGGGGTATCGGGTGCCCACGGTGAAGGCGAATATCCCCGTGCAGGGAATGTCGTGCGCCTCCTGCGTCGAGCGGATCGAGACGGCTTTGCGAGAGGCGAAGGGGGTAGCCTCCGCCACCGTCAACTTTGCCACGGAGACAGCAGCCGTCGAATACGTGCCGGCGCTGACCGGCATGGCCGATCTGGCCAGAGCGATCCGGGAAGCGGGTTATGAGCCGGTCCTGGAGGAAGAGGGAAAAGAGGGGGAGATCGTCGACCGCCAGAAGGTGGAGCACGAGAGGCTTCTCAAGCGGCTGCGGGTAAAGCTCATCACCAGCGCCATCGTCGGTCTCGGGGTGATGATGGGCAGCACCCCCCACCTGTTCCCCTGGATGCCGGGCTTTCTGCAGAATTTCGTGGTCCTGTGGATTCTGGCTACCCCGATCCAGTTCTGGGCCGGCGGGCAGTTTTACGCCGGGGCCTGGGCCGCCCTGAAGCACCGCACGGCGAACATGAATACGTTGATTGCCGTGGGTACCTCGGCGGCTTATCTCTACAGTGTGGCCCTGATCCTCTACCCGTCCTTTTTCGAGGTCGAGGGGGTGGCCCGGGCGGTCTATTTCGATACCTCCACGGT
>JACPSX010000253.1 GCA_016193065.1 Candidatus Tectimicrobiota bacterium | reverse complement strand
AGGCCGAACGATTCGGCGCAGTCCCCGGCAGCATACACGGCGGGAAGATTGGTCTCCATGCGCTCGTTGACCAGGATTCCTCTTTGAATCTTCAGTCCCGAGTCCAGCAGAAAGTCCACATTGGGACGGACTCCGGTGCCCAGGACAACCATATCCACTTTTTGTTCGGTGCCGTCGCTCAAGATCACCCGGGTTTTTCCCCCCGGTAATTCAGCTAACTCTGTGGCCTCGACTCCGGTCTTGACCTGGATCCCCTGAGCCACCATCCGCTGTTCGAGCATGCGGGCGGCCTGTTCGTCCAGCAGGTTCGGCATCACCTGAGGAAGGCGCTCGATAACGGTGAACCGGATGGAGGGCTTCAGTGCCTTCATGGCATTGACGGTCAGAAGGCTGATAAACCCTCCACCGAGAACGGCTGCATTCTCCGCAAGGGGAGTCTGTTCCAGGATGTTTCTCGCTTGCGCCAGGGTCCAATGAGGGAACACTTTGACCCGCTCCAGTCCCTTGATCGGGGGGCGGGAGGGCGTCGATCCGGTGGCCAAGAGCAGCTTCCTGTATGAGATCTGCGAGCCGTCTGCCAGCTCCACTTGGTGGCGATCGGTATGGAGGGCGACCACCCGGTGTCCGAAGAGGGTTGTCACCTGGCGTTGCCGATAGTATTCCTCGGACTTGTAAAATAGGACCGAGTCATCGATTTCCCGGCTGATGTAATAGGGGGTTGCCACGCGGGAGTAGGCGACGGTGTCTTCGTCCGCGATGAGGAGCAGGGAAGAAGAGGGATCGCCGGCCCGTATTGCATCGACGGCGTTCAGGCCTGCCGCGCTATTTCCCACGATGACATAGTGGGCTTGATGAGGTTTGGGAGAAGTCATCCGGGGTACCCTGCCAGCCTAGTACCGTTACAACTTAATGTGCCTAATTTGAGCGACCTGCTTGGCAGCAAAAGTATAGACCACGCGAACCGGGAAAGGAGCCGAAAATAGTTGGAACGGCACTAGCGAACGGCTGCCTCCCCTTTCATGGCCTCCTTGACTTTGGCGGCGAAAATGCCCCTCTTGTGGTGGCGGGTTTCCTCCACGTCAAGGAACTCCAAGGCCTTGGGGGAGCAGAATTTGACGCATTGCGGGTCCCCGCCGCACAGGTCACAGTTCTGGGCAACTCCAACCTCGGCGGAAAACCCCATAACTCCGAACGGGCAGGCTTGCATGCACATCTTGCAGCCGATGCATTTTTGATCGACCACGGTAATCCAGCGGGTATTCGGATCCTTGACGATGGCTTCCGTCGGGCATACCTGGCCGCACGGGTAATCGTCGCAGTGGTAGCAGGCCATGGGAAGGTAGAAGGGTTCCTCGGCGAAGATCTCGACTTTGATTCGGGAGCGATTCGGGTTGAAAACCCCTTCGTGCTCAAAAGAACAGGCCAGCTCGCACATGCGACAGGCTGTGCAGCGCTCCGGGTAGATAACTAACTGCTTCGTTGCTGCGCCGGCGCCTACCATTTCCTTCCTTCCTCCAAAAGGTTTTGGGGGTGCGGTGGAGAACCCCGGGTCACGATAAAGTCTCATTCTAAAGGGCCTTTTGAGATCTGTAAAGCAGAATTTCCCTTGCACTTTCATCATCTGATGATAAAATACTATAGCCTACAAAAAGAGTCGATGATTTGGGCCCTTGGGAAAGGAGGGGAAAGTGGTCTGAATTATCGGGTCGTCCTTGTGAATTATCCAGGATTTCCAGGATCGTAGCGCGGGTGGTACCAACCAACATGTGTGCCAGGATGCTGGAGGAGCGGCGTAAAGACTTGGCACCGCGGAGCGAAATGATCGTGAAAGAGAGTAAAGAGTTAATCATCAGGATCGGAGGTGAAGGCGGAGAGGGAATCATTAGTGCCGGTGAGTTCATCACCCAGGCTGCAGTCCGCTCTGGATTGCATGTGCTCACCTTTAAGACCTTCCCGGCCGAGATTAAGGGCGGCTATGCCATGTATCAGTTGCGGGTCTCAAATGATCCGCTGACTTCCCAGGGGGACAATTTTGATGTGATGGTCGCCTTTAACGGTGAGGCCTATGAGATGAACAAGTCCCTCCTTCGGGAGGGCACTGTGTTTGTTTACGACGGCCCAGGCGGGGATTTCGAGCCCGACAACCTGCCCGGAGTTTATATGTATCCTGTCCCGATGACCAAAATCAGCAAGGGGGACCTGGGGTCCATACGGGCAAAAAACATGGTGGCGCTGGGCGCTGTAGCGCAGCTCTTTTCCATCCCCATGGAGCAACTCAGGGAGACCATCCAGCACAAGTTCCGGAAGCGGGGTGCCGACGTCGTTGAGATGAACCTGAAGGCGCTGGACATGGGGGCTTTCTACGTTCAGAACGAGTTGAAAAAGACGGACCCTTACTCCCTCCACACCAACGGTGCCGGCATCGAGGATGTGTTGATCCTATCGGGCAATGAGGCCGTCGCTGCGGCAGCCCTCGCGGCGGGTTGCCGCTACTATGCCGCCTATCCCATCACACCCGCCACCGAGATTGCCAACTGGCTTGCCCGCTATCTCCCCAAAGTAAACGGCGTTTTGCTTCAGGAGGAGGACGAGATTGCCTCGATTGCCAGCGCCATTGGCGCTTCCTACGCGGGTGTGAAAGCCATGACCGCTACTTCCGGACCCGGCCTCTCCCTGATGACGGAGCTCTTGGGTCTGGCGGGGATGACCGAGATCCCTCTGGTGGTCGTGGACGTGCAGCGGGCCGGCCCCAGCACGGGCATGCCCACCAAACACGAGCAGTCCGATCTCTTTCTGGCGGCCCACGGAGGGCACGGAGATATCCCCCGGATCGTCTTGGCTCCGGGGAGCGTGGAAGACTGCTTCTACCTGATCATCAAGGCGTTCAACCTTGCCGAGAAGTATCAGGTTCCGGTTCTCTTTTTGAGTGACACTTCCCTGGGCATCCGCACCCAGGGGATCAAGAAGCCGAATTTAAAGGGAATTCAGTTGGTCAACCGCTTGACCCTGAGCGAAAACGGCGACGGCAACGGCGGCAAGCCATTCCAGCGTTACGAGATCACCGAAAGCGGGGTTTCCCCGATGTCCATCCCGGGGCAGGTCGGTGGCGCTTATATTGCCACGGGTCTGGAGCACGATGAAAGTTCGGCGCCCATCTACTCGCAGGCCGGCCATTCGCGGATGACGGAAAAGAGGTTCCGCAAGCTGGCTCGCTTGGAGGAGGACGATTTTCCCTCCGTTTCTCGGGAAGGGGATGATCCCGCCGACTTGGGGATCATCAGTTGGGGTTCCACCCACGGCTCCGTTCAAGAAGCGCTGGCCCGCCTGCGCTCCGCCGGCTACAAGGTGGCCGCTCTCTATCCTCACTTGTTGTTCCCGGTGCCTGCGATCGCCATTGAGCGGTTTGCGGAGCGGGTCCCGAGCAAAAGGATTCTGGTTCCCGAGGTCAATTACCAGGGACAGTTCGCCGACCTGATCAGTGCCCACACCTCAGTAAAGCCGATCAAGCACACGATTTACGGTGGCCTGCCCTTTAATCCGGAGATGATTGTCAACAAAGTAAAGGAGGTCCTCCAGAAATGAATGCGCAGGCGGCGGCCTCGGTAGCACTGAAGCCGAAAGATTATAAGAGCGACGTCCATCCCACGTGGTGTCCGGGGTGCGGGGATTTCGGGGTTTTAAGTGCCCTCTATCAGGCGATGGCCCAACTGGGTCTGGACTTGTACAAGACGGTCGTCGTATCCGGCATCGGCTGCTCGAGCCGGCTGCCGTTTTTCGTGAAGACCTACGGGTTCCATGGCTGCCACGGCAGGGCGCTGCCGGCCGCCCTCGGTATTAAAGTGGCGCGGCCGGACTTGAGCGTGATCGTGACCGGTGGGGACGGAGACGGGTTCAGTATCGGCGCCGGCCACGTGCCGCACGTGGCCCGCAAGAATATCGACATTACTTACGTGGTCATGAATAACCGCATCTACGGCCTCACCAAGGGGCAGGTCTCTCCGACCAGCAGCCTGGGCTTTGTCGCCACCACGACCCCGTTTGGATCCCAAGAGGAACCCGTGGATCCCGTGGCCTTCTCGATCATCTACGGGGCCACATTTGTCGCTCGCGGCTTCTCTGCGGAGCGGAATCACTTGGCGGACCTGATTGCCCGGGGAGTCCGACACAAGGGATTTTCAATCATCGATGTGGTCTCACCTTGCCCGGTGTTCAACAAGGATGACACGTACGACTATTACAAGCCGCTGGTGAAGAAGATTGACGCCACGCATGACCCGAGTCATAAAGGCAGGGCTTTGGAGCTGGCCATGTCGACCAATACCGACGGGAAAGTTCCCATCGGCGTCTACTACGAGGTGCAGGCACCCACGCTGGGAGACCGCTTGGAAGCCCTGAAAAAGGCTCACAAAGGAAGCGACACTCCCGACCTGGACGCGGTGCTCGACACATTTAGGGTCTAGAATCGGGGGGGGCGAGCGCCTTGCCTGCCGGCACTGACACGCAGGTCAATCCCACCGTACGGGATCACTTCCTGAACCCGCGCAACGTGGGGCAGATTCCCGGGGCCAGCGGAATCGGCGAAGCCGGGGATTTTTCCCTGGGCGCGTTCATGCGCTTCTCGATTCAGGTGGATGATGGGGTCATCCGGCAGGTCCGGTTCAAGACCATGGGCTGCAGCACGGCCATCGCCGCCAGCAGCGTAACCACGGAGCTTCTCACCGGCAAGACCCTGGAGGAGGCCGAGGCTCTGAGACCCGAAGAGGTGGTGAGGGCGTTGGACGGATTGCCTCCGGAGAAGTGGTGCTATCCGGAGATGGCCTGCCGTGCCGCGCGGGCTG
The DNA here is from genome assembly GCA_016193065.1 of Candidatus Tectimicrobiota bacterium. Taxonomy (GTDB): domain Bacteria; phylum JACPSX01; class JACPSX01; order JACPSX01; family JACPSX01; genus JACPSX01. The sequence goes on along the minus strand of JACPSX010000253.1, from coordinate 4,427 downwards.
CTGTTGAGGACTTCCGCAGACGCCATTGAAAATGTCAGTTGCAGGGTTTCCGTGGGGCAGTTGAGTCGGAGTACAAGACCTCGGCTGCCCTATTTGTTTGCGGTTGGAGTAGGGGCGCAGCGATGTCGAGCGTAGTCATCCTGGGTGCCGGGAAGGGAGGGACCGCCCTCCTGGATTTGCTTCATCGGGATCCTGCGGTGAAGGTGGTTGCCGTCTGCGACGTGAACCCGCAGGCACCCGGCATGAAGCTGGCCCGCAGCCTCGGGATCCCCGTGGCCCCCGATTACCGGCGTCTGCTCCGCAAGTGCCAGGCTGACCTGATCATCAACGTCACAGGAAACCCGCAAATTGGGGAAGAGCTGCAGGGCCTGAAGCCTCCGGGCTCGGAGATTTTGGGCGGGGCAGGAGCGCGGTTTTTGTGGGACTTGATCGAGGAGAAAAAAAAGAAGGAAGACCTGGAAGATCGCTACCGGCAGATCCAGCAGGAGATCGAGGCGCGTTCAGACAGCGAGTTCATCGTGGGAAAGAATCCCAAGATGAAGGAGATCGCCCGCCTGCTCCTGAAAGTGGCGCCCACCCCGACCACTGTCCTGATCCGGGGGGAAAGCGGCACCGGCAAAGAGGTTGTCGCCCGCGCCATCCACCGTTACAGCCGCTTGAAGGACAAGCCTCTGATCACGGTGAACTGCACCGCGCTGACTCCTACGCTCATGGAAAGCGAGCTGTTCGGCCATAAGAAAGGGTCGTTTACTGGAGCCATTCAGGACAAGATGGGGTTGTTTGAGAAAGCGAACGGCGGCACGATTTTTTTGGATGAGATTGGAGACATCAGCTTGGAGATGCAATCCAAACTGCTGCGGGTGCTGCAAACGGGTGAGATCCGCGCGGTCGGGGATGTGACCACAAAAAAGGTGGGGATCCGAGTGGTGGCGGCCACGAACCGGGATCTTGATCGGGCCATTGCCGGGGGGGAGTTTCGGGAGGATCTGTTTTACCGCTTCAATACGTTCACCATCACCCTCCCACCCCTGCGGGAGCGGGTCGAAGATATCCCGATCCTGGCCTACCACTTCCTGCGCAAAGCCGAGGCCAAGGTCAATAAGAAAGTGGAGAAGATCTCGGATCACGCCATGGAATTCATGCAGCAGTACCACTGGCCGGGAAATCTCCGGGAGCTGGAGAACATCATCGAAAGGGCGGTGGTGCTGACTCCTTCCCGGCAAATTGAGGTGGAGCATCTCCCCCACCATATCCAGCAGTCAACGGCCGATCCGGCAGCGGTCGAAGGCTTCATGGATGCGCGGGAGAAAAGCTTGGCTCGGTTCGAGCGCGAGGCTTTGATACGCTATTTGATGGAAACAAAGGGGAATGTATCCCGGGCGGCTCAGAAGGCCCGGATTCCCCGCCGGACTTTCCACCGCCTTCTGGTTAAGCACGCTATTTCGCCGCAACACTTTCGCCTGCCAAACTGAGTCGCGATTGTCCCAATCGGTGTGGCAATTATGTCTCACAGGAAAATCTCTTCTTTTCGGCCATCTTCCAGCGGCTGGCGACCAGAGCTTTGAATTTTTTCATCTTTTATGAGACATTAATGTCTCACCTTGAAGAAGATGAGTCTCTGCAAATGTGGGACTATTTTTTCTCTCTTCGTGTAACTATTTGTAATATTGATTCTTATGTGGTTACTTTCGGGGGCTGCGAAAAAGGAATGCCTTTTGCTCTATATCTAGAGAAGCGAGGGGACGGTCCCCTAGCAAAATGACCTGAGGTGACTGGTGGGCGTATCGAGAAAGGAAACGGCCATGCGGAGGAAATGTCACTGCGGACACGAGTACCATTCACCCTTTGAAGATCTCGGATGCTTCGAGTGCGGAGCCTCATGCTGTCCCGCCTGTGCATACACCCCTGAAGAGGTGGTTTTTTGCTCTCATTGTGCCCAGGATCAATTTGCCATTTCTCCCCTGCCCAGGATTCAGCAGACTGTAGCCGCATTCATTTCCCAGGTAGCCTTCGCTTCCTAAAAGCTTCGTCATTTAGAGTTCATCGCGCCTTCCTGCACAGCAAGGGGTTTCCCTTGACTGCCACCCTGGGGGTGCCAGGTTCCTGTAGGATCTGGCACCCCTCCTACTTTTAAGGGCTAAGAGCTAAGTGCTGAATGCTCTCCTTGATTTCTCAGCGGATTCCACTATAGTAACAACGATTTGCAAAAGAGATGTTCAGGCGGCGTGGCAACAGCAGTCTTCTCCAGCGTTTAAAAAGGGAGGTCAATTGTGGGTTCATCCGGAAAGCTGGACGGGAAAGTGGCGATCATCACTGGCGCGGGCCGGGGGATCGGGCGGGCCATTGCGCTGGCGTTTGCAGGGGCGGGGGCTAAGGTGGCCCTGGCGGCTCGCAGTTCCGGCGAGATCGAGGAGGTGGCCTCACAAATCAGGTCCGGCGGAGGTCAGGCTCTGGCAGTGGCCACGGACGTAGCGAACCGCAGTTCCGTAAACAATCTGGTGCAGCAGACCGTGGAGAAACTGGGGGGCGTCCACATTCTGGTCAACAATGCGGGGATCACGGCGGGAGTGCTCATCGCCAAGATGGAAGACGAGCTCTGGGAACGCATCATCCAGACGAACCTCACGGGGTCCTACTACTGCATTAAGGCCGTACTTCCTCACCTGATGGCCCAGCGCTACGGCCGCATCATTAGCGTTGCCTCGACTCTAGCGAAGAGCGGTCATGCCTACAGCGGGGCTTACAGCGCTTCCAAGCACGGCGTGCTGGGGCTGGTCCGTTCCTTGGCTTTGGAGGTGACCCGCTACAACATCACGGTGAACGCCATCTGTCCGGGATGGACTGAAGCAGGCATGCTCAGCGGGAGCGTCGAGAATATCGTTGGCAAAACGGGGATGACGCCGGAACAGGCCAAGGAGGCATTGATCTCGGAAAGCCCCCAGAAGCGGGCCATTGAGCCGGAAGAGGTGGCGGCGTTGGCGGTTTACCTGTCCACGGATGACGCCCGTGGGATTAACGGCCAGGGGATTAACGTGTGCGGTGGCACCGTCATGAGCTAGGAGTGTGTTGAGGCGGGGGGGCGCAATGAATTGCGCCCCCCCGCCGGGCGGGTACCCGGTAGGGGCGTCATTCATGACGCCCACGGGGCTTCGCCGGGGTGACGCAAGCGAGGGTCGATGGGCGTTCTGGGGTACTGGAAAGTGTTGAATGTTCGCAATCGCGATTACTAGGATGGACTCCTAGCCCCCCTCGGAGAAGAGGGAAGAATCGGGAGAGGGGAAGGGTGAGGGTGATCGGGCGATGACGGGGAGGCGAATCAAGTACCGAGCGCTCGCCCGGGGGGACAGGGTCCATGGGTGAACAGCCTGAAGTGGTCCTGATTTTCAGCACCGTTGGCTCTCGTGAAGAGGGGGAGAGAATCGCCACGGCGCTGATCGAGCGCAAAGAGGCAGCCTGCGTGAACCTGGTTCCCGGGCTTACCTCCATTTATTCCTGGGAAGGGAAACTCTGCCGGCAGGAAGAGGTCCTGCTTTTGGTGAAAACGCTGCGCCGGCGTATTCCTGACGTGATCGAGATCGTGCGCCGGCTTCACAGCTACCAGGTGCCTGAAATCATCGCCGTATCGGTCACGGACGGCCTGCCCGAATATTTGAAGTGGGTTGTGGACGAAGCGGGCGGGCCTGGAGGCTAAGGGGAAAGAAGCCTCCTGCGCTCCCGCGCTGAGTGGGAGGGAAGGTGTCCAAGGGAATCCGCGTTAAGTCCTATGAGAATGTGGATGGGCACCACCGCCGGAGTTGGAGGAGGCGGCGGGAAGTTACAGGGTTCCTCTGTTTTGTCGTCGGCATTTTCCTCTTCATGATTCTCATTTCCTTTCATGCCGGCGATCCTTCCATCGGTGAATATTTCAGCTCCAACATGGCTGTGGAAAACTACGGGGGGATTGTGGGAGCCCGGCTGGCCGGCCTCCTGGTGAACCTGCTGGGGGGAGCCGCTGCGCTTCTCCCGGTCTTCTCTCTATTTGGCGCGATCCGTTTTTGGAGCCGGCCTGGCGGGGGTGTCTTGATCCTCGTAGTCAGCAGCCTGGGGCTCCTCGTAGCGATCGATGCGTTCTTCCACCTGCGTTTCCCGGGAGATCCTGTTTTTCGAAGCGGGTTCGAGTCCGGAGGCATCGTCGGATCGCTTTTGGGCCGGTTCGTGCTGACTTTATTTGGACGACCGGGCTCCTACTTGTTGGTCCTTGCGGCCGGCTTTCTGAGCTTTATGGGGGTGACGGGTCTGTCTTTTCGGAGTCTTGGCCTCGGATTTCTACGGTTAGCCAGTTATTTTCGACAAGTAGCCCGGGCGATTCGGGAGAAGCGAAAAAAGAAGAAAGCGCGGGAGCCGCGTCCGCAGGCGTCCCCCTTGTCTGCAGCGAGTGGGGGACCTTT
>JACPSX010000064.1 GCA_016193065.1 Candidatus Tectimicrobiota bacterium | reverse complement strand
CGGCCTGGAGCGCCTCTGGCCCAGCGCGGTCCTCCTCCTGGCGTACGGGAGTGCGGTACTGTCCCTGGCGACACTCCGCTTCCGGAAGAAGATCGGCTGAGCCATGGGCTCGCTAGCCGCGCTCATCAAGAAAGAGTTCATCCAGTTCTTCCGGCGGAAGCCGCTGATCATCCTGATCGTCTGGACGATCGCGGTGGAGATCGCCATCTGCGCCTATAGTATCACCTATGACGTGATTCACCTCCGCCTGGCGGTCCAGGACCTGGACAGCTCGCCGCAGAGCCGCGAACTGATCGCCCGCTTTTCCCAAACGGAGTACTTTGACGCTGGCTACTGGCCTCAGAGCTCCCGGGATCTTGACGACCTCCTGGAGAGCGGCCGGGCCACCGTGGGTCTGGTCATCCCTCCGGACTTCTCCCGCCAGCTTGGACAGGGGCTTTCCGCCTCCGCGCAACTGCTCCTGGACGGCTCCAACTCCAACTCGGCTCTCATCGCCCTCGGCTACGCGACCGGGATTGTCCGGCAGTATTCGCAGGAGCTGGATCGGGAGAGACTCCTTGCCTCGGCAGGGAAACCCACATACCTCCCAGCGGTAAGGAACCAGCGCCGCGCCTGGTACAACCCCGCCCTGCGGAGCGTGGACTTCGAGGTGGTCTCCATGCTGACCCTGGCGGTGATGATGATCGCCGTCATTCTGCCGGCGGCTGGTCTGGCATGGGAGAAGGAAGCGGGGACCATCGAGCAACTGCTCGTGATGCCGCTGCGGCCGTGGGAGATCATGCTCGCGAAGGTGGTTCCCACCTTTGTCGTGAGCCTGGTCTCCCTGGCCCTGGCCCTTTGGGTACCATGGTGGTTCGAGGTGTCGATCCGGGGAAGCCTCCTCCTCTTCTTCGTGCTCTCCGTCCTTTTCCTGTTCAGCAGCCTGGGCCTGGGTCTCCTATGGGGAACGCTCGCTCAGAACCTTCAGCAAGCGCTGCTCCTCTCAGGCCCTGGCCATGGGAGGCATCGGTCTTGCAATCTTTGCCCTGGGTCTCTGGCGGTTCGGACGGCAGATCGGCTGACTAATACCTGTCACGAAAATGCAATTTTTCATCCGTCGTGGTGTCCATATACCGTCATGCCGACTGCTCAGAAAATGCTCTGTTCACCCCCTCCCCCCGAGTACTCTCTGGGTGCGGGAGGGTATGGAAGGAGGGAGTTGCCGTGCGTTCCATTTCAACTTATCGCAAATCCCCCCTTCCCCCCTTTTTAAAGGGGGGAGCAGGGGGATTTTCTTCAGTGGGGGGATTTTCATGATGCACGGGTGGACCAACGGTTCATGACAACTAATACGTAACGCCATAGGGGATGCATCATGAGCAATAGAATGAACCAAGAAATTCATTCAGGATCCGAAGGCCATGAATTTCAGCCATCGATGCTGGCCTAAAAGAGCTGTCCCAAGAAGAGCTGGAGGCTCCGGTCTTCTACCTGGTTCAGCTAAAGTGAGAGGGTTTTTCCTATGAGAAAGATTTTTGCAGCCTTCGTCATAATGGTTCTGATGATTCCACTGTTAGTGTTTCCTTTTGACGGTAGGGTGGCAGGGCAGGAGAGCTCTCTTTCCAATCTCCCCCAGCCGGTCAGGAACTGGCGAGCTTTGAAACTGCCCGGCAATCCCGTGCTGGGGCGCGCGCTGGTCCTCAGCGGGGAGAAATCCTGTTTGCAGTGCCACAGCCTGAGAGGAGTTGGCGGGAGAAGTGCCCCTGCTTTGGATTCGATGGAGGGTAAACTTCAGCCCAGGGAACTCGTTGATATGGCGGGGAAGTTGTGGAATCACGCCGCCCACATGAAAACTGAAGACCACTTCGAGCATGGCGAGATGGCTGATCTAATCTCCTATCTCCATGTTCCCAAGGCAAAGTAATTGAGTCCGATTCATGATTACCACAATCTGCACCATGTCACCAATGCGACCGGGAGCCGGAAGGTCCCATCTTTGCCGGGAAGGTGGTGGATGATCCGCGTTGAGGTCTACGGAAGATGCGACTGCTGCCTCTGCGAGGAGGTTACGGCAACCCTCCTCAAGGTCCGGCGCGAGATCCCCTTCGATCTCCGCGAGATCGATATTGAATCCAGGGCAGAGTTATACGAGGCCTACAAGAAGCGAATCCCGCTGGTCTTCATCAACGGGAGGCTGGCATTCAAGTTCCGGGTGGATGAGGCGGCTCTTCGCCGGCGGCTCGCACGAGAGAAGGAGATGGAACTGGCAGGGACCGGCCCTGAGACAATCGCATTGCGGGCGGAGAAGTCCATGGGAACGGGGAGGTTAAAATTCATGACGGTCGCCCTGTCGGGGGGATGGAAAATGGTGAGGGACCCGGTCTGCGGGATGGAGGTCGAGGAGGAGAAGGCTCATGCCTGGCGGGAACACGCCGGCCGGACCTTCTTTTTCTGCTCGGCGAAGTGCGAGGCGGCGTTCGCCGTCGACCCGGGCAGATATGCGGGTGAGCCGGCAGCCCAGCGTGGGCGACATGTCCCCTCGGCGACTACGGGCGTGCGGGAGGGTCTCGCCGGTCCCCAGCGGGTGGAGTTGCCAGTTTTCGGCCTCACCTGCGCCCGCTGCGTACAGGCCGTGGAGAAGGCTCTATGACCCGACCCGGGTCGGTTTGCCCGCGCTGGAGCGGGCCGTTCGCGACGCGGGTTACCGGACCGAGGGGGCGACGGCCCAGAGGAATTGACAGATTCCTTGCCTCCGTATATCCTGTTGTATATACATCGGGAGGAATCAGCCGTGAAGACCGTAAGGATTTTTCGCAGCGGGAACAGCCAGGCGGTAAGAATTCCCAAGGAATTTCAGATGGAAGGCGATGAGGCGGAAATTCAACGCCAGGGGGAATGCTTGCTGCTCCGGCCAAAGAAGAGATCCTGGGCCGCCCTCAGCAAAAGCCTGGACAAGTTCACGGATGACTTTATGCAGAGTGGCCGGAATCAGCCGCGCCTCCAGAAAAGGACCAGGACATTTCCGTGAAGCTCATGCTGGACACCAACATCTGCATTTACCTCATCAAACAGCGTCCTCTCTCTGTTCTGGATCGGTTTCGCTCCTTTTCGATCGGCGACATAGGAATCTCCGTCATTACTCTTGCCGAGCTCCAGTATGGCGTCAGCAAGAGCAGCCAGCCGAAGAGGAATCAGGAAGCCCTGGATCTGTTCCTGTCTCCGCTCGAGGTGGCCGCTTTTGATCGGCAGGCAACTGCAGCCTATGGCAGAATCAGGGCAGGACTCAAAAAGAGGGGCCGTCCGATAGGCGCGATGGACCTGCTGATCGCCGCGCACGCACTGAGTCTGGGTGCGCGCCTGGTCACCAGCAACGAGAAGGAATTCAGACAGGTGCCGGGCCTTCGCGTGGAAAACTGGGCCTCAAAAGCATAGCCTGAACTATAGTGGCGACCCTCACCATGGCAACCGCTGCAGCCTTTGCACGTTGTTGTCGCCGGAGATTTCAGCCCGTCCGGCCTCTCAGTGTGGAGCTTCAGATTGTGCTTCCGTTCGATTGACATTGAGTCCTGCTGAATTCCGTGAAATTCCCTCTCTTTGCCAATCTGTCAAAGGCCAAGTTTCTGATCGAGGGTGAGGAATCCTCATTGACCCACAGGCGCCGCAACCCTTGTTACGATAAGAGTTTGCAAAGTCAGCCGATACTGGTCACCGATGCCCGCTTTTTGGCATCCCTCTTGCTTCCCTTATTGTCAGATGCCCTGTGGGGCCACATGGAGCGCACTACTTAAGGAGGGAGATCATGAAACATGGTCGTGGATGGCGAGTTGGCGCGGTGATGGCAATGGTTCTGTTCCTTTTCTTGGGCGTCCTGGAACTGGATGCCTGGGCTCGGGCGGGCGGTGGCCGCTCCTTTGGCGGTGGCAGCTCCCGCTCCTACTCCGCACCGTACAGGAGTAATCGAAGCCCGGTTCAACGAGACCAGTACCGATCGAGCCAGACGCCGAGACAACCGGCTACACCGAGCGCCCCAGCTAGCCAGCCGGCGGGCGGCGGCGGATTCCTACGAGGTCTTGCCGGAGGAATTGCCGGGGGCTTCCTGGGATCGCTGCTCTTCAGCAGCCTGGGGTTTGGCGCTGGCTTCGGCGGCTTGGGGGGTGGGGGAGGAGGCATCGGTCTCCTGGAGATCCTTTTGTTTGGGGCCATCGCATTTGGGGTGGTGTCTTATTTCCGGCGTCGGAGACAGGAGGGATTGGCGGGAGCCCATGGAGGGCATTACACCATGGGGTCTGGCGGTTACGCAGGGGGCTGTGGTTCCTCTTATGCAGATCGCACGGACACGGCTGTGGAAGAACCGCCCGAGTTGGCGGACCTCCAGCGGGGGCTGGACAAGGTGAGCATGGTCGTACCCGATTTTAACGTCGAGCGCTTCCCGGAGGAGGCCATGGACATCTTTTTCCGGATTCAGGGGGCCTGGGCCAATCGCAATCTCGATCTGGTCAGCGATCTTCTGGCCCCGGAGGTTCGACAGGAGCTCCAGCGGGGTATCGATGAATTGAAGTCCCAGGGGAAGATCAATCGCCTGGAAAACATCGCCGTGCGCCGCAGCGAAATTGAGGAGGCCTGGGTCGAGGCCGGGACAGCGTTCGTCACGATCCGCTTCCTGGCGAATCTGCTGGACTATACGGTTGAAGAGCAAAGTGGACGCCTGGTGAGTGGGAGCAAAGAGAATCCGGTGAAGTTTGAGGAGTACTGGACCTTCGTCCGGCCTTCGGGCGGGGCAGACTGGCAGCTCACAGCGATCCAGCAGCCCCAATGAGCTCGAACTGAGGCGTATGGCCATGAAATTTTTGGACTGAACTTGGCGGAAAAGGAGCCTTTGGGTCATGAATCCGGAACGGACGCCGACCCTCCTCGTTGTGGATGACAACCGGGAGTACAGTCGTGCACTGGCCAAGATCTTTGAGCGTGCCGGGTACCGCGTGTGCACCGCCGGCGATGGCCAGGAGGCTCTAAGGATACTGACAGACCGGCCCTTTGACTTGGTCATCACCGACCTGGAGATGCCGCGCATGAACGGCCTGGAGCTTCTCCGGAGCATCCGGGCCATGAGCCCCCACGTGCCCGTGCTGATTCTCACTGCTTTCGGAGAGTGGACCACTTACATTGAGGCTTTGGACTGCGGCTGCGAGGATTATCTCAGCAAGTCCGTGCACCGCGACAAAATCCTCATGGCGGCCCGCAAGGCCCTGGCTCGCCGCGGCATTCGAGCGCCGCACGCTTCGGCCACCAACTCGGCGGAGGGCGAGGGCGGGACTATGTGATCTGTTCGCGGAAGCGTGGCACAGCCATGAGAACGCACCTGAGTGAGAGTGAGAAGGGCCCGAGAAAATGCGCACCCCACGATGGGTTGGAGTCATCGCGACGACCGCATTGATGCTGAACTCCTAAGGGAGCGGGAAGAGAAGAATGGAAGCCGCAAAGGAAACCGGATATTGGGAAGTCACGGTGATCATGGTGGTGATCGCCTCGTGGCTCCTCTATCGCTATGTGGCCCCCAAGGGGTGGCGGGAATGGAGCCGAGCTGGATTGGTCCAGGCTTTCATCATCGCCCTCTACGCCGAGATGTACGGCTTCCCGCTCACCATCTACGTCTTGAGCGGTTTCCTGGGTTTGGACATCCCCTGGCTCCACCAGAGCGGCCATCTCTGGGCGACTTTGTTCGGATGGGGTGATCTTGGTGCAATCGTCGAGATGATGCTCGGGTACGGCTTCCTCTTCTTCGGACTTTCCCTGGTGATCAAGGGATGGTGGGAGGTGTACCATGCAAGGCGGGAGGGGCGTCTGGCTACCGACCGTCTCTACGGCGTGGTCCGGCACCCGCAGTACACGGGGATCTTCCTGGCGGTGTTTGGCCAGCTTATCCACTGGCCGACGATCCCCACGCTCGCGCTCTTCCCGATCATCGTGTGGGCCTACGTGCGGCTCGCGCGGAAGGAGGAAGCCCGGATGATCGAGCGGTTTGGCGACGAGTACCTGGCCTACCGTCATCGCGTTCCCATGTTCTTCCCAAGCCGCGAAAAGTGGCGGCGGCTTCTCGACGAGACACGTTCGTCCGGCGAGGTGAAACCGTGAAGGTGTGGAATGATTCACGTTGAGATCTATGGAAAGCGCGAGTGCCATCTGTGCGAGGAGGTGAAGGCGACGCTGCGCAAGGTCCAGCGAGAGATCCCATTTGATCTCCGCGAGATCGACATCGAGTCCACGCCGGAGCTCTACGAGACCTACAAGGAGCGGATCCCATTGGTTTTTCTCAACGGACGCTTGGCATTCAAGTTTCGGGTGGACGAGAAAACCTTGCGCCGGCGGCTTGCCCGCGAGAAAGGGAAGACTCCTACTCCGGGCCCCGGGGGGGGCCGGTGAGCCCCTGCCGCAGGGCGTAGGCGGCGGCCTGCACGCGGTTCTGGAGGTGCAGCTTCTCCAGGATGTTCCGCAGATGATTCTTCACCGTGTTCTCGCTGATCCCCAGGGCGGTGGCGATCTCCCGATTACTTGCCCCATCCGTCAGATGCTTCAGAACCTCCATCTCCCGGGGACTCAATTTCCCCCCGGATGCCGGACAGACGACATCATCTCTGCCCTGCCGGGAAAATTCCCCAAGGATCTTTGCCGCCATCACGCGGCTGATCGGGGCCTCCCCTCCAGACACCCCGCGGACCATCTCGAGGAGATCCTTGGGATCAATGTTCTTCAAGAGATAGCCTTTGGCCCCGGCCTTGATCGCCTCAAATAGCTTCGCGTCTTCCTCGGCCACCGTCAGCATGATGATCTTCACGTAAGGGATCTCGGACATGATCTTTCGGGTCGCCTCCAGGCCGTCGGCCTCGGGCATGTAGATATCCATCAAGATGACGTCGGGCATGATCTCCCGGGATTTCACGATGGCCTCGGTCCCGGTGCGCGCCTCGCCCACTACTTCGATGTCGGCTTCGCTTTCCAGTGCGCTGCGGACTCCCTGGCGAAACAGGGCGTGATCGTCAACCAGCAGGACTCGGATGGGGTCCAATCTTGAGCCTCCTCACGCGCCCCGGGGGATGTGGACGAGAACCCGGGTCCCCTTTCCCGGCGCGCTGATCACCTCCAGCTTCCCTCCCAGGGATTCAGCCCTTTCCCGCATGGTCTGCAGCCCGAACTGGAGCCGGCCCGCCTTCAGGGTCTCCTTCGGGTCGAATCCCCGCCCGTCGTCCGCGACGGTGACTTGAGTGGAAGTGCCGTTCACCTCAAAGGCGATCCGGGCGCGCTTCGCCTGGGCGTGTTTGCGCACGTTGGCCAGGGCTTCCTGGATAATCCGGATGAGCTGCACTTCCCCGGCGGGAGGGAATGAGATCTCCTGTCCCGTCGGAATTTGCAGATCGACCGGGATTCCGTTCCGCTCACTGAAGTCGTGGAGATACTCGGTCAGGGTGGGGATCACGCCCAGGCCGCGGGAAACCATGGTCCGCAATCCGAAGATGGACTGGCGGACCTCTTCGTAGGCTTCCTCGATCACCCTGCGCATGGCGCGCACTTCCTCGGCCACCTTCGGGTCCGGCGACGGTCCCAGCAGGTTCTCGGCGGATCGGATCTTGAGATGGAGGTAACCCAGGCTCTGCGCCAGCCCGTCGTGCATCTCCCGGGCGATGCGTTCTCTTTCTTTCAGGACCGCGAGGCCCTGCATCTGCTCGTACAGACGGGCATTCTGTATGGCGATGGTCGCCTGGGTGGCCAGGCCGGCGAGAAGTTCTCTCTCTGCTTCGGAAAAGTCACGGGGCCGGCTGTCTGCCGCGCACAGCGCGCCGACAACATTCTCTCCGGATTTTAGTGGGACCGCACAGTGGACGCTTCGGTATTTTTCCGCAATCAAGGAGCAGAGCACCAGATGGTCCGGCAGGTCCGCCGGGACACCGACTGACTTCTCTGATCCGCTGCTGTCGAGTCGGGTGGAAAATGCCTCCGGAGGGCCACTGGTGGCCTTGAGGACCAAGCGGTCGCCATTTTCCACCAGACACAGAGCCACCACCTCACACTGCAGGAGTTCACGCGCCCGCTCTACCACGGACTGAAGAATCTTGTCCAGGTCCAGGAGCTTGGAGATTTCCACTCCGATGCAGTTCAGCGCTTGGGCCTCCCGCACCCTGCTCTGCAGCTGCTGGTTCACCTCGTGCAACTGCCGTTCGTGCTCCTCCAGCTTTCTGGCCATCTGGTTGAAGGAATGGGAAAGTTCTCCGATCTCATCCCCGGAGGTCACCGGGACCTCGCGATCCAGATTCCCCCGGGCGATCTCCCGGGTGGCTTCCGCCAGGATCTGGATCGGGGAAACGATCCTTCTCGAGAAAATCACGCTGCCCCCGATGAGCAGGGCGGCTCCTACGAGAACGAAGGCCAGGTAGATGCCCAGCAAGACGTTCATCCGGTTGCTGCTGTCGCCGATCAGCCGCTGGATCTTGGCCTGGTGGATCTCGTTCACTTCGCCAAAGAGAGCGGGCATCCTGAGGTTCACGCCGTTCAGGAAATCGATCGTCTGGCGGTCGATGGTTTTCCCGGCGCTCAGAGTCTCCAGGACCTTGCGAGAGACTGGGAGAAGTTTCGAGATGGTGGCCCGTACTTCTACAATTGCCCTTTGCTCCCGGCGCTTTTCAGGGAAGTCTTCTTTGGATTCGTGAATTTCTCCGTACTCCTGCAGCAAGGAGACGATACGCTGAGCTAGAGAGTCAACTCGAGAAGTGCGGGTCCCGTCGCCGGTAACGACCACCTGTGTTACTTCCACGATCAATTGCTGGGCCTGGAACTGGACAGCGCTCATCACCTCCGTGTGCTGGCTTTGCTGCTTGATCTCCTGGTTGGTGCGGGAAATGGAACGGGCCAGCAACAGGGAAACTCCTCCCACGATCAGAACCAGGGTGATGATCACCGCGAGAGAAAGGCTGAGCTTCCGGCCGATCCTGCCGGGAAAAGGTCTCGGATCTTTCAAGCGTGATGGCTGCAGATCTTCCATGGGACCTTGGCTAATGACCGCCGGGCCGGGATTCCTCCATGTGACCGGCGGGCTCTTTCTCCCCTCCCATTGCGCCGTGGGGCTGCTCCATCATGCCGGGAGGCATCTGGACTTTCGGCGGCAGAGTGCGGAGAAAGTTGACCAGATCCCAGCGGTCTTTTTGGGGGATCGTGGCTTCCCAGCCCGGCATCAATCCCCGGCCGCGGGTGATCTTCCAGTAGAGTCCGCCTTCCCGCTCGTGGGCCATCATGCGGGGGTCGGCAAAATTCGCGGGTTCCGGCTTCAAGTCTTTCGGCGCCCCGGGCCCGTCTCCTTTGCCCGACTCCCCGTGGCAGCCCGCGCAGTACTTGCCGTAGAGCTTTTTCCCGTTTGCTACGGACTCCGCACTAGCCGGGACAGGATTCGGCCGGAGGTTTTCGTTTCGGGGGGCTTCCCAGTGGGCTTCCCGGGGCACCGGAGGCGGGGTCAAGGCAACGACGGTCTGTGGTTGCAGGGGAGCCGAAGCGATCAACGTAAAGGGAACCTCCCGGAGACTCAGAACAAAAGCGGTCAAAGCCTGCAACTCCTCTTCTCCAAGATTCTTGTAGGAAGGCATGGCCGAGTCTGGAACCAGGGACTCAGGATCCCGGAAGTGTTTGAGCAACCATTCCGGGTCCGAGCGCTTTTCCCCGGCAAAAGTCAACTCGGGTCCCACCTTTCCTCCAATTCTACCAACCCGGTGGCAGCCGATGCACCCCTTTTCTTGAAACAGGGTCTTGCCCCGGGATAGCACGGGAGCCCCGATCTTCCCCGGGTCCTCCGTCAGGTGACAGGATCCACAGGAAGCCTGGACCAGATTGCCGGGCAGAAGGGGTTCTTCCCTCTCGGTTAGGTAAACGATCCGGCCATCGGGAAGAACGGCCCCTTCTTTTTTCTGGATCCCCTGATGGGCCGCTTGGACCTCCGTGGCGCTGCCGTCCCCCCCATGGCAACCGGTACAGCCAAAGCGCTCGAAGGGGTGGGAGGGGATCTTCGGGTGCGCGCGCAGGGGTTGGGGGGCGTCCACAAACCTGGGGTCCTCGACGGCCCTGTGGCACATGATGCAGCGGTCCACCCGAGCCCCTTCCGCGACGCTGACCTGGGCGAACTCGTATCCGACGTTTTCAGCCGCGCGGCGCTGGTCGGCGTCTTTGGCCTTGGCGATCAGGAGATTCCGGTACTCATCCTGGTACTTCTTCCACTCCCGGTTAGAGTCCTTCCACAGAGAGAGGAGAAAAAGAGCCAGTGTGATCAGGCTCATCAGGGCGAACAGGCGATAGATGCGCAGCATCAGAACCCTCCGAGGTCCGAGGGAAGAAGTTTCCGCAACCGTTTTACTGCCATGGCCAGACCCATACCCAGTTCGGCCCCCGGAAATAGGTCCCGATGACCGTAAAGACCAGGTAGGCCGAAACGAAGGCTGTGAAGAGCACCATGGCGCCCAGGCGCCGGGAGCGGGTTGCGCGCCAGGTGAGAAAGGAACTCACGGCCATAAGAGTGGTAAGGACGCTGGCCGGGTTTAGAAGATCCGTGAAAAACTGGGGAGCCCCGGGGGCCACCTGGCGCACGCCAAAGCGGGAGTCCAGGAAGAGAAGAGCGGGGATCACCAGAACCGTGAGGAGGAACGAGATCCATGCGGCTCGTTTTCCCGCCGGACTCCCGAACCAGATCCCCTGGTCTGATCGATCCCGATCCATGTAAGGGATACTCATGAGTCCCAGAAGAGCGATGGCAGGGACCAGGACCCCTCCCACCAGGGCCGAGTAGCTGACGAGCTCCTGAATCCCCAGGAAGTACCAGGGGGCTTTGGCGGGATTGTCGGGCCGCACCGGATTCGCCTGTTCCAGCAGCGGGGCATCGAACAGGAAGCTTACGGCCGTGAGCACAACGAGGACCAGCTCGAACACGATGAGCAGGCGCATGGTGAGATGGGGCCAGGAGGGTACCTCCTCCTCAGGAGCCTGGATGCCGACCTGAGGCGAGGTCCCACGGACAAGCTCCACCAGGGTGTAGGTCTTGAGGGGACCCGGCACGAAGCGCGCCGTCGCTTCCGCCGAAGTGGGGCCCCCGCCGGCAACGGGGTGGAGAGCCAGGGCGATGGGTCGGGCGATGCCGCCGTCCTTGCGGACTCTCCAGAAATGGACGGCCGCCAGGACCATCAAGACCATGGGGAGAAATACCACGTGGAGCACATAGAAGCGCAGCAGTGCGCTTTCCCCGACAATGTTCCCTCCCAGAAGAAGGACGCGGATCTTCTCTCCGATCCAGGGGGGATAGCTGGCGATGCTCGTCCCCACGGTGATCGCCCAGTAAGCGAGCTGGTCCCAGGGGAGCAGGTAGCCCGTGAAGCTCAACAGCAGGGTGATCCCCCAGAGGAGGATCCCGAGAACCCAGTTGAATTCCCGCGGCGGCTTGTACGAACCCGTGAAGAACACCCGCACCATGTGAAGAAAGACCGCCGCCACCATGCCGTGGGCCGCCCAGCGGTGCATGTTGCGCAGGATGACTCCGTAGGAAACCACGTACTTGAGGTCCTTCATATCCCGGTAGGCCCTCTCCACCGAGGGGACGTAGAAAAACATCAGCAGAACGCCGGTGACGATGAGGACCAGGAACAGGACGAACGAGATCACCCCGAGGCCCCAGGTGGCGCCGGGCTTCAAGCTGTGGCGGTGGACCTTGGCGGGCAGGATATGGAGGAAGAAGTTGCTGAACATGGTCAGCATGCGGTCGAGGTCGCTGTCAGGGAGCGGTCTGCGGAACAGGGAGCGCCAGAAGCGGTTCTCGGTGAGTTTGGCCATGTTCTTCTTCTCCCCTGCTAGACCCTGAACCGGAACCCGGCGTCCACCCGCCGGGCCGTGTCCACCACGAGCCGGCCGTCGGGTGCCAGGCCGACCTCGTATATTTCCAGGGCGACGGGAGCGGGGCCTTTCAGGACCCGGCCGTCTTTTTGCGCAAACACGCTGCCGTGGCAGGGACAGTGGGCGTGGGGTTCCCCGTACTCGGCGTCCGCGGGTCCAAAGGAGTTGATCGTGCAGCGCAGGTGGGTGCACACGGCGGAGATGGCCCGGAACCCCTCTCCATCCCGGAACAAGTAAAACCTCTGGTCCTCCACGAAAGTGGCGGAGCCGCGGGCGTACTCTTCCGGTTTGCCGAGCTTGACCCGGCTGGGGGGTTCATACACCACGTTGGGGAAGAGAAAGCGGATGTTGGCCAGGGCGGGACCCACCATGGAAACAATGAAGCTAAACCAGCCGATTCCCAGCAGACCGCGCCGGCTGAAGATGCCGCCTTTTTTCGACTCACTCATAGGTTAATTCCTCCACAAACTGGAAGCTCTCCATCGTGATGGCCCCCGTGGGACAGCGCAGGGCGCAGAGGGAGCAGCGGATGCAGGCTGTGGTGTCCATGATCATCGCGCTGCCCGCAGGCGATCCCAATGGAGCCTCCACAAGCCGGGAAAGCGTTTCCCCTTCCTCGATTTCCGGCAGCGGGACCATGCGCAGACACCAGTGCGGACATACGTCCACGCACCCCCCGCACAGGATGCATCTGGTCGCGTCAAAAATAGGATTCATGCCGCAGCGCAGGCAGCGGCTGGCCTGGCGCCGGGCTTCCATTTCTCCGTAGCAGAGCTCCACCTCGGCGATTCCGATCCGGCGGTCGACGGGGATGGCGGGCGGGGATTCCCGCGGGATCTTCTCGTAGCCCTGTTGAACGACGGGGAGCCAGGGCCTTCGCGTCTCCGCGGCGCCGAAGAAGTGCTGCTCCCGGAAGTCGATCCCGGCCCAGTGCTCTCTTTTTTCAACCCGGATTTTCCGCCCCGAGAGATACTCGTGGATCCCCCGGGCGGCCCGGTGGCCGGTCTCCACCCCTTCGATGAAGATGCGCGGGCCCAGGGCCACGTCGCCGCCCGCAAAAATCCCCGGGGCCGTGGTGGCCATGGTTTCCAGATCCACCTTGATCGTCCCCCGCGGCGTCAATTCCACGCTGTCCTCGGGGGTCAGGAAGGACAGGTCGGAAGTCTGACCCACCGCCAGGATGACGGAATCCGCTTCCATGACTTGCTCGGAGCCTTCCACGAAGGCGGGGTTGAAGCGGCCCTTTTCATCAAAAACGGAGCGCACCGCGAGCATCTCGATCCCCCGCACTTTTCCGTCTTCTCCCAGAATTCGCTTGGGACCCAGGCGGGTGTGGAGCATCACTCCCTCCTCGATAGCTTCTTCCACTTCAAACCGCTGGGCGGGCATCTCTTCCCAGCTTTCCAGACAGACCACCTGCACTTCCCGGGTCCCCCGTCTCATGGCCTCCCGGGCCACATCCATGGCCTCTCGCATGGCCGAGGCAGCATCCAGGGACCCGTTGATGACTCCCACGTGCGCGGTGGAGAGCCGCACTTCCTCCGCGAGAAGTTCCCGGGCCGCGGACCGGGCGGCGTCCATGGCCACATCCCCTCCACCCACAACCACAACACGGCGGCCCAGATTGACCCTATAATCCAGATTCACGTTGAGCAGGAATTCGAGGGCCCGAAAGACCCCGTCCAGCTCTACCCCTTCCATCCGCAATTCCCGGCTCTTATGGGCTCCGATAGCAAGGAAGACGGCATCGAAGCCCTGAGACCAGAGGTCACGAATCAAAAAGTCTTTCCCCAGTGTCTGCCCGAACCTGATTTCAACGCCCAGATCGAGGATCGCGTCAATCTCCGCCCGGATGAGAGATCTCGGGAGGCGGTACTCTGGCACCCCGAGAACCAGCATGCCCCCGGGAACCTGCTGCGCCTCAAAGACCCTTACCCGGTTTCCCAGGATTGCCAGGTCGTGAGCGCAGGTCATGCCCGCAACGCCGGAGCCGATGACCGCTACATGCTTGGAGCTCGGGGCATCTTCCTTCAGAAATGGTCCGGAAAGCGCAGCTAGGTTCTGCAAGGCAGTTAGATCCTGGATGCTGTGAGATTCCAGTGGAAGCTTTCTCTTTGCGACCAGGTTAAAACCCAGATT
>JACPSX010000252.1 GCA_016193065.1 Candidatus Tectimicrobiota bacterium | reverse complement strand
GGATCACCCCCATGTTCCCGGCCACGGGCTCCACGATCAGGCAAGCGATCTGGTTCCCCTCCTTCTGGAGCACCTGTTCGACGGCCGCCAGGTCGTTGTAGGAGACCGTGAGGGTCAGTTGGGCCAGTGAGGCAGGGACCCCGGGGCTATCGGGAATCCCCAGGGTCGTGGCTCCGGAGCCCGCTTGCACGAGCAGAGAGTTGTCGTGGCCATGGTAACACCCGGCCATTTTCAGGATCTTATCTTTCCCCGTGTAAGCCCGGGCCACCCGGATCGCGCTCATGACCGCCTCGGTCCCCGAGCTCACCAGTCTCACCATCTCCACGGAGGGGACTTCCTGCACGATTTTTTGGGCCAGGAGCACTTCCAGTTCCGTGGGAGCTCCATAGCTGGTCCCCCTGCCCGCGGCCTCCTTAATGGCGGCAATTACCTCGGGATGAGCGTGCCCCAGGATCATAGGCCCCCAGGAGCCCACGTAATCGATATAGGAATTTCCATCCACGTCAAAGATGCGGCACCCCTCAGCCCGGGCCACAAACACAGGGTCAGCGCCCACGGCCTTGAAGGCCCGCACCGGGCTGTTCACTCCACCGGGAATCACTTTTCGGGCCAGAGAAAAAAGCTCTCTTGAGCGCTCGAACATGAGAGACACCTTAATGGCTCAGATACTTGTCCAGCAAGGGAGCAAGCTCCAAACGCACGTCCGCTGGAATTCTGTCCCGGGCCGTGATGATGGCATCCTTCAGAGCATGTGGACAGGCGCAGGTCCGGTCCGGGGAGATCAATCCCACGGCCCTCCCCACGATCTGCTGAGCCAGGAGAACGTTCTTGTTCAACGTCTCGATGACCATCTCCACAGTCACGTCCTCGGACCCTTCGTGCCAGCAGTCGTAATCAGTAACCAGAGCAAGCGTGGCATAGCAGATTTCCGCCTCACGAGCGAGCCGGGCTTCGGGAAGGTTTGTCATGCCGATCACATCCACCCCCCACTGCCGGAAGATGCGGGACTCGGCCCGGGTAGAGAACTGCGGGCCCTCAATGCACAGATAGACCCCCCCGTCATGTACCGTTGCCCCCTCTTCTGTGGCCGCCCGTACCAGAACCCGGCAGAGATCGGAGCACACCGGGTCCGCAAAGCCCGTGTGGACCACAAGCCCGCGCCCGAAAAAGGTCGAAGGCCTCCCCTTCGTGCGATCGAAGAACTGGTCCGGTATCACGATGTGCCCCGGGGCGATCCCTTCCTTCATGCTCCCGACGGCACTGACCGAGATGACCCACTCGACCCCAAGCAATTTGAAGCCGAAAAGATTGGCCCGGAAATTGAGCTCCGAGGGCATAATCCGGTGGCCCCTCCCATGTCTGGGCAGGAAAACCACCTCCCTCCCCCCCAAAGAGCCCACCACGTACTCATCCGAGGGCTCCCCAAATGGGGTTGAAAGGGCTCTGCGCTCCGCCACCGTGAAGCCGGGCATCTCGTAGAGCCCGCTGCCACCGATAATGCCGACCCTGGGAGCATTCAACACTGCCTCCTTCCAGTTGATTTTGCAACTCTAACATCCCACCCCCGGGGAATCAAGCGGTTTTGAAACTCACCCTGTCCAACCTTGCATCAAGACCCGCGCCACGGGAAAACCGCACCCGGCCTATCCCGCTCCTCCAGCGCGGAAGGTCACAGACTGAGGGCCGGTGTAACAGGGTGTGACCTTTCTGGCCCTTAAAAAGGGGAAAAAAAGCCTGCACATGTAGAACCCTCGTTGACCAGGAGGTGAGATGCTATAATTGGTCGCGGAGGTGATTGAACCCATGCCACTTCTCAGCAGGAAACCCGAAGTCGTAGATCTGTCCAGCCCGGAGTGGAGCGAGGCCTTGCGCAAGGTCCTATCGATCCCGCAGGAAGAGCGCGAGATCTTGAAGACCAAGCCCTGGGATCTCGTCCTCGACGTATGGACCTACTTCAAAAGCTACTTCCGTGGATCACTCCATGTCAAAAGGGCCTAGTCCGGCTCCCGGGTACCCGCCTTGCGGGTGCCCTGCTCTCAAGGCCCCCCTCCTATGCTTTGAAACGGGCTCTTATTGCCCGTGATGCCTACCAAAGCCTTTTCCATCATCGGGGCGGGCACCGTCGGAACCGCAATAGGGTGCCTACTAGCCCGTCAGGGGTACCAGCCGGTGGGCGTTGCCAGCCGCCGGCTGGTGTCCGCCCGCAGGGCCGCCCAGCGCATGGGGGCCCAAGCCTACTCAACGATCCCGGCCGACGTGGTGCAGAGATCCCGGTACGTCTTTATTGCCACGCCGGACCGGGCCATCTCTCAGGTGGCCCAAACGCTTCTCGCCTCCGGGAGACTGGCCAGGGGGGCTCTCCTGGCGCATTTTAGCGGGGCGCATTCCTGGAGGATTCTGGGTCCCTGCCGGCAGGCCGGGATTCACGGCGCCTCCCTCCACCCCCTGTACACGTTCCCCGATGTGGACGCTGCAATCGAGTCAATGAAATCCGTCTGGTTTACAGTGGAGGGAGACCCCGGAGGGGTTCGCCTGGCCCGGCCGCTGGTGCGGGCCCTGGGTGGGAAGATTCTGAACCTTCCGGAAACATTGCCCAAGCCCCTCTACCACGGGGCGGCCTCGAGCGCCTCGAATTTTCTCGTCACTCTGATCTCTTACAGTATCCGCATCCTCGAGTCCGGTGGACTGGGACACAAAGAGGCTCTCCGGGCTCTGTTCCCGTTGATCAGGGCCACGCTGGACAACGTGGAGCGCCTGGGTCCCGCCGGTGCGCTGACGGGGCCCATCGCCCGCGGTGATGTGGAGACCGTCGCTGCGCAACTGCAAGCCCTCGATCAACATGCGCCCGAACTCGCTCCTCTCTTCCGGGCTCTGGCATCGTATACCGTCCGAGTGGCTCAGGAAAAAGGG
>JACPSX010000251.1 GCA_016193065.1 Candidatus Tectimicrobiota bacterium | reverse complement strand
TCCCAAGAAGATCTCGAAATTTCCGACGGGCGAGTGGCCGTGAAAGGAACCTCGAATCGTAGCCTGAGCTTCGGCGAGGTCTTGAGCCGGGCCTTCGGGTACGGAGGCTCGATCTCCGTCACCGGCATCAGCAGGTCGGAGGCGTCTCTGGATCGAGAGACCGGCCAGGGCAAAGGTTCAACCTACTATTTCACGGGTGCCGGCGGGTGCGAGGCGGAAATCGATCTGGAGACCGGCGCGGTTCGCGTGCTTCGCTACGTAGCGGCGCACAATGTAGGTAAGGCGATCAACCCGACGCTGTGTGCTGCCCAAATCGAAGGCGGCGTCGCTTCGGGCGTCAGTATGACGCTTTTCGAGGAGATGCGCTGGGATAACGGCCAACTGCTGAATCCCAACCTGGTCGACTACCGCCTGCTGTCGATCTGCGAGGCACCACCTGTGCAGGCAATTCTCATTGAGGTCCCACATCGCGAGGGACCATTTGGTGCAATAGGAGCCGGAGAACCGGCTATCGTGCCCACGAGCGCAGCCATCGGCAATGCCGTGGCTCGTGCACTCAATGTCCGGCTCTTCTCTCTGCCTCTGACACCGGACAAGGTCCTTACCGTCCTACTTCATCCGGACGAAGCGAAACAAGGGCTCGGATCCGCGCGCACCTTAGCTTGAGGATTCTTAGCGCTGCAAAGAGGTTTGGAGGGAAAACTTGGAACATCAGATTCGTTGCACTGTGAATGGGGTCGAGCGAATGCTTCAGGTCTCGTCGGAAGAAACGCTTCTCAAGATGCTGACGAGAACATTAGGTTTTACCGGAGCCCGGGAAGTTTGCGGCATGGGAGCGTGCGGGGCTTGCACGGTATTAGTCGACGGAGTTCCGGTCAGCTCGTGCACTTACCTGGCGCCCTTCGTCAACGGCAGCACCATTGTCACTATCGAGGGACTCGCGCACGAAGGAACACTGCATCCGCTCCAGGAAGCGTTTCGTACATTCGGCGCTTCTCAGTGCGGTTACTGCACTCCCGGCATGATTCTTTCCGCCAAAGCTTTGCTCGATGCGAACCCGAAACCGACTGAGGCGGACGTGAAAAGAGCCTTGGCCGGCAATCTCTGCCGCTGCACGGGTTATCATCGCATCATCGAGGCCGTCCTATCCGTGGCCCGAGGAGAAGTGCACGTTTAGGTGATACTGAGAAACGCTCCCCATTATGAAATATTTGACCGAGAGTTTCAGCAAGGTTGTAACGTCCTAGGAGAGCGGTTATGCCGTTTATTGATTTGCGAGAGTTTCTAACGTTTTTGGAGCAAGAAAAAGATCTGGTCCGCATTGAACGAGAGGTCGACCCGATTCACGAGATCGCCGCATATATCCGAAAAACCAGCGACCGGCAAGGACCCGCCCTGCTTTTCGAGCACGTCAAGGGATCTCAGATGCCCGTAATCGGCGGGCTCTTTGCCGCGCAACGGCGTCTATTAAAAGTATTGGGGGTCGCTGATCAGAGAAGCGCAGTGGAAAAACTTGTGGAGTCGATGGCGGACCCCATCCCTTCCATAACGGTTCCCAACGGCGCGTGCACGGAAGTTTGCCACACGGGAAGCGACGTGGATCTCACCAGGCTCCCGGTCATGACCTCTTCAGAAAAGGACGTGGCTCCCTTCATCACGATGGGCCTTGCCATCAGCAAGGATCCGGATAGCGGGCGCAGAAATCTCGGGCTCTATCGGTTACAGCTAAAGAGCAAAAACCGTCTCGGCATCATGGCTCAACACCTGGCCATCCATTTGGCGCGCGCAGAAACGAAAGGCCGAGGACTGCCGATAGCCATTGCGTTGGGGGTAAGTCCGGAGCTTCTGATCGCCAGCCAGTGGAAAGCTCCCTATCGAGTGGATGAGCTGGGACTGGCAGGAAGAGTCCTCGGTAGACCCGTCGAATTGGTCAAGGCGGCTACGGTGGACCTCGAGGTGCCGGCTCATGCGGAAATTATTATCGAAGGCATCGTCCTTCCGAACGAGCGAGAGAGTGAGGGACCCTTTGGAGAATTTTCCGGCTACTATCAGCCACCCTCCTCCAAGCCCGTCATTGAGGTTACGGCCATCACTCACCGAAAGAACCCGCTCTACCTCGCCGGGCTTACAGGAATGCCGACGACGGAGAATCATGTTTTAAAGCAAATCCCTCTGGAAGCGACTTTCCTCAACGCCCTGCGGCGGCAATTTTGCGGCGTGCACTCCGTCCACTTTCCTTTCTGCGGAGGCGCCGGCTACCTGCTCATCGTCAGCATGAAGAAAACCCGGGAGTTCGAGCCTAGAAATTTAATCGCGACCGCTTTGGGGATGGCAGGACCGAAGTACGTGATTGTAGTGGATGAGGACATCGACATTTATGACCTGGAGAAGGTTCTCTGGGCGGTATGCACACGGAGCCAGCCCGCTCGGGATGCCCTGATCCTCTCTCAGATCAACGGCGCGCCCTTGGATCCTTCCGCCCGAGCGCCGCACTGCACGGAAGCCATGGGGATCGACGCGACGTTGCCGAAAGATGGATCCTTCCCGGAGATGGTCACAATCCCCGGATTAGAAAATGTGCCGGACTTTTGATAGTGAGATGTTCTTAGGGTATCAGGCCAGTGGGGGAGCCTTGAGCTTCCCAAGCGCACAGGGCCGATCCGAACGAGTTGGTCGACAACTCTTTTGTCGACAACCTAGAGAAATCCGGCTTTTTTTCGCAAGATCGGACTCGTGCAGTAAACCCGGAAATGGGGCTCAACGATATACAAAAAAGGAGGAGCCATGCGGATCTTCGGACGCGCCCTGATTGTCATCGTCGCTCTTTTGACCCTGTGCGGGCTGGTCCCCGCGCCATCGGCCGAGGCGCAGGGACCCGGCAGAACGACGCCCATCACCATCGGGGTCCTCGCTCCGCTGACCGGGCCGTTCAACTCGTTCGCCCGGGACATCGTTGACGGTGCCCGCCTCTACTTGGACGACGTCAACGGGGAGATGGCCCGGCGCAAGGTGGAGCTGGTTGTTGAAGACTATGCCGTCAAGCCGGATGTGGCTCTCACGAAGGCGCGAAAGCTGGTAGAGCGTGATCGCGCCCAGGCCATGGTGGGGATCGTCCTAAGTGCCGCCGCTATAGCCATCAAGGACTATGTCACGGCCCAGAAGGTCCCCCTCATCATCTCCGGCTTCGCCGCGGCCGAATCGCTCACACTTCAGCCCAACCCCTATTTTTTCCGCATCACTTACGGCGCGGCCATGCCCCCCTCCCCCACAGCCAACTGGGTCTACAAAAACCTGAAAGCCCGCACCGCCGTCCTCGTCGGCACGGACAGCGTGGGGCCGCTTGAGCTGATACTGGCCTTCGGCCGCGCCTTCGAGAAGGCGGGCGGAAAGGTGGTCCAGGAGATCTACGCCCCGCTGGGCACCACTGATTTCGGACCGTACATCGCCCGGATCCGACGGGACGTGGACGTGGTCGGTACGATGATCCCCGGCTCCGACGGCGTCCGGTTCATCAAACAATTCCAGGAATTCGGATTAACGGGGAAGATCCCGGTCGTGGACGTGGCAGTCGGGTTCACGGACATGACAAACCTGCCGGCAGCGGGGGTGGCGGCCCTGGGCGTCTACGGCGTCCAGCCCTACATTTTCACCATTGACAGCCCGCGGAATCGGAAGTTCGTCCAGGCCTTTCGTGCCAAGTTTGGCAGGGAACCGGGCGCACCGGCCGAGTTTACTTACGATGCAATGGCCGCCATCGACGAGGCCATGAAAGCCACCGGCGGAAACATCGAGGATTCCGCGCGCTTCGTGGAGGCGCTTGCTAAGACGAGCCTGGACACGCCCCGGGGCCGCATCCGGTTCGACCGCTTTCATAACGTGATCGCGGACATGCACATGAGCCGAATCGAAAAAGTGGGCGACCGAATCCAGCCAGTCGTCGTCGAGACCATTCACGGCGTGGATCAGTTCCTGGGAATGGACCCGGCCGAGTACCTGAAGCAGCCCCGCCTAATCAACCTGAAGGGGACCTTCGGCAAGTAGGAACCGCCCAAGAGGTAGGCAAACCTATATTTAGCGGTGGATCTGGGGACACTCCCGTGACGAAGACGTGATATTAACGTGCGCTGCGGGTGTGAGCTCCGCTCTGCAGGAAATTCAGGTAAACCTTCGTACGCCAATCCTTCCACTCCTACGTAAGCCTCCGGTCCAGGCTGCGGTACTGGATGGCCTCGGAGAGGTGCTCCGTGCGAATTTCTTCCTCCTCCGCCAGATCCGCAATGGTCCGTGCCACCTTGAGGATGCGTTGGTGTCCCCGGGCGCTCAAACCCAGCTTCTCCACGGCCAGCTCCAGGAGCTTTTCTCCTTGCAGGTCAATCCGGCAGTACCGCCGGGTATGCCGCGGCGTCATGTGGACATTTGGACCCCAGCCCAAGGCCCTGGGGGAGAAGATCGCCGCCCGACGGCGGCTCCTGGGTCTCAGGCAGGAAGACTTGGCCCGGAAGCTAAAGGTGGACCCATGCACCATCTCCATCTGGGAGAGGGGGGAGCACCGACCGGTG
>JACPSX010000264.1 GCA_016193065.1 Candidatus Tectimicrobiota bacterium | reverse complement strand
CTGGGTGATCTCAAGGTAATCCCGGACTTTCTTCCTTCTCCTGAGGAACTCGCATTTCGGGAAGAGGGGGTAAAGGTTACGATCGCCTTGAGCAAGAGGAGCATCGAATTTTTCAAATCCGAGGCTGCGAAGCATCACACACAATATCAACGGATGATCCGACGTCTGATCGATGCTTACGTTGATGCTCAGGCACAACTTCCATCTCGTCGTTCAACCCGGACCGCTCGCAAACGGGCGACAGGTTAGCCGACACGCGGCAATCAGGGACGTTGTTTGTGAATGAGCTTGACGGATTCACCTCCTCGGGGTGATGAGAGGGAATGCCCAGACAGTCGAGATTGGATGCCCCCGGGACCCTGCATCACGTGATGGGACGGGGTATGGAGGGGACGAAGGTCTTTTGAAACCGGACCGATTGAGAGGATTATCTGGGTCGCATTGAGGCTGTTTTGTCAACTGGCCATAGGCAAGATGGGGTATCCTGGAGCACAGATTGCAACGTCCCCCGTTTCGCGTCCACGAAAGGCCCTGGGAACAATTTTTTAGGGGCAGGAGGAAGGAAGTCTGTTACAGTAGGAAGAAAATGCTGCCGCGACGCGGCTTACTTTGAGAAAGGCATGGCGCCGGCGCGCTACGGCGCGCGGTTCATGCCTGATCCATCAGACCCTCGGACGGAGAAAACTGCCAAAACAGGCACGGAGAAACAGAGCCTGTCTACTGACGGTCCTACAAGGGGTGTGGAAGAATTGCTTGCTTTGGGCAAAGGAGTTGTACTATCAATAAGCGTGGATAAGGACGTACGGAGGGTAGAGGGTGCAACTAATTCCTTCTCCTGCAGAGATCCTGGCCTGGGCTGAACAGGACGGGGTTGACCTGTCCATGTTGCGCGAGCGCCTCGAGTGGACACCGACGGAACGCTTGCAACGTCACCAAGCGGCGCTGGCACTGGTCGAGACGCTGCGCTACGTCAAGAGGAAACCGAGACGTGCTCGAGGCCGAGAGATTGCTGACCGCCCTGTGCAAGGCTGAGGTGGCGTTTGTGATCATCGGCGGCATGGCCGCTGTCGCGCAGGGCTCCTCGTATGTCACAGCGGACTTGGACATTTGCTACCAGCGGCAGCGGGATAATTACCAACGGCTCAGCCAGGCCCTCCACCCCTTCAACCCCCGGCTCCGGGGTGCCCCTGCCGATCTCCCCTTTGCGCTGGACGACACGACCCTCAAAGCCGGACTGAATTTCACCTTGACCACGGAGGGAGGCGATCTCGATCTGATGGGAGAGGTGGCTGGGCTTGGAGACTATGAAGCGGTTAAAGCCCATGCGGAAGAGGTGGAGCTGTATGGGTACAGCGTCTGGGTGTTAACGCTGGAAGGCCTCATCCTCACCAAGCAGGCCGCGGGTCGTCCCAAAGATCTCAGGCTTCTGCCTGAACTGAAGGCCCTCCAAGCCCTGCGAGCGGAATCCCAGGAGGATGAGCGGTGAGCGGCAAGGAGATGCTTACGGGCTCGCCAGGCCGGGGCTGACACCTATGAGACTCCCGGATGTTAAGGGCGGGAAACTTCCGTGACGAAAGGTTCTTTGCCGCCGCGACCACATCGCTCGCGGAGGTAATTCCGTCCGAATTCCGCGAATTCCAGAATTCCGGGAATTCCGAAATTCCGGGGACACCGTACTTAATTCTTCCTTGACTTGTGATTTGCTTCCATTAAATTCGCCCCATGGCTCGAATTGCGCGTGTTATAGCTGCCGGCATACCTCACCACGTTACCCAACGGGGCAACCGGCGGATGCCCACCTGTCCTCTGCCGGAGAGGGAGAAGAAATGAGCGACATCAGGAAACACGAGCGAACCGGCAGGCCGCTTGGAAGTGAAAGCTTTACGGAAAAGCTGGAGCTGGTCATAGAACGGATACTGAGGCGGCAGAAGCCAGGCCCGAAGGGAGCAAGGAGGTACCAAATTAAGTAAGGTGTCCCCTGAATTTCTGAATTTGGTAACCAGAGGACATGCCCAGACAGTAGAAATGTTGCACTTGGCATGTGGATCACACTGAAGCTTCCTTGTGTATCGGTAGCACGAGGAAAGGAGGCTCGTCATGAGAATCCTGCAAGCCTTCTACTGGGATTGCCCGCGGGCCGAGGGGAAGGAAGGGGAGTGGTGGGAGCGCGTACGCGCCAAAGTCCCCGAGCTCGCCGGGATCGGGATCACGGGCTTGTGGCTGCCGCCGTCGGCGAAATCGAGCCACGTGGACAGCATGGGGTACGCCCCGTATGATTACTACGATCAAGGAGAGTTCGACCAGAAGGGGGGAGTAAAGACCTGGTTCGGGTCCAAAGCGGAGCTGCGGGCGCTCCTGCAGACAGCCCATGAGAACGGTATGATGGTTCTCGCCGATGCCGTGCTGAACCACTGTGACATCGGCGACGCGAAGGAGCGCAATCCCCTGACCGGCAAGGAGATGATGACGAAGTACGCCCCGAAGTCCGGAAAGTTTCCCCGGGACTGGACCTATTTCCATCCCTGCGAGTACTCCTCCCGCGATGCCGGCGCCTTTTACGGCGACCTGGAAGGCTACGAGCTCCCCGACCTCTGCCATGACAACCCGTACACCTACCTGGAGGTCATCGAGTCCATCCGCTGGCTCCGGGATCGGCAGGCCGGGATCGGGTACGACGGGTTCCGCTACGACGCCGTCAAGTATTTCGACTCGTGGATCGTGCAGAGCATTCAAGAGTGGCAGAAGTGCTTCGGCGTGGTGGAGTACTGGGACGGGAACAAGGACGCCGTGAAGGGCTACCTGGATTACATTCGGTGGTCGGCGTCGGCCTTTGACTTTCCGCTCTTTTACTCCCTGCGCGAGATGTGCAACAACTCCGGGTACGACATGAGGGGGCTGTGGGGAAGCGGGCTGGTCTTTGATATCCCCATGCACTCCGTGACTTTCTGCGACAACCACGACACCGATCGAAACCAGCCCATTGTCCGCGACAAGCTGCTCGCCTACGCCTTTATCCTGACGCACGAGGGGGTGCCCTGCGTGTTCTGGAAGGACTACTACAACTACGGTCTGGCGCTGCCGAACAGCCCGAACGGGATTGCGAAGCTGTGCCAGGTCCACCGGGACTATGCGGGAGGAGGGACGGCTCTGCTGTACAGCGATCGCCGCCTCTACATCGCCCAACGTCACGGATACGGGAACCAGCGGGGGCTCGTGGTGGTGGTCAACGCGGACCCGGACTCCTGGCGCGGCGCCTGGGTGCAGACGAAGTGGCCCAATACGAAACTCACCTGCGCCGCCTGGTGGGGACACGACCGGAACAGGCCCTTGGATCAGCGCTCCGATGGGGGCGGATGGTCCCAGGTGTACGCGGCGCCCAGAGGCTACGCGGTCTACGTACCCGAATAGCGGTCTCTTGCCAAACGCGTTGGTTTTTGATTCTGAGTGAACTTGACCGGTTCACTTCCCTTGGGTAATGAGAGGGCCTGCCCAGGCGGTCGAGATTGGATGCCCCCGGGACCCTAGCCTTGAGACCTTACACCGCGTTGCCAGAGCTTGGACCCTTGCCTCTGAGCTTGCAGGATAGACCGCGCACCTTCAGCGCAGTTGTCCATAAGCTGATCCGCATATTTGGTATTGACTCTAGTACAACGCGAGGTTATACTCGGGCTGCATAGAAAGGTATAACCAAATGGCGAATGTCAAAACTGCAATTTCTCTCCAAAAGTCGCTCTTTGAGCAAGCGGAAGCCCTGGCCCGCAAAATGAAGGTCTCGCGCAGCCGCCTTTTTGCGCTGGCACTGCAGGACTTCATGCAGCGCCATCAACATCGGCAACTTCTCGAGAAAATCAACCAAGCTTATCAAGACGCGCCCGACCCCACGGAGCAAAAGCGCCTGCGCAAGATGCGCCGCCTCCATCGCGAAGTGGTGGAAGGCGAATGGTAATCAATCAAGGCGATGTTTTCTGGATTGACCTGGACGAACCTGATGGCTCCGGCCCCGGCTATCGGCATCCGCATGTGGTTGTTCAGAATAATGTCTTCAATCGGAGTCGCATCAACACTGTAGTAGTGTGTGCGCTCACTTCGAACCTCAGGCGCGCGGCGGCTCCGGGTAATGTGCTCCTTGATCCGGGAGAGGCTGGCCTCCCCAAGCAGAGTGTCGTGGCCGTCTCGCAAATTTTCACCGTGGATAAGGGCGAGCTGGGTGAATACATTGGGGTGCTATCCAAGAAGCGCGTGCATCAAATTCTGGAAGGCCTCCACTTAATTCTCGAACCCCGGGAAATTGAATAGCCAGGGCGCACAAGGTGTTCAAATGGCGTGGGCGTCAGAGTCCGCAGTGTTCGCGGAGTCGCTCAACAAAGAATGGGATAGGGGACGTTGCTTCGGAATGAGCTTTACGGGTTCACTTCCTTGGGGTAATGAGAGGGCATGCCCAGACAGTCGAGTTTGGATCCCCCCGGGACCCTGCCTCACGGGATGGGACGGGGTAGCGAGAGGACGAAGGTCGTCCACCCGGAAACAAGTCCCCCTTTTAGTCCGCGTCCCTTTTACGGACAGTATGACGGACGTGATTGCCCAGAGTCCAAAGTCCTGTGCAAAAGAGTCGCCGATGCTCGAGGAAAACCGGCAAGGAGGGTCAAAGGAACATGAAGCGGAGTACCGATCGCATTCTGACCACCCACTGCGGCAGCTTGCCGCGCCCCAAGGACCTGCTCGACATGATGAAGGCGAAAGTCAACGGCGAGCCTTACGACCACGATGCCTATACCAGGCGGGTGCGGAGCGCCGTCGCTGAGATTGTCCGCAAGCAGGTCGAGAGCGGCATGGACATTGTGACGGACGGCGAGCAGGGAAAGCCTGGCTTCTTTACGTACGTGAGCGAGCGGCTTAGCGGTTTTGAACCGAAGCCCGGCGCTCGCTTGGCGATCTTTGCAGCGGAAGTGGAGGCCTTCCCGGAGTACTACCAGCAGTACTTCAGCCAGGCCATGCTTGGGGGTTCCATCGCCCCTGTGGTCCCGCTGGTGTGCACCGGGCCCGTCAGCTATCGGGGACAAGAGGCCGTGCGCCGAGACATCGACAACCTCAAAGCCGCCCTGGAGGGGGTGAGAGCCGAGGACGTCTTTATGCCCGCCGTGGCGCCGAGCGGCGTGGGCCGGAACGAGTACTACGGAACCGAAGAGGAATACCTGCACGCGCTGGCGGAGGCCATGCACACGGAGTACCAGGCGATCGTGGATGCGGGCTTCCTCGTGCAGGTGGACGACCCTTTCCTCACGGATGTGTACAGTTATTCGCGAGAGAGCGCCGCCGAGCGGCGGAAGACGGCCGAGATGTATGCGGAGGCGCTCAACCACGGCCTGCGGGGGATCCCCCCGGAGAAGGTGCGCTTCCACACGTGCTACGGGATTAATGAAGGGCCGCGGGTCCACGACGCGCCGCTGAGGGACATCTTGGACGTCATGTTGAAGGTGAATGCCGGCGCCTACTCGTTTGAGGCCGCGAACCCGCGTCACGAGCACGAGTACCACGTCTGGGAAACCGTGAAGCTGCCCGAGGGCAAGGTGCTCATCCCCGGAGTGATCACTCACGCGAGCAACATCGTCGAACACCCCGAGCTCATCGCTGAGCGCCTCACTCGGTATGCCAAGCTGGTGGGCCGGGACAACGTGATCGCCGGGAGCGACTGCGGCTTCTCTTCCCAGGCCACCTATCACCCGGAAGTCCACCCGACCGTGGTGTGGGCCAAATTCCAGGCCATGGCGGAGGGCGCACGGCTGGCCACGGAGCAGCTCTGGCGGTGAGTCGGCCGCCGCGATTTGCTCCCCTTCGGCCCACGCGAAATCGAGGTTCTCTTATTCCGAAGACGGTCTCGAAATCGGCGGCCTCAATTCTGAATCGCCCCTGTTTTCCGATTTCCCATCCCCGTAAGGAATCGCCGAACATACCCCCTTCCCCTGGGAGGTGTGCCCTCGTGGCGCTCCAGCCGAATGCCTGGGGGGCGTCCTGGAGGGCGAAAAAGTCCCTTGCGCAAGTCAGGATCGGGAGCTACCCTTTTTCCATCAGCAGTAAACAGTTTCTCTTCCTGTCCATAGCCTCATCGCTTGGGGACGGAGCATGGATCGCGATGTCCTCTCTCATGGATGGCAGTGGATAACTTCCGCGGAGCATCCTAAGCGGAATAGGCTAATCCTGTACAAGAATGAATCGCCCCTGAGTGGAGTCTGGCGGCCGCCGGAGGTCATTCCATGCCTGAGAGCTCGCCGAAAGCGAGGCTCCTGGACAGGGTACAACAGACGATCCGCGCCCAACACGACAGCCTCTTCTGGTCGCTTGCGGTCGAAGGCAGGCTGAGCGCTTCGACACGGAACCAGGCGCTGAACCTTGACGGTCGCGGTGAAAGGATAAGGGTTTCAATCAAGGAAGCCGGCTCAGGTGAGGGGAAAGGAGTACGGTTAGCGGTATCAACGGTTGTTATTGAAAGGAGGGGGGTATGACTGCAAGAGAAGACCACGACACCTACAGGCTTGAGATACCTTTAGACGCATCCGGTATCTGGGATTTCAAACCTGACCAGTCAGTTAAGGTCGCCGTCCAAAATCGCAAATGGTCTGTTTCTTCACAGACGGTCAAGCTCGACGCGAAGGGGCAGGGTATCGCTACCTTCACCTTCTTCGCAAATCCTGGCGCATTGCGTATTTTAGTAGGCCCGGAAAATGCGTCGGATGAAGAGCTGCTGGGCATGCAGACGATCAACGTCGAGCTGTCGGCCCGGCAGTGGGCGGACCGGCGGGAACTTAAGCTCCCGCCCATCCAGATCCACCCATACTATTGGTATTGGTGGTTGCGGTGGTGCCGAACCTTTACCATCCGCGGCCGCATCCTGTGTCCGGACGGCAGCCCGGTTCCCGGCGCCAAGGTTTGCGCCTATGATGTGGACTGGTGGTGGTGGTGGAGCAGCAACCAACAAGTGGGCTGTGACACGTCGGATGCGACGGGCGCCTTTGAGATCAAGTTCCGCTGGTGCTGCGGCTGGTGGCCTTGGTGGTGGTGGAAGTATCGAGTCTGGCGGCTCGAGCCGATCCTGGCCGAGCGGATCGTACCCGTCCTGCAGCGTGATCCGAAGCTCCCCAAGCTTCCAACCCCAAGCCCCGCGCCCACCCTCGCCATCTTCGAGCAGTTGCTTGCCGAAGAAGGGGTCCTCACGCGGCCGGCATCGACCACCGTCGATCCGGCTGTACTGCCCAGCCTGCGTGACCGGCTGTTAAAGCGGTTACCGCGCGTGCCGGAACTCGAGCAGTTGCGCATCTGGCCCTGGTGGCCCTGGTCGCCGTGGTGGGACTGCACCCCGGACATCGTCTTCCGGGTGACGCAGGACTGCCCTCAGCCAGGAACTGTGATCGTGGACGAGGGCTTTGCAGACGTGCGCTGGGATATACCGACTGACCTCACCGTGACGTTGATCGCCAACGAGAGGGCCTGCTGCATCCCCATCTGCCACGATCCCAAAGATTGCCCGGAAGGCAACTGCATCGTGATTTCCCACGCCTGCAGCAATCAGGTCAACAATATCGGTGGGAATCCCGGGGCACCGGCGACCCCGGCAGGTTACGCGAATCCCGGAGTTGCCGCGAGCCACGGCGACCGGCCGTACGCGGGTGCGGTACCCATTTCCGGCGTGTTCGGGGACACAGCGGGGGTGGACTATTACGAGTTTGAGTGGGCCCCGACCGCCGCCGGGCCGTGGAACCCGATGCCGCCGCCGGCCAGCGGGGGCTTCGCGCGGTCTTTCTGGGGGCCTCAATTGCCCGCAGGTCCGGTTGGTTTCCATTCTGTCCCCTTCTCCTTTGCGTTTATCAGTGGACGAAACGTCGTCCAAAGCCGCGAGCACTTCGAGGCGAACAACGACCCCGGGAGCTGGGGAATGACCCGCTTCTGGATCTCCAACAGGGACCTCCTGATGGTATGGCTCACGGAGAACAACTTCGCGAATGGGACGTATTACCTGCGCTTGCGGGGCTGGGACCTCGCGGCGGGCAACCTGGTCAATTCGCGCATACTCCCCTTGTGCGATACAGACAAAGACAACTACCTCGTGCTGACCATTGACAATCGTGTGGTTGGTCCGGCCAGTGGTCATCCGCCCAGCGTCCCCGACCACCCGTGCGGACCGGGCACTGTCCACCTCTGCACCCTGGAGCCCGATACCGACTTCACCGCCGTCAAAGTCATCGATGGAGACGGCGCGGTGACCCCTGTCGGGGCGTGCACCAATGTGGATGTCAAGAAAGGGGGTAACCTGGAAATCGACTTCATGACCTATGACCCGGATGGACACCTGGCGTACTACACGCTGATTGCCACCTACGGCGAGAACCTGTTCGTGAACCTCTTGGCCGTGGGGACGCTCTCGGTTGGAGCGGCGGGACCCGCGCCGGCGGCGCTGCAGAAAGGCCCCACGTATGGCGCCGCATTAGCTCAGGGCGCTGCGGCTCCGACCTGGGCCGGAGGCATGCTGCACTTGAGCGTTCCCGTCAACACGGCGTTCCCGGAACCTTGCTGCTATCAGTTGGAACTGCGCGCCTATAAGCGCACGATTGCCGGCTGCAACTATGACTTTTCCCACAACAATCTCAGCGAGTTCACCTTTGGGGTGACCTTCTGAGCTTTCTGCTGGGTCTGCCGTCCACGAGGCGGCAGACCCAGCGGCGGAGGGCGCGCCGCCGGGAGCCGCGCTTCGCGCCCACTGGTGATCGGCGATGCGTTTTTATTGGCTTGGGCTCGGGATCCTCTGCGTCTGGCGCATCACCCATCTCCTCCAGGCGGAAGACGGACCGTGGGATCTCCTGGTCCGCTTGCGCCAGAGACTAGGAGCGGGATTCTGGGGAAGCCTGCTCGATTGCTTTTATTGCTTGAGCCTTTGGATCGCCGCTCCCTTCGCTTATCTCCTCGGAGACGGGTGGATGGAGCGGCTCCTGTTGTGGCCGGCGTTGTCGGCGGGAGCGATTTTGCTGGAGCGCGTCACGAACCGCGAGCACGGCGCACCGCCGGCCGCATACATTGAAGATAAGGAGGACTGAGATGTCCTGTTGCGGCAAGCAAAGGGGACAGTTCCACGGCATCGTTCAGACGGGCCGGGCTTTTGAGCCCGCTCCAGGTGCCTCTCCACAACCCCGGCCGACGCGCTATGCCGTCGTTTATTTCGAGTACCTCGGCAAGACGGGATTAACCGTGCTGGGGCCGATCACGGGCAAACGGTATCGCTTCGACGGGCATGCCGCCAGAGTCGCAGTGGACCTAAGAGACAGGCCTTCACTGGCTGCTGTGCCCCACTTGAGACAGGTGAGCAGTCTCTAAACCACGCGTCACCGGGGACGCCTGCAACTGAAGACTTAGAGGAGGTTCGTCATGTCCACATTACTCTTGACAGGCGTAGTGGTTGACGCGTCCAACGAGCGAGAGCTCGAGGCTCTGCGTGTCGACATCCACTGCGGCTCATCTCATGTCGCCACCGCGATAACCAGCGCTCGCGGCGAGTTCGTTCAGAAGATCGAGATTCCACAGGGGCTACCGAGCGGACGGCCGACGTCGCAACTGACGTTTCATGTGTTTCGGGGTGACGAGGCACTGGACGTGGCCGAGCAGAGTTGGCGGTCGTCCGGCCGCGGGCGGCTGTCTGCGCGTCTGGCTCTTGACTTGCAGCCAGACCGGGAGGAGTCAACCGTGAACCGTCTGTCGATCGGCTCGTACGCCGAGCTGCTCAAGCACGAGCAAGAGATTCTCCGGCGGATTCGGGCCGTGCCGAACGGAGGCAACCTGTTCCTGATCCATCCGTTCTTGCTGTTTGAAGACATCGGTGTGGAACTGTAGGAGAAGGCAAAGACCGAGATCCTGGCTACGGAGCCGCGGTTGGCCGGCCTGTCGGCCGTGCCCTATAGGGCGTTAAAAGCGAGCAAATCGCCTCAGAACTACCGGATCCACCTGAAGGGTCTGTTTGCAAGGAGGTCAGCATGAGCTTGCTAGCAGGATTCGATCTGGTCACCGAAATCTCCAATCCCACTATTTTGAAGCTGATCAAGAAGAACATGCAGATCGGCGGCGTGCCGGGGACGAACGGATCGTTCTCGCCGCTGCAGTTCAGCAGCCTCCAAGTGCACTGCATCGGCAACAGCGACCGCAGCAAGCAGGCGCTGGGGCTCTTCGGCAACCTTCTGGCGTCGACGCAGAACAACGGCAATCACGTCAACAAGACTTCGACCGCGATCGCCTCCGGGCGCGACCTGGCGATCTCGATCTCGCCGGGAACGTTCCATTCGCTTGCCTTCTGTCCGGCTGTTGCGGCGGCTCTCGGCGTGAGCCCCAACGGCCTGCCGCCGAGTTGCGGCGGTTCAGGCGGCGTGAGCGTGAGCGGTGTGACGCTGACGTCCATTGCGGACAGCTTCGGCAACGGGCAGATTAACATCAGCGGGAGCGCAGAGGACGCCCAGGAGGCGCTCGCTCTAGGAGGTCAAAATGACCCTTGCGAATACCGACGAACTCGGTTGGGAAAGACTGAGTCCCGAAATCGAGCTCAGCCTAGGCCTCGCGAAACTGAAGGTCAAGCTGGGGGAGTTCGTGACGATCGTGAAGACCTTGTCCGGGGCCGTGCAACATCAAGACGTGAGGCATGCTCTTAAGGAGATGATTGCCGAAGTGCGGAAGAGCTACGACACGGTTGTGGATACGATCGGCCCCCTCTACCAGATGAACACGCCCCAAAAGTTTACCAAGCATTTTCCCGAAACCCGCGCCGCCTATAAAAAAGTGTTTCTCAAAACGGATGGTTTGGTTCGGACGCACTGCCATGTCGTGAGGGACAAGATGCTCTTCTTGCAGAAGCGTAAAGGCTGGATGGGCAATCTGCCCCTTCTCAGGAAATCATATGCCCGTCTCAAGGGTCTCTGTGCGGAGTGGCTAGTTAACGATAATGACTTGGTGGAGGAGATGAAAGAGTTTCTTCGCTTGGTAAACCGGTTCATGGATGATATCAACCGACGACAGAAAAAGAGCACGACTACAGCGATCGCAGAACTACAGTCTGGGTTACAACAGATTGAGGACGACTTCTTGAGCATCAAGTCAAAATTGGATGATCTGGACGTTATCGGCAAGGCCCTGTAAGCAGTAATCGCCATCCACTCGGGCTTGCCAGATATCTCGCGCCTCGTCGTACTTCTTGGCACGAAGAGAGGGGGTGGTGAAGGTTGGTCAAAAGAAAGCCAAGTTGCTTGTCTTAGAGAGGCTCGGCAGGAACCGGGGGTATTCTGCAAGCTAGGCAATTGGGCCCGCCTCTGGTATAGTTAGCATTCCGTAAGTTCCTGATCTGCAATTCATAAGAGTGATGAGGAGATTTCCATGAAGATATCCGTGAAGGCCGGCGCGTTGGAGCAGGAGAAGACGGAACTGCTGGTGGTGAACCTTTTCGAGGAGCGGCTTCCCGCCGTGGAAAACCGCCTGGACAAGGCCCTGCAGGGGTTCCTCCGCAAGGTGCGCGAGAAAGGGGACTTCAAGGGGGAGTCCAAGCAGACGCTTCTCCTCTACCCGCAAGGGGGCGTGGGCGCTGAGCGCGTCCTTCTCGTAGGACTCGGGAAGATGCGCGAGCTGGACCGCGAAAAGCTGCGGGCGGGATCGGCCGCAGCCGTGCGGCGGGCCAAGGATATCGGGGTGAAGAGCTTTACTCTCGCGGTTCCGGGGACCAGCCGGAGGGATCTCCCTCTGGACGAGAAGCTCTGGGCGCTCGTGGAGGGGGCGCTGCTGTCGAACTACCAGCTCACGGAGTACAGGACGGAGGAGCTGGACAAGATCAAGGACGTGCAGGAGGTGAAGTTTCTGGTCGAGAGGTCCCAGGATCTCGCCGCGGCCCAACGGGGGGCCCGTCGGGGAGAGACGATCTCGGAGGCGGTGAACTGGACGCGCACCCTGGCCAACTATCCAGGCAACAAGGCCACCCCCACGTTCCTGGCCCAGGAAGCCCGCAAGCTCGCCAAGGAGGAGAGGCTGGACTGCCGAATCCTCGATCGGGCGGAAATGGAGAAGCTCGGCATGGGGGCCCTGCTCGCTGTGGCCCAGGGCTCTCAGCAGCCCCCCAAGTTCATCATCCTGGAGTACAAGCCCTCAGGCCGGATCCGCGGTCGCTACGCCGTCGTGGGCAAGGGGATCACGTTTGACAGCGGGGGGATCTCCATCAAGCCCAGCAAGTCCATGGAGGAGATGAAATACGACATGTCAGGTGCGGCTGCCACCATGGGCTTGGCCCGGGTCGCCGCCCGCCTGAAGCTCCCCTTCCACCTGATCTTTCTTGCCCCGGCCACGGAGAACCTCCCTAGCGGCGCGGCCGTGAAGCCCGGGGACGTGGTGCGCTCCCTCTCCGGGAAGACGGTCGAGATCATCAACACGGACGCCGAGGGGCGCTTGATCCTGGCCGACGCCCTGGCCTACGTCCAGCGCTACAAACCCGACGGGATCATCGACATGGCCACCCTGACGGGAGCCGTCGTGGTGGCTCTGGGGAGCCACGCCACCGGGATGCTGGGCAACAACGACGCCCTCAAGGGGAAGATCCGCCGGGCCGGGGAGGAGTCCGGGGAGCGGGTCTGGGAACTGCCGCTCTGGAAGGAGTACTACGAGGCGATCAAGAGCTCCATCGCCGACGTGAAGAACGTGGGCGACGGCAAGGCCGGGACGATTGCGGGGGCGGCATTTCTCGGCAAGTTTGTCGGGGACGTCCCCTGGGTCCACCTGGACATCGCCGGCACGGCCTGGAATGAGACGGGAAACGGCTGGATGGGGAAGGGTTCTACGGGAGTTGGAGTCCGGCTCCTGACCCGCTTCCTGCTCAACGAGATGGGAAAGAAAAAGTAGGAGCCGGGCACCCGCAGAGCCGGGCACCCGCAGAGCCGGGTACCCGGGTCACTCTTGCTGCATGAGTTCCCGGAGGGAAACTGTGGCCGTGCCCACCTTGCCGATCTTGCGCACCACGGCCTGGTTCGCGATGCGGACGGCGCTGCCGAAATCGGCTCCGGCCAGAAGGCTCAGGGTCACCACCCCGATCAGCGTATCTTTCATCCCGGTGCTGTCCACGATCGATTCCCGCGGCAGCAGGAACTGGAAGGCCTGACGCTCCGAGGTGTACAGGCAAATCTCCTCGTCCCCCTTGATCATGATGACCCCTTTGGCTCCCAGCAGGTCGCTGATCGTGTAGGCGATGGTGGCGCTGTCGGTCATCAAGCTGTTCACGCGCCGGAAGACGAACTCCTGGGATTGATCGTAGTCAAAGGCGACGAGGGTCGGGCTGGCAAAGTAATCCGCGTGACGGGGCTTGGATTCCACCACGGTCAGCTTACCGTGCTCGTTGGCCAGGGCGAGGATGCTGCGGGCCAGCTCCGGATTGCTGAAGACCCCTTTGTCGTAATCGGAGAGCACGATGGCCTGCACCACCTCCAGGTGGGATTCCACGTACTTGATCAGGGAGGCCATTTCCGACTCCGCGATGGGCTCGCTGGATTCCTGATCGTAGCGGAGCATCTGGCGGTTGTGGCCCGTGGACATGATGCGGGCCTTCAAGGTCGTGGGCCGGTTTTCAGAGGGAAAAATCCCCCCCGTGTCGATCCCGGCCTCGATGCAGGCCTTGCGGAACCAGTGAGCCGCGTCGTCGTAGCCCACGATCCCGGACAGGAAGACCCTGGCTTCCAGGGCGCGGAGGTTGTTGGCCACGTTTGCCGCCCCTCCGAGCTTGTATTCCTCCCGGTCAATCTTGAGGATCGGAACCGGGGCCTCGTGGGACATCCGCACGGGCGTCCCCCACAGGTAGCGGTCCGTCATCAGATCCCCGACGACCAGGACGCCGAACTGGGGGAATTGTTCCAGAAAGTTTTTCATCTCGCTCTGCCGCATTTGATTGGAAATAAGGGCCGGCCCCAGAGGGCTGTTTTCGCCATATTCTTTGAAATGCCTTATCTTAGCCGGGTGATAACCCATCGGTCAACGACAAAAATGGCCAGAAGGTATAGTCGCCTGGCGCAATGATTGGCTGGAGATACCGCCCGGCCGGGACGATATAGATAGAAAGAGAGAAGGTTTGGCCGGCTTTCCGTTCGCTTGACAAGCCCGGGAAGATCCTTTAGAAGGGAGCTAGAAACCCAGGGTTTTTCCCCGGCTTAGCCGGGGTGCTGATCATTGGGAGGACTCAGGGAGGAATCGAGCATGCCGGAACAGGATCAGGTGGCCAGAGATTCGTCTGGGGAAAGCACAGCCTCGGGAGCCAGGCAGGAGATCGAGACTCTCCGGGAGCTGTTGCAGGAGATTGCCCAGGAGCGGCGCAGTCTGAAGACCATGCTCGATTACGCCGACATGAAGACCAAGGAGCTGGCGGACAAGAGCGGGGTTTTCGAGTCGATTGAGGAGAGGATTACCCACCTGCAGGCCAATGCCAAGAAGGTGGAAGACCGGGTTTCCTCCATCGACCGGGCCCAGGAGCG
Source organism: Candidatus Tectimicrobiota bacterium (assembly GCA_016193065.1). Lineage (GTDB taxonomy): Bacteria > JACPSX01 > JACPSX01 > JACPSX01 > JACPSX01 > JACPSX01. The sequence continues at coordinate 7,909 of JACPSX010000264.1, read as the reverse complement.
GCTCGACGAGGCCGAACGCTGGATGCACCGGCTCGATGATCTCGGCGCCACGGTGAAACGGGAGGTGACCAGCCTCAATTCCCTGGTCGAGCACGTCATGGCCAAGACCAAGGCCTTAAGCCAGCAACGCCGCCTGGTGGAGAAGGCCAACGAGGAAGCGGGCCGGCTCAACGTCCTCCTGTGGGATATGGAATCCAAGGTCAACAAACTGGCCGAAGAGAACAAGCTCATCAAGAAAGCGGATAAAAATGTGGCGAAACTGGAGGGGATGGTCGAGGCTTTAACGAGCCGGATGAACCAGGTGGGCGCTCTTCGGGACGTGATCAGCGAGGCTTCGCAAAAAATCGACGCGCTGGAGAACCTTTCCGAGGGACTGGAGGGGACTCTCACCAAATTCCAGAAGGACCGGGAGTTCGTCGAAACCCTGACGGTGGACGCGGACATCCTGCGGGAGACCCTGGAAAACTGCCAGCGCAACATGGATGAGCTCTTCAAGCAGGACAGCCAGGTCGAGGAGATGCGCAAAGAGATCAACGTCCTGGGCCCCTCTCTGGAGGCGATCCGGATGGAGATGAGAAGCCTGTCCCAGCGGGGGGAGGTCTTGCAAAGGGTGGGCCAGCGTCTCAAGGAGCTGGACGCCCTGAACGCCCAGTTGGCCGAGAAGGTCGCCAAAGTAGCCGAGGACAAGGGAGAGGTCGACAAGATCGAGCAGAAGGTCCGCCAACTCCACGTTTTTCTCACGGACGAGGTGGAAAAGAAGATGGAGACCCTCATGGTGCAGGCCGCCAACGTGGAGGAGACCCGGCACAAGCTGGAGGATTTTGCCTACAGCCTGCGGGAGGTGGAGGGAAAATTCGCGGGTTTCCGTGAGGAACTCAAAGGGGTGGATGCCATCGAGGCGAACCTGAAGCGTCTGGGCCAGTTGTCGCAGGAAGTCACCGTGAAGGTCGAGGAGGTGGCCGCCCGCCGCCAGCTCGTCGAACAGGTCGAGCGCAAGCTCAATGACCTGAACAATACGGTGATCAACATCGACATGAAAATGGAGACCCAGCTCCAGCGCAAGGGCCTGGTCGACAAGCTGGAAAAGAAGCTCGACGCGCTCGATTTTTACCTGGAAGACGCCAACCTCAAGGTGGACAAGACGAGCAACCGGATTGCCTATATCGAAAAGGTCGACAAGCGCATGGATTCCCTGCGGGATCTCATGGACGAGGTGGAAAACCGGATCCTGGATCTAACCAAGGATAAGGTCTCGGTGGATGCCCAGGAAAAGCGGATTAACAAGCTGGTCATCACACTGGAGCAGCTCAGCGAGACGGTGGACAAGAAGATCAGCCAGCTCGTCAAGGGCCAGGAGGAGTTCGCCAAGCTGAGCGAGATCAAGGACAACTTGATCGTCATGCTCCAGGAAATTGACGGCAAGGTGGAGCGGGTCAATGCAAAAACACGGGCCGTGGACGAGGTCGAAGAGAAGCTGATCACCTCCGAGGGGAAGATCCGGGAGCTGGAGGTCCGCATCGACTCTCTCAAGGACGAGGAGGAATTGCTGCTGCAGACCGAGAAGAGAGTGGGGCAGTTGAGCGCCATGCTCGACACCATCGACACCCGGATGGGGCAGATCTCGGAGAAGGAAAAGCTCCTGAGGGGCGTGCAGCAGGACGTGGCGACGGTTCATTCTCTCCTGGAGGAAGCTCGCCAGGAAATCAAGACCCTGCAGTCGGAAAGCAAGCGGCTTGAGGACGTGGCTCAAAGGGTGGATGGCCTCAGCCAACTGAACCGCCAGGTTTCCTCTGAGATGGAAGAGTTGGCCCACAGGAAGGCCGAGATCCAGCGCGCCGAGGAACGCCTCAATCAACTGCAGATTTCCTACGAAGACATGAAGGTGAAACTGACCAACCTCGCCCAGGAAACCCAGCTCGTGGAGCGGGCTCAGGAAAAGGCCTCCGAGCTGCGCTTTCTGATCGATGAGACGGAAAAAAAGATGCAGGATCTCATCCGTTCCCGGGAGGCGCAGTAGGGCTTTCCATAGCAATGTCGCAGGAAGTGGACAGGAAAACAACCATCGAGCCCATGACGCCTGAGGACCTGGACTCGGTCATGGCCATCGAGAACCTTTCCTTCTCCTCCCCCTGGCCCCGATCGTCCTTCGTTCACGAATTGAAGCTCGATGGCCTCTCGTACAATCTGGTGATTCGCTACCCCAACAGCGGCTTCCCCAGAGGTGTGGCGGGATATGTCTGTTTCTGGCACGTCGTTGACGAAGTCCATATTACGAACCTCGCCGTTCACCCCGACCTGCGGCGGCACGGGCTGGGCCGCAGTTTGATCCGTGAGGTCCGGAGGTTTGCCGCAGCCCACGAGGCCAGGCGGCTGCTCCTGGAAGTACGGCGCTCGAATGTTCCCGCCCAAAACCTTTACCGCGGCCTGGGGTTTTCGCCGATCGGGGTGCGCCGGGGCTACTATGAGGACACGCGCGAGGATGCCCTGATGATGGAGCTCCTCTTGCCGTAGAGCCGCTCGAGGCTCCGGGTGCGGTGTGATCCGGGGCCTCTCCTCCGCGTTTATGTCAGCCGCGGGCGCTTCTCTTGGAAGCCTTGAGAGGATTCAGCTTCTTGGTGGACCCGTTGTTCTGGTGGCCGTTGTTTACGTGGGTGGCATAATTGCAGCGGCCCAGCACCCACTTGACGGCGGGGTTTCCGTAGGCATCACAGAATTTCCCCGTGGGCAGCTCCAGGACATGGGCGCAACCCTGGCAAGCCTCCACAATGGGATAGCACTCCCCGCCGTTGAAAGAGCACCCCTTTTCCTTCATAAAGACGCATTCGGTGCCGGACCGCACGGTAGCGCAAATCATTGGAATCACCTCCTCTCATAGACAATCACAGGAAAGCCCGGGGCCGGAACCCCGGGCACACAAAAGTGGTAGTTTACAGGCAGGGAGAGAAAAAGGCAAGGGGTTTTTTGAGGGACTTTCTCAGGATCCCTTGCGGCTCTTCTGCTTGAGCTCTGCAATCACTTCATCGTTGGCTTTTATGAGAGTTTCGAGATGGGCCTTGGCCTTTTCCTGGATACCCCGCTCTACGGCCAGCAGGACGAGCTTTCCGGCCAGCGTTGAGACGCCGGGGATCTCCGGCCCCGGTAGGGGAGATTTACCCTGCCGGATTTCCTCCGCCTCCCGAATGACCTTTTTTTCGTCATAAACTTTGTCGGGAGGGTAGCGGTAGAGCAGCTTTACGTAGTCCCGCTCCTTGGTCTCGTCGGCCCGCACTTCCCGAATAATGTTCTCCATGTCGATCGACACGGGTTTCTCGGCCTCTTTCAGCACTGTCTTTTTGACGGCCTCAAAGTACTCTTCCAGGGTCATCTTCTTGGCGAGGAGATCTTGCGGAATCTTGGAGGAGATCTCGAATTCGATCTCCCCGTTCACGACGTTGGCGTTGCTGATCTCGTAAGTCACCTCGTTGTAGAAGAAGCGGTCCCCTTTCTTGGGATGATACTTCTTCTGGTATTCTTCCGTGAGGCGGGCCAGTCCTTGAGAGGCGAATCTCTGGAAATATTGCTCTTTAAGAGTGGACATGCTTTGGGGATCTCCTCAAGGGGTCTCTGTGAAGTCTATACGTTGGATGTTTTTCATGGTGATTTCAAAGGCACCAAAGCGGCTTTTTCCGTAAACCTTGAGTTGCCCGTCGACCACCACGTCCACGCTCTCGCCGGCATCCTTGAAGGTGATGCGGGCGCGGCGCTTTTGGGTGTTGGCCTCGCTGAACGAGATGGTCTTGATCCGGTCGAAGGGAATGATCAGCGAGCCTTCTCCGCGGGCTCCCTGGAGGGTGGCCTGCCCGTTGAAGCTGATCTGGGTTACATGGGTGGCGATGTTTTGGCGGTCCACGATGGTGGCGGAGAAGTCCTTGCTGGGGATGGGGATTTCTCCCGGTCCGCGGCCTGTGGTACCCATCCCGGCAGCCATCAGCCCCAGTGCGATCACCATCCAAAGCCCGATCTTGCTTTTCATTCGCCCTCTCCCGTAAGGCAACGGAAATTCCAACTGCTTAATATAGCAAAATTGTCGGCGAGAAGATCCGGAAAATTGAGGATTTTCTCACTTCAGGACGGCCTGCATGGCCCTGACCATGAGCGTTCGGGCGGCTTCGATCTTGTAGCGGTTGCCGGAGAGGGGGGTGGCTGCCGCGAGGACCGCTTGGGCGGCTGCCGCGAAGAATTCCTTTTTGGGCCTCTGCCCCATGAGCATCTCCTCGGCTTGACGGGCCCGGAAGGGAATGGGTGCCACCCCTCCCAGGACCAGGCGAAGCTCGGCGACCGTCCCCCTCAGAACCCGGCCGGAGCACGCCGCGCTTACCAGCGCAAAATCACCCGCTCCGCGCTCCCGGAACTTTAAATACGTCCCCCGGGTCCCCGCCTTCGGCTTGGGGACCCGGACTTCGACCAAAATCTCCCCTGGTTTTAGAACCGTCTCCCGGCTCAAGTTCTGACCGGGGAGCAGGAAAAACTCCTCCAAAGGGAGGAGACGTTTCTCCTCCGGGCCGGCCAGCAAGACCTGGGCTTCCAAGGCAATGAACGCAGGGGCTAAATCCGAAGGGTGGACCATCGGGCATAGGTCGTTCTGCAAAATGGCGTGGTAGCGGCTGTCGCCATCCAGCGCGAAGCAAGTCGTCCCTCCCTTCTTGGCGCAGAGGAAAAGAGGGTGGCGGTAATAGAGGCAGCGGGGGCGCTGGCAGAGGTTTCCTGCTACGGTTCCCACCGCCCGGATCTGCGGGGTGGCGAGGGTGGAGAGCGCCTCTTCTATGATCCGGAAATTCCGGCGCAGGACCGGATATACCTGCAACTGGGACAGAGTGGTCATGCCGCCGATCCTCAGCGCCCCATCCTGTTCACGGATGTGCGCCAGGCTCGGCAACCTCTTTAAGTTTAGAACGGATTCCGGCTTGGCCACCCCGTCCTTGATTTCGCTCAGGAGGTCCGTCCCGCCGGCGATCGGCATGGCGGAAGTCCCCTGCCGCTTCAAAAACCGGCAGGCCTCTGCCACGGACTCGGGTTCGGCGTAGCGGAAGGGATGCAAGGTCTAACCTCTCCCTTTCAGGGGGAGCTGGTCCAGTATCTTGCCGGGAGTGATCGGCAGATCCTGGAACCGGATCCCGATTGCGTTGTATATCGCGTTGGAAATCGCGGGCGCCACAGGAATCGATGGAGGCTCGCCGAGGGCTTTGGCTCCAAAAGGACCCGCAGGGTCGGGAGCATTCACGAAGATGGTCTTGAGAGGCGGAAGGTCCACGATCACGGGGACCTTGTGCTCCAGAAAATTTCCATTGAGAGGAATGCCGGTTTTCGGATCGACGAGCAATTCCTCGGTCAGAGCATACCCGAGCATCTGCATCACGCCCCCCTCCACCTGATTCTGGGCGGCAGCCGGGTTGACGATGCGGCCCGAATCGTGGGCCGCCACATATTTTACGACCGCAACCTTCCCGGTTTCCGTATCCACCTCGACTTCGGCAAAGTGAGCCGCGAAGGAATTAATGACGAATTCCGTGCTGCCCGGCTGGATCGCCAGCCGCACCCGGCGCTCCTCGGGGGAAAGCAGAGCCAGCGCCTGCTTCCAGGCAACCGTCTTTTTCGTGGGCCTGTTCATCTGGATGGCGCCCTTGTTCCACTTCACGTTTTCTCGATCTGCCCCCAACTGAGCGCATACCCGGTCGAGAATCCTCTCCTTCAGGGTGGCTGCCGCCTGCTGCACGGCGGTTCCCATGGAGAATGTGGTCGAGGAACCCGATGTGACCGGAGCCTCCGGGGTTGTGGCGGTATCTCCACCCAGGATGGTGACGCGGGCCGGTTCGATCTCCAGAGCTTCCGCACCGATCTGGAGCAGCGTCGTGAAGGCCCCTTCTCCGACGTCAATCGTCCCCACCCGAATCTCGACGCTGCCATCGAGGCGGGCTTCCACTTCCGCACCGGCTTTCTGGGCGAGACCTCCCCGGTAAAGTCCAAGGGCCATGCCCAGTCCCCGCTTCTTGGGGCCCGGGGAGGAATTGGGAGGACGCCAACGACGCTGCCAGCCCATGGCCCTGGACCCCAGTCGCACACATTCGGACAGCCGGTTGCTCGAAAACGGGATTCCTCCCTCCACGGGCTGGTCGGAGACCAGTTCTCCGGGGGGAGTCAGGCGCCGTCCGGGTTGCCCCTCCGGCTTCACGTGGTGGCGGCGGCGGAATTCCAGGGGATTGAGGCCCAGAGCCTCTGCAATCTTGTCCATGTGGACTTCCAGGGCAAACTGCCCTTGCGGAGCTCCCAGTGCCCGGTAGGAACCGGCCGGGGGGACGTTGGTGTAGACCAGGGTCCCTTCAAACTTGGCGTTGGGGGTCTGGTACAGGTAAAGAGCCCCTTGTCCGCAGCGCCGGATCACTGCGCTGCCCGAGGACATGTAGGCTCCCTTGCTCATGATGGTTCTGGCGTGGATCGCGGTGATCTCCCCGTTGCGGCCGATCCCCACCTTGAGATGGGTGATGGAAGGGTGGCGGGTGCGTCCGGCCACGAACTCTTCCTGCCGCGTGTATTCCATGCGCACGGGTTTTCCGCACTTGCGGGCCAGAAGTGCCGTGAGGGTTCCCATTCGGGTTTCGTCCTTGCTGCCGAACCCGCCCCCCATGGCGGGGCAGATCACCCGGACCTGCTGCGCGGGGATGCCGAGGCCCCGCGCCAGCGCGGGACGATCGAGCATGTGAATTCCCCGGCTGGATTTCCAGACGGTCAGAAAATCCCCATCCCACTGGGCCAGGGCCACCCGGGGCTCCATTCCGGCGGCGCAGTGCACCTGGGTCGTGTAGGTGCCCTCGAAGGTCCGTTCGGCCTGGGCAAAGCCCTCCTCCACGCTGCCCCGCTCCAGAACAATGGGCTTGCCCCCGGCTATGTTGCCGCCGGGGTGGATGGAAAAAGCATCCGGCTTCATGGCTTGCATGGGGTCGAAGAAAGCCGGCAAGATCTCGTACTCCACCTGAATGAGATCCAGGGCCGCTTCGGCGACTTCTTCACGCACGATCGGGCTGCAGGCGAGTGTCGGGAGCCACGTCCCTTGGAGTAACGACCGCCGCAACTCCGGGCAGAGCCTGTGCAGCGCAAGTGTCGATGCTCACGATGCGCGCATGTGGGTGGGGGCTGCGCAGGATTTTGGCGTGCAGCATTCCGGGTAACGTCAGGTCTCCCGTATACTGGCTGCGGCCGGTGACCTTTTCCAGGGCCCCGAGGCGCGTGAGACTTTTTCCCACCACGGCAAGAGATCTAGTCACGGATCCTCTTCCCTCTCTTGGAAGCGGAAAGGACGGATTCTATGATCTTCACGTAGGCGTTGCAGCGGCAGATGTTTCCCGACAGGGCCTGCTTGACCTGGTCGGGTGTGGGCCGTCGGGTACGATCGAGGAAGGCGCTTGCCGTCAAAACGAAGCCCGGAGTGCAGAAGCCGCACTGCACCCCGTCGTGATCGATGAAGGATTGCTGCACGGGGTGGAGCTTGCCGTTGCGGGTCAGCCCTTCGATGGTGGTGATCCTCTGGCCGCGGGCCTGGACGGCCAGAACCTGGCAGGAATAGACCGGTTCCCTTTCAAGTAGAACGGTGCAGCTTCCGCACTCCGCCCGGTCGCAACCTTTCTTGGTCCCCGTGAGGCCCAGTTGATCGCGCAGGACTTCCAGTAGAGTCCAGTGAGGCTCGATGGTAAGAGAGCGACGTTTTCCGTTGATGAGGAAGAAAACCTTCCAGCGCTTTTTAATTTTCACGGCTTGTGGCTCCCGGCAAGATCGGCCCGCAGTATAAATAGACCGCCGTCCCGTTGTCAATGAGTTGCTGGCGGTTTCCCCAAAATATTGCCTTCACTTTGACATAGGGCAGTTTCGTTCTCTTTGC
>JACPSX010000063.1 GCA_016193065.1 Candidatus Tectimicrobiota bacterium | reverse complement strand
CCTGTCGCCCCTATCCTCGCTCGCCTTTGGACTCTCACCCTTGCGGACTGCCTTCAGCGCGGCTTCGACCTCATCCAGAATCTCGACCTTCATCTGGCCCGGCGTCTGATCTTCCGTTTTGGGGGACGTTGGTTCTGAAACAACTTGTCCGGGCGGCCCAAAAGGGACGCTCGGCTTTTTCCGTGGCATGCCGGATTCACTTCGCTCGGTAGCGAAATCGCCCCACCCAGGAAGAGTGACGGCCCTTCGAAGGGAGAACCCCCCAAGGGCAGATCGGGCTGCCGTCGGCGGGCTCCTGCGTGCCCGGCGGAGCCGTCCTCACCAGGCTGAGGTGAAGACACCGGGGCACGTGCGGGGAAACGCTAGCGCCCCTCGAAGGGGCAAGTCAAGAGGAAAGGGCTGAGGGCCGCTCGAAGGATTGCAACAAGTTTTGTGGAGCATGGCGACGGGCGTGGCGCAGACGCCGCCGGGGACCGGCGTGCTCAAGGACGGGCGCACCGGGTGTCCCCATCGCCCCCGGGATCACCCGGGGGCGACTTTCCGCCGCCACCCGAATGTCGGCCCGCCGACGTGCACCTTGCCCCGGGCCACGGGCCAGAGAGGTTATCGCCTGAGAGCTGAGGGGCAATCCCCTTCGCCTCTTGACGCCGCGAAAGCCGCCGTGGTGGGCTAGACAGGAAGTTGTTTCTGCACCAACGTATGCGCATGAGCATGCGGCGCTTTACCCGTCTGACCAACGCCTTCTCGAAGAAGGTAGAAAACCTAGAGGCTGCCGTGGCCCTCCACTTCATGTGGTACAACTTCGGGAGGATTCACCAGACCCTTCGGGTCACTCCGGCCATGGAGGCGGGGGTGGCGGATCACGTCTGGGCCCTTGAAGAAATCGTGGCGCTGATGGATCGCAAGTGATAAAGAATTGGCTGCGAGAATCCTAGGCGAGGAGGTGGCGCAGGGCGAAGCGGAGGGTTGAGCCAAATGATGAAGGAACAGAACAAACAACAGAAGTCCGAGGGCAAGTCCGATCAATCCGACGGAGAGTCGCCCACCTCCCTGGATAAAGCACCAGCTCAATTGCCACAGGAGCATCCCCACGCCGGCCAGAAGACCATACAGCAGAAGTGGCTCAAATGGATACGCAAGGTATTTTCCGTAGAGGCTTCTAGCGGTTGGATAGCACTCTTTACCTTGGCTCTCGTCGTCACCTCTGTTATGCAATGGTGCGCTATGGGAAATCAGTTGCGAGAATCGAAACTTTCCTCCGAACTCTCCGAACGGGCCTATCTCTATGCAAGGCCGGGATTCCTCTATTGCGTCAGCGACAACTGCCCGCTTGAAAATTACACAAACATTGGCAACAGTGGGAAAACCTACGCGAAGGATGTGGAGCAGTTTGCCGGGATGATCGTCAGGCCGCCCCTGACTCCCAACGAGATAGCCAACCTCGGACCAGGGAACCGTCAAGAGGGCATCACGATAATGAGTCCAGGAATTGAACATGCCATAATGCAACGCGGAGGAAAACTGACTGCGGAGGGGGCGGATCAATCGGCGGTCATGGCGGGAACCAAGCGGATCTACGTATTCGGAGAGATCAGATATACGGACGTATTCGGCCATCCCCACAGGTTGGAATTTTGCAATATCTATTGGGGGACGGATCTGACCAACTTCCCCGAAAATGGTGGTCCGGGCTACGTGCCGACCTACGCCAAGCCCTGCGAGAAGCACAACAGCGCAAGTTAACCTCCAGATTTTTGAAACTGACCCACTACCCGGCGCTCGCTTGCGAGCGTCCGCTGCAACCTGCTGTTCAAGTAAGCCGCTTCGCGGCAGAATCCCCTCACGACATCAGCGCGACCTTGCGTCTAACGGGCGAGCCTTGTATGATACCCGTCGATTCCTGAACGACCGTTTCCGGTGGGAACTCTCATGCCCAACCCACCCAGTATCTGCCTCTGCGGAGTGAAGAGCCGCAACACCATCCAGAGAGGACAGTACCTCTCTCTCCTGCCCACGTCCCGCATCGAAGCATTACCCTAATAGCAGAGATCGTGCCAACAGGTCGTCGCCGCTTCGGGCTTCTTGAACAATGGATTGAGACGACCCCGATAAAGCGCCGTGGTCGTCTCAATCCTTATTGGTTAGAGCTCGGTTTTCACCCATCACAAACCGAAAACCTCGCATATTCGCCGCTGGGTCCCGGTATGCGGCTGGCGGCTGCAACAGTTCGTCAGGATTTGCAATTGCGAACGCCCGCTTTCGGATGCATACAGTTTCGCGTCCGCACCGGACTGCGCGAGGTATTCGATCACGGCGAGTTGAGGCTTCTGCCTTGGCTCGACGTCGTTTGCGCCTACACCGGAGATGCAGATATTGGCGGCTAAACCGATGGCGGTAACGCCCGCCGGGTTCCGTGCATTGGGGTTTGCGCCCCGCGCCAGAAGCAACTTCACCATTTCAATATCGTGCGTGGAAGCGGCGCCCATCAGCGGGGTATAGCCGACGCCCGGGATCTGATCCTCCGGATCGGCGCCGTGGTCGAGAAAGAAGGACGCCATGGCGATTCGCTCTTCCGGGGAATGCTGACTTCTCACCGCAGGGTAATAGACCGCGCAGTGAAGCGTGTTCTTCGGGAACCGTACCGCGTGCTTGTCGAGAAAAGTCAGGAGCTCGAGCGGCTGCAGCGAAAAGCATGCCGCTTCGCTTATGCCTTTGCCGCGCTGCCGGTCGGGGGCGATGCCGAGCAGAAACAAGGCGAGGTTTCCGCGCGCGTCGCCGCCGGACTTGTCGTTGCAGGTGCGCCGGCAGCTCGCGGCGATATGCTCGTCGAGCCGGGCCGCGAAGCGGACGCGGTCCGATTTGGCCCACAGGTATTCCACGGCTTCAGGGTTTCCCGATTTCTGCACCGCGTTCTCGACAGCGTAGTCGAACGCGTTGCGCGGATGCGCTCCGTCGGGCCAATGCGACTCGGCGTACAGATTCGCCCCGCCTTCCACCAGCAGCTTCACGATCTCGAATTGCCCCGTCCTGGCGGCCATCATCAGCGCGGTCACCCCTCGCGCCCGGGAGTAGTTGCCTTCGAGGCCTCTCGACGGTTCGTCGAAGGTGACGTCGAGGTTGCGTTTTTGTGCGATCCAGGACTTCACGACTTCAGCGTTTCCGGTCATAGCGGCCTCATGCAACGGCCCCATGCCCGCATCGCAACCCGCGGCGGCTGCGACCATGATGACGATGGCAAGGGCGCACAGAGCGCGCTTGCCATTGAACCTTGCGTTAAACGCTGCGCTGGTCATCGTTCGCTCAGACTCGACTTTTAGTTATAGATAGCACAATGCGCTCTAACGGACGGGGGCGGCTCCGTGCCGCCGCCCCGATGCGCCGACTGCGGAGCGCCGGCGCGGTCAGCACCCAATGTACCGTGAGCCGCCGGGCTCGGAGACGTGGAGCAACTCCGGGTTACCCGACTGGACGGGAGCGACGGCCGCGCGCGTCGGCGCATCGACCAAGCTCACCTGCCGCCGCCTAAACCCGCTATCGCGGCGGCGGTCAGGTGCAGCGCCGGGTTAGGCATCACGCGAATTGCGACGCCATTCGCGTCATTGTCGCTGCGGAGCAAGCTGCCGGCGCCATGAAGGGTCTCAGCGCCGAGGCTGGAACAGCTCCACTGGGTTGCCAGACGGGTCGTCGAGAATGACCTGGGCGCCGCCCGGCCCGGTCACGATATCATTCGTGCGGAAGGAAACCCCCGCCGCACGCAGCCGCTCAACTTCCGCAGGGAGATCGGTTACCTCTAGGTGCACGCGTTTCCAGCCGCCCGATACCTGCCGGCGACCGTCAGGCAACGGACGCTTCCCCGAGCTGCCATCACCGCTGAGGAGGAGGCGCACGCCGTCCCGTACGACCGACGCGAAGGCTGGCGAGGCGTCTTGCTCCAATGTGAAACCGAGGAGTAATGGGGGACCAGGCCACTTTCGTCACCTTGCGAGCGGCCGGATCCCCTCTGCGCGAGATGCTCAGCCCCATTCGGTAGCCCGGTACACCGAGTCGGGCCGGATCGCCGGGACGCCGCGAGGGATCGATCGATCTCACGCCGTGCACTGAGGCCTCAGCAGTTCCCCTCGACCAGGAACCGAACGACCGATTGGGCGCGACTTCGCCCCCAAGGAAAATGGCTATAGCAATGATGGAACAAAGGAGCCACGGTGACCCGGGGGACCGTGGTGGGATGGGCGCCCCAGCGGGACACCAATTCTGCGCGGCTTGGATGGTAGGTGATCGGCGGAAGCGTACTCCCGGGCGCCCGCCGGGGTCAAGCGGAATCCCGCCCGCCACGCCTCCGCCTGGCCCTGGGGTCATTGAGATGCGGACGGCGAGAGGTGGTCAGGGCGGCCCTAGTACAAGGTGACGAAAGTGGCAACGTATTACGGCGGCGTGCACGAGGGCGCTGCTGCCGATTGCCGGCCGGGCCCTCCCCTCCGCCAGAGAGCTTGGCTTCTCATACGTGGCCGGGTTCCCGCTTTGGTTCCTTCGCGGCAGTCGCGGCAGGAGTTCTCAACAGGAAAGCTTTCTTTGAACCAACGTACATTCGCGCGATAAGACCCCCAGTGGGACGGGACGTTGCATTACAAGTGGGACGGGACGTTGCATTACAAGTCAAAAATCGCGAATCGGGGACGTCATTGACTGAGTGATATTACTGTCCCGCTCCTCATCCTACCACCCATGCGGTCTCGGCGGCGAACATGGCGGAATGCTCGAAGGGCGGATGGTTTCCGGTCAACATACAGTCGGTGTCGAAGCGCAACGGGCTGTCACTCTGGCCGCTTTGCCCATGCGTCCCAGAATTGTTTTGGCGTGACGATCGGAATCCCTGAATATCGCTTCAAGGCCAATAGATGATGGTCCCCCGAGACGATCGAGCCTGCCCCAGCGGCCATTGCGCAAGCCAAGATCTTGTCATCGTCCGGGTCCTGCGAAATCACAGCTTCGATCCTGGGATCCTGAATGACTTCGACGATGCTGAGCAGAGTCTCCATCAGTTCTCCCATCGAGGTATTCAAGGCTGTGATCCTGGCTGCGAACTTCGGACGAGCGAATGCGCCACGAATCTCCTCCACAATCGCGGGAGTCGTCACCAGCGTTAGGTCACCATCCTCGGCTGCTTGAATCAGCCTGTTCGGAGTTCCAGTCCACAGCAGCCCAGAGATCCAGACGTTCACATCCAGGACCACCCGCGCCTTAGCCACGCCGGCTCCGCTTTTCCCGACGCATGCGATGAACTTCGGCGGCAATCTTTGTGAGAGGCATCTCCTTCTCAGGCATTCGCCGCGCGATCTCTGAGGGCCTCAGTGATCCCAGCCGCTTGAGGACGATCATATCGCCCTCAGTCCACACCGCGAGCTGGCTGGTGCTCGGGAAAAGTCGCAAAATCTCTCTCGGAAGTTTGATTGATCCGTCGCTCTGAACCCGAACGGCTCTCATGCGTTCCCTCCACCGGGTGGTAAGGGCTCCAGGATCCTCTTTGAGCCCTTTTTTGAGTTGCCGGTTGCTGCGAAAACGCCTGGGTTTCTGGGCGTCATTTGCCCCCCAAAGGCCGCGGCGGGCTCACGGAACAGGCGCTTTCCAGTGAGGATCCCTGCCGTCTCAAGATCAACCGCAGGGGAGCCGCGTTCAATCGGGCAAGACGCTAACGCGCAGGCGGGAGAGCTGTCAAGGCGATTCTCGTCCTCAGCTATGAACGGCGGCGACCGGGTGGCGGCGGCCAGGGGTCGGGGGATCAGTAAGTGGGTGGGCATGCTTGATTCCTTCCATTCATCGTGCTAAAAAGACCCGCCGCCACCGGAGGGGCTTTTGCTTTTCCGCTGACACTGGATGGACCACGACCGGGCGGGCTGATCATGGGGAAGAGGGGGAAGACGAGGAGCGGAGGCATGCCCACTTTTCGGATTGCAGTCATCCCCGGGGACGGGGTCGGGATCGAGGTGGTGGCCGAGGGACGCAGGGTCCTGGAGACCCTGGCCAGGCGCGACAAGCGCCTCCGCTTCCGGTTCACGACCTTCGGCTGGGGCAGCGCCTACTACAAGACGCACGGCCGGATGATGCCAGCCGATGGCCTG
>JACPSX010000062.1 GCA_016193065.1 Candidatus Tectimicrobiota bacterium | reverse complement strand
ATCAAGCAGCTCCAGGAAGTGATCCAACGCTACCCCCGCACCCCCAGCGCCCTACAGGCCACCTTCTACATGGGGCAGATCCAGTACCGCCTGAGGGACTACCCCAAGGCCGCTCAAACATTCCAACTGGTAGCCCGTAAGGCTTCCACCCCTCTTTTCCGGGAACTGGCCTTTCTCAACCTCGGAAACGTTCAGGAAGACCTGGGAGACTGCCGGGCGGCGATTTCAAGTTATCAGGCTCTCCTCAATGACAAGGCGATCTTCCAGGACCGGGCCCTCCAATCCATCGGGCGCTGTTATGAAACTCTCGGCGATCGCGCCAAGGCCACTGAGACCTATAATCAGGTCCTGCAAAAATTCCCCAATTCCCCCTGGGCCGAAGAGATTAAAGACCGCCTAGCCCGTCTCCAGGCTGCCAGCTAGCGTCTTTCTGCCGGGATAGGGGTTTCCCTCAGATCTCCCTGTATCCTGCTTAGGCAAGGTTTCCTCTACTCTGTGTTGACTCATCTACTTCCGATAAGAGACATTATGTAACAGACAAGAGGTCAAAAGAGCGACTCCTGGGAGCACCCTGGAAAAACGAAGCCCCATCTTACCAACGATAACGCAAGAGAACTTGTCTAATAAATTCTGAAGGTTTTATAGCTGATTATAATGAACTCCTTGAAGAATCTCCCCTTCACACCCTGAGGAGGGGGAAGTAATGGGGAGGGCGAAACTCGTTTCGGCCTTTTCCGCGTTGCTCATCTCATTAGTGGTAGAAGGACTCCAGATAGGCCTCATAGTGCTCGCGGATATTGGGGACGAAAAGCTCCTCAATTGTCATCTTCCTCGCGGTAAGGCCTTGCTCATCGAGATACTGGACCAAGGCTTCAAGGGTCGGGCGGCTCCCCTCGATGGAATAGTTCCAGATATCCTTGCCGAAGATCCGGCGCGAGGTTTCGATCTCGTCGATAAGCCAGGGCAGGCTCGCCGGCAGGGCATCCGTGTCATAGAGAGTTTGATAATTGAGCTGCTTGGCCTGGACAAAGGCCTTGTAGAGGCTGATGGCTGCCCAGGGCTCGGCCTCGAACAGTTTGGTTTTCAGCACGAACGTGTGCATGATGGGGAATATTCCCGTGCGGCGGTAATACTCCTCCTCCACCTTCCGGTAATTCGGGAACAGCCGCCGAACACGTGTTGATCCGGCCAGGAAAGGACGGGGGAACGTAACCCCGATCAGGGCATCGACCTCCCCCCGGTCCAGCATCTCGTCCAGAGATTGGCCCGGGCTGATTTGCTCGATGCGGACTCGGGAGGGAATGCTGACCCCAAATCGCACCGGAGCGCCCACAACCCAATTGAGGTCCTCGGGCATCACCCCGTAGTCGTGCTGCAGGAACCCCCGCACCCAGACCGCGGCCGTCATCTGATAATCGGCGGCACCGAGCCGCTTCCCCTTGAGATCCTGGGGCCGTTTAATTCCGGCCCGGGAATAGACGTAAACGCAGCATTGGCGAAAGATGCGGGAGGGGAAAACCGGCAGCGCCACAAAACGGGTGTCCCCTTTCGAGCGCAGGATCGTATAGGAGGATAAGGACATTTCCGAGGCGTCAAACTCCTCGTTATTGAGCATCCGCCAGAAAGTCTCACCGGGACGCATCGGGATGTAATTGAGGTCGATCCCTTCAGGTTCAATCCTGCCATCCAAGAGGGCTCGTGTCCGGTCGTAGTTTCCACATGCGATTGTCAACTTGAGCTTTGCCATTAGATTCCCCTTTCCCGCTTCCGCATTTGAGTTTTCGCAATTGTCGATGGCGGCCAACGGAGCTACCCTTTCCTCCAATCCGGATGTTTGGCTCACACGGCGGATACCTCCTCTCTTGGAGGGATCTGAGATCCTATCTCGCCCCCCTCCCCTCTTCTCCCCCTGGTTTCGTTTCCTTGGGTCGGACCACTTTGCTGCAAGATATATCCGGGGATTGATTCTCTCATCCCTGCAAGAAACGGTCAAGGCCGACAACTCTCAGAGTCTCTATCCCGTGCAGTTTTCCGCCCGTACAGGGTATAATGCCCGGTATCTCAAAGGCATGGGAGTTTCCGTGGAATTCATCCAAGGAGCCATTGAGCGCATCGTCTACCGCAACGAGGAGACCCTGTACACAGTTGCTCGTTTTCGGCCCGATCCGGATGCCAGCGGGTCCTTGTTCCACACGGCGGCCGCACAAGGCGCAGAAGCCCTCGTGACTCTTGTCGGGCATCTACCTGCCCTGCAGCCTGGAGAGGCCCTGATCGTCAACGGGCACTGGACCACCCATCCGGTCTATGGCCGCCAGTTCAAAGTGGAGGGCTGCCAGTGGTCCCCGCCCACGAGTCGGGCCGGAATCCAGCAGTTTCTCAGCTCGGGACTGATCCAGGGGATCGGGCCCGTCATGGCCAAACGCCTGGTTGATGCCTTCGGCCTGGAGACCCTCCGGATTATCGAGGAAGAACCGGCACGCCTTCACGAAGTCAACGGCATCGGCCCCCAGCGGGCCGAGGCCATCGCCCTGGCCTGGCAGAAGCATCAAGGAGTCAAGAGCCTCATGCTGTTCCTGCAACCCCACGGGGCCACCCCTTCTCAGATTTTTCGCATTCACCATGCCTATGGGGACTCCGCTCTGGCCGTATTGCGAGAGAACCCCTACCGGCTTGCCACCGAGGTGCGCGGCTCCGGCTTCGTGACGGCAGATCGGCTGGCCCAGAAGCTCGGCTTCCCCAAGGATTCCCCCCTGCGGGCTGAATCGGGCCTCCTCTACGTTTTGCAGGAATTCGGGCAGGAAGGACACATCTGCGCGCCGTATCAACAGCTCGTCGAGAAGTCTTGCGCCCTCCTGGAGATTTCCTCCAAAAACGTCCAGGAAGGCCTGGCCCGGGCAGCCACCCACAGACACATTGTCCTGGAAGAGATCAAGACCGCCGCCGGTCCCGTCAAAGCGGTCTATCCCAGGCACCTCCACGCCGCGGAGGTGCGCGTGGCCCAGAAACTCAAGCAACTCCTGTCAACCCCCAGGATCTCGGGTTCGCCGGTTACGGACTGGGACCTGCAGTGGATCCAGGATCTCCTGGGCATCCGGTTTGCTCCCAGGCAGCTTGAGGCCGTCACCCGCGCCCTGGGCGAGAAAGTCCTGGTGATTACCGGCGGACCGGGAACGGGAAAGACCACCCTCCTGCACAGCGTCGTGCGCCTCTACCAACGCTTGGGGCAGAGGATACTGCTCGCGGCCCCCACGGGCAGAGCTGCAAAACGCCTGGCGGAAGCCACCAATGAGGAAGCCAGGACGATCCACCGCCTCCTGGAGTTTAACCCTCAGCAGGGAGGCTTCCAGCGCGGCCCCACGAACCGCCTCAAAGCGGACGTTTTCGTGATCGACGAGACGTCCATGGTCGATTTGCCCCTGATGGACTCTCTCCTGCAAGCCATTCCGGATGAGGCCACCGTTATTTTTATCGGCGACGCCAACCAACTCCCCTCCGTGGGGCCGGGCAATGTCCTGCGGGACATCATCGCCTCGGAGCGCATCCCTGTCGTTACCCTTACCGAAATCTTTCGCCAGGCCCGCGGCAGCCTCATCGTCGAGAATGCCCACCGCATCAACCAGGGAGAACTTCCCTTCCTTCCGCAGGGCGACCAGAGGGAGAGCGCCGATTTCCATTTCATCCACGAGGCGGACCCCGACAAGATCCTCCGACTCATCCTCGACCTGTGCAGCGAAATTCTCCCCCACAAGCGGGGGCTCCATCCCATCGACGACATCCAGGTCCTCACCCCCATGCATCGGGGTCCTCTGGGTACGGTGAACCTCAACGAGCAACTCCAACAGCGCCTGAACCCGTCCCGCAACGACGATCTGCCGGCCGGTTTTCCCTTCCGTCTGCGCGACAAGGTCATGCAGATCCGCAACAACTACCAGAAGGAGATCTTCAATGGAGATATCGGCCGCATCACGGCCATCGACTCGGAACGGGGAGAGATCTGCGTGAACTTCGACCAGAGAGAGGTTCTCTATGAATCCGGGGAACTGGACGAACTAACCCCTGCTTACGCAGTCTCGATTCACAAAGCCCAGGGCAGCGAATACCCGGGCATTATCGTCCCGCTGACCACCCAGCACTTCCCGTTGCTGCAACGCAACGTGATTTACACGGCCGTCACCCGGGGCAAGAAGCTCGTGATCCTCATTGGCACCACCCGGGCCCTGACGATCGCCATCAAGAGTAACCAGATCCAGAGCCGACACACTTTCCTGGCCCAGCGCCTGAGAGACAGCGGGTAAATGGACACCTCAAGCACCGCTTTCCCGGTTTTTGAAATCCCGCCAGTCTTCGACGATAAGTTCGGGCAGCGGGTCGTTGCCCCGCAGGTTGGCGGCCAGGTGATACATCTGCGAGAGCCAATAACCCCGGAATTGAGAATTGTACCGCACGGAAACGGACAGATGGAGGCGGGGGCTGATCCAGGGATTCTCAATCGGAACCTCGAGGATTCCCGCCTCCCCTCTCCGGCTGGCCTCCCGGGACTTCGGGGGCGCCTTCTCCCGAAGATCGATCCACAGAGCACCTTCGTACGGTGCGCGCCGGGGGCGTGGATGGTGGAGATGAAAGGCCAGTTCCCGGGCGTTCCCTCCGTATCTCAGGATTTCAGAACAGATCTCTTCCCGGGGCAGGCGAGGATTTGTCATGATCAGGGGAAGAGCAAAGCCAATTTCAATCCGATCTCCAAACAAGATTCCACGCGCTTTCACCTCTTCCAGCAGGGGGAACACGAGGTCTAAAACCGATTTCACCTCCAGAGTGTTGCAGTAGGCGTCCTCGCCCCAGGTGACAACCCCCTCTTCCTCGCCATCCTGGATCTCGAGGTAATCAAACAAGGCTCCGAAGCACCTGCGGAGGCTCGCGTCGCGCCCGTGAGCGCGCAGAAATTGTTTAAGCTCGGTGAAGCTTGGGACCGGGAACGGGACGTTCTTGTCCACAAAAGGACTGTCCAGAAACTGTACAACGAACGGTGTGATTTCCGATGGATCCCGCAAGACGCAGCGGAAATAGCTGGGGATCCTTGGCTGCCGCTTCATCTCGGAGGCCTCTATTCTTACTCGGAAGGGAGTTCTTTCGGGGGGGACTCCAGCGGGCTATCCCCACTCCCCATCCCTTCCAGCTTGGTCTCGATCCGGGTGAGAGCAGCTTGCGCCTCTTCGTATTTATTCCTGGCATTGCTTAGGTGCTTGCCGAGCACGCTGAAGTCGTCCCGGAACCGGCGTAAATCTCCCTGGAGGCGGGAGAGGTGGACCATGATATCCCTGGCGTTTTTTTCTACCCGGAGTCCTTTCAGTCCCAGCACGATGGCCTGGAGGTAGGCGTAGAAGCTGTTCGGAGAAACAGGAATGACCCGCTGCTGAAGGGCAAAGTCCGACAGAGATCCTTCTCCATCAGACCCTTCATCCTTGATAATGGTTTCATAGTATACATTTTCGGCCGGAATATACATGAGCGCGAAATAGCATCTTCTTGAAGTTTTCCAGCGGAAATTTTGCGTCCACCGGTACCAGTCCATCCCCGATCCGGATCGCGGCATCCACCGTCGCCCCGGTCCGAAAAACATGCTGCAGCATATAATATTCGCGGGGAAGGATGCGGGCCAGCAGGTTCTCGAGAAGGGTCTCTCCAAATCCGCCCCGCAGCTTGGGGGGCTGCAGGATCTGCTGCAGGCTGTTGATATTCTGCCCCACTTCAATCATGCGGCGGGCAGCCTCGTCGAGCCTGGCAAGACCTCCCTGCACATCCCCCACTGCCCTGGCCGTGCGGTCCAGGCGCTCGCCGACCACCTCGTTCGCCTTCTGGATCAGATGGGCGCTTTCCCTGAGACGCTCGCTAAGGTGGGCCGTCACTTGCCCGAGCTGAGAGGTAACACTGCCTCCGATTTGCGCAAGCTGCTGGCTCACGGATTGCGTGCTTCCTTCCAGGCTAGCCCGCACCTGCTCCCGCAAATGCTCCATCTGCTCGTGCAGGAGAAGGAGAGGCGTATCCTTCTGGGAGCTCTCCTGGAGGGATTTTAATTCGCGTTTGGTGCTTTGCAATGCAAGAAGGACGAGAGCAATCAGGAGGAACGAGGCACCCAGGGCAACGAGCGTTATAACTTCCATCCGGGCCTGCCAAAAAGCTTCAGGGGTTTTCCCTCTCCCTAACGAAGGGAGGCCCGGCACTCGCGGGCCAGGAAGTCAACCGTACCCCGGGTTCCACCGGCCAGCTTTTCCCGCCACTCCCCTTCGGTCTCAAAGCGTTTGTCGCCGAGTCGGTGGCCCCACGGGCGCAGAGCCTCGCGCAGGCTGTGCAAATCGTAGGGGTCGCCCTTCACCTCCCGGGCTCTCGCCATCACGTCCGGGGCTACCCGCAGGAAAGCCCTTAAGGCCGCGCCGGTCCGGATGCTGTATTTGTTCCCATTCCAGGCCGTGGAAAAGGTGCTGGCAATCGCCTTCATATAATTTAGGAAAAAACGGCGCGCCGAGACTTGGAACTCCCGGCTTTTTGCGGGTCCGCCGATCTTTTCCATATTCTCGAGCAGGTCCACGATCTCTTCGGCCAGGGAGGCCTGGGAGACTTTCCCCTTTCCAACCCCCAAAATCCGGATCTGCCCTGCCAGAGGGGAAGTCTCGTCCTGGTTCAGGGCCTTGATGATGTCGTGGGCCAGAGCCAGCTTCTCGTCGCTGTAAAGACGGCGGCCTGCCAGACTGATGATGTGAGATGGGTTGAGCGGGACATCAATTCCCTCTAGACCGCCGTCACCGGCAGAGTGCAAGGCCAGCAGCCGGTGCTGACCGTCCAGAGCCCGCAGAATGCCCGCTTCTTCGGGGATCTGCAGCATACCCAAGTGCGCATCCGTACCACTCCGTTTGAAATCCAGCCGGTTCTCGGCAATCATGATCACCGCGCCCGGGATGGCCGGCAGATTTCCGATATCCCGGCAATCCTGGTAATACTTGAGAAGCTCTTCGATTTTCCGGTGAATCACAGGCCGCTGGAAGGCACCCTCGCTCCCGCTGATCCTGTTTTCCAATAACTCCCAGTTGATTCGAGAGCGGCTTCTGGCTTTCTTCTTTCCATCTCCTGAAGCCACGGGTGTGTAGGTGAGGACTTCGAACTTCACCAGACGACTAATATTGGCAGCGGTAAACGTAGCCTGGTAAAACTCAACTCCAAACTGCCTCACTTTCAAAGCAGGGATGGTGATCATGCACTCTCCTCCGGTAAAGTGGAGCT
>JACPSX010000098.1 GCA_016193065.1 Candidatus Tectimicrobiota bacterium | reverse complement strand
CGATCGCAACCCGCTCTCCTTCGGGCGCCTGTCGCGGGATTTCAGCGGCCGCATGCTCACCGGCGTCGGGTTTGATCGCGACATTCTCCAAAAAGCCGAGATCGAGGGTGCCGACGCGCTGGCCGCCACGACGGACAGCGACAATGCGAACATTGTGGTGGCGGTGACGGCCAAGGAGACCTTCAAGGTCCCCCGCGTGGTGGCCCGGATCTATGACTCGCAAGCGGCCGAGATCTACCGTCGGGAAGGCATTCCGACGGTTTCCCCGACGGTGTGGGGGGCCAGCACGATCAAGACCATGATCACTCAGCCCCGGCTGGCGACGTTGGCCACCTGCGGCAGCGGGGAGGTGGAGTTTTTGAAGGTAGAGGTCACTAAGCCGCTGGCGGGACGGACCATCCAGGACGTCACGATTCCCGGCGAAGTTGTGGTCGGCGCGTTGGTGCGCCGAGGACAGGCCTTTATCCCCGACCAGAAGACCCGGCTGGAGCTCGGGGATGAACTCCATGTTGCGGTAGCGTCCAAAGCTGTTCCCAAGCTGGAGAAGCTTCTGGGGCAATGAGGGAGAGAAATCTCGCATGCTGGCGTTAATCGTGGGGGGGGGCCGGGGCGGCTCTTACCTGGCGCAGGATCTGCAGGGCCAGGGGTATCAGGTCAAGGTGGTGGACCACCGTCCCGAAGTCGTCGCCAAACTCCGCCAGGAAATCGAAGGCGAGGTAATCTGTGGAGACGGCTGCAGCCCCCAGGTCCTCGAGCAGGTCGGGGTCAAAAAGGCCGACCTGGTTGTCGCCTTGACTCACAATGACGAAGATAACCTGGTCATATGCCGCCTGGCCAAGCATCACTTTCACGTCCCTCGGGTGATTGCGCGCGACAGCAATCCGCGGAACGAATGGCTCTATACCAAATCCTGGGGGGTGGACGTGGCCATCAGCCAGGTCCACCTCACCTCGAAGGTCATCGAGGAGGAGATCGGTCTGGGCGAGCTGGTTACGCTCCTCAAGCTGAACCGGGGGGAAGCGGCCCTCGTTGAGCTCGTCCTCCCGGAGACTTCACCCTGCCGGGGGAAGGAGATCCGAGACTTAAACCTCCCTGCTGAAGCGGTCATCGTCAGCGTGATCCGCGGCGGTAACCTGGTCATCCCCCGCGGCGACACCCGCCTGGAAGCCGGGGATGAAATCTTGGCCGTGAGTACGGTGGCCTCCGAGAAGGACCTGAAAGATATCCTCATCGGACCAGCCTGAGAACAGCCCGAGTCGCGTTCCCTGTGCCGTTCACGTGGAGGTTGAGTGCCTAACTCCCTGAAGCGCTTGATCCTGGGTTCCCCGCTGGCCACCTGGGCGGCCAGACACGAGCGGCTCGGCAAAATCACCGGGCTGGCGGTCTTCGCCTCGGATGCCCTCTCTTCCGTGGCCTACGCGACGGAGGAGATTTTGCTGGTCCTGGTGACCGCGGGCGCGGCGGCTCTCACGCTTTCCCTCCCCCTCGCCGTCGGGATCGCCACGCTGGTGGTGATCGTGGCCACCTCGTATTGGCAGACGATTCACGCCTACCCCTCCGGTGGCGGCGCTTACATCGTCGCCAGCGACAACCTCGGGCGGTTGCCCGGCCTCGTCGCCGGATCGGCGCTCCTCATCGACTATGTCCTCACCGTGGCGGTGAGCGTCGCCGCGGGCGTGGCCGCCATCACCTCGGCCTTTCCGGCCCTCTTTCCGTGGCGGGTGGCCCTCGGGGTGCTGACCGTAGTCGGGATCACGGTCGCCAACCTCCGCGGGGTACGGGAGTCGGGCCGGCTCTTCGCCGTGCCCACCTACTGGTTCATCGGCAGTCTGCTCCTGCTCATCCTGGCGGGTTTTTTCCGGGTTCTCACCGGGACGGTCCAGCCGCTCCCGCCCGAGGAACTCCAGGCCACCCACGCGGTCAGCTTGTTCCTGATCATGCGCGCCTTTTCCTCCGGCTGTGTCGCCATAACTGGCACCGAGGCGGTCAGCAACGGCATTCCGGCCTTCCGTCCCCCGGAATCCCGCAATGCTGGCATCGTCCTGGGGTGGATGGCCGCGATCTTGGCCAGTTCCTTTTTGAGTACTACCTACCTGGCCCGTGTCTATCAGGTGGTCCCCCGTGAGACGGAAACCGTGGTGTCCATTCTGGCCGGGCAAGTGTTCGGGAAGGGCCTCCTCTATTACAACATGCAGGCGGCCACCGCCCTGATTCTGCTGCTGGCAGCCAACACCTCCTTCGCCGATTTCCCCCGGCTCTCCTCCATTATGGCCCGCGATGGATTCATGCCGCGGCAACTGGCCAACCGGGGCGACAAGCTGGTCTTCAGCAACGGCATCCTGATCCTGGCGGGTCTGTCCATCCTCTTGCTGGTCATCTTCCGGGGGAGCACGCACGCTCTCATTCCCCTCTATGCTGTCGGCGTTTTTCTCTCCTTCACCCTGTCCCAGGCCGGCATGGTTCGCCACTGGCTCACGGAGGCGCCCCCGGCGCTCCATCACATCGCGCTTAACGGTCTCGGGGCCCTCGCCACAGGAATCGTGATGGTGATCATCGCCGTCTCCAAGTTCGCTCTTGGGGCCTGGGTCGTGGTCCTGCTGATTCCTCTCATTGTCTTCGCTCTCCTGCGGATCCACCGCCACTACGACCGGCTTGCTTCCCGGCTCTCCCTGGAAGGGGCGTCCCGACCCAAGATCGGGAAAAATCCCGTAGTGGTCCTGGTGGCCGGAATCCACCGGGGGGTTGTCGAGGCGCTGGAGT
This sequence comes from Candidatus Tectimicrobiota bacterium, assembly GCA_016193065.1. GTDB lineage: Bacteria > JACPSX01 > JACPSX01 > JACPSX01 > JACPSX01 > JACPSX01. The sequence continues at coordinate 1,456 of JACPSX010000098.1, read as the reverse complement.
ACGCCAAGTCCCTCTCGCCCAACGTGACCGCTCTGACGGTGGATCTGGATTCCACACAGACGGCGAAGCTGCGCCTGAAATGGGCGGAGTGGGCACCGGATGTTCCTCTGGTCGTTCTGGAGTCTCCCTACCGTTCCATCCTGCAGCCGCTCCTGGAATATATTGATCGCATGGAGCGCCAGGGTGAGGGCCGTTATCTCACCGTGGTCCTTCCAGAAATTGTCCCCTCCCACTGGTGGGAGCACTTCCTCCACAACCAGACCGCTCTCTTGATCAAAGCGGCCCTGCTGTTCCGGCCGGGCAAGATCACCGTCAGCGTGCCTTACCACGTCGAGGACTGAGCCGAATAATCGGTTGGAACCGCATGGGCTTTGCAGTACTATAAAACTTGGGCAAAGGAGGACGCGCGATGGGCTTGACCCATGTGAAGGTAACCATTGCCAATCCCGCGCACCCCAGAAGAACTGCGAAACTCACCTTTCTCGTTGATTCCGGGGCAATTTATTCCGTAGTTCCTGGGGAGACCCTGCGCCGACTCGGGATCAAACCTCACTCCACCCGCACCTTCATCCTTGCCGACGGGACCGAGATTCAGCGTCGTATCGGTGATGCTCTCTTCCTCATCAACGGGGAACGGGGAGCCTCGCCTGTCCTATTCGGCGAGAAAGGGGACAGCGTACTGCTGGGCACGGTCTCTCTGGAAGCACTTGGCCTCATTCTGGACCCCATCAAGAGAGTACTGAAACCCTTGCCCATGGTGCTTGGGTAAATGGAAACAAGCGAGGCCGATAGAACTGCTGGCTTACTCTTCTAGACGGCTGTTCGGGTTCCAAGAACGAAAGAAATCTCCAGGTGAGCACCCAGAGCCGTCGCAAGCCGAGCGAGCACTTCAATGCTGGGGAGATAAGAAGTCTTGGGGTTCTCAATACGCGAGACAACAGCCTGGGTTGTCCTGGCTCGCTTGGACAGAGCTGCCTGGCTCAGCCCCTGGCTCTCCCTGGTCTTGCGAACTGCCTCAGCAAGTGCTCTCTTGATTCGTTTGGCTCCCGCTTGGGCAAACGCCACTCGAAAGGTCGGCTCCGTCATTTCCTGAGCTAGAAATTCCTCCACCCTTGATCCCATCCAGTTCTTTTTCTTGGAACGGTTATGCTTTGTCATAGGCTTCCAAAAATTCGTCTCTAGATATCCACGCCGGTCTCGGCGACGAAACCCGCGAGTACTGGAGGCTCGACCTCAAGAACGTCATCGCCGAAACTCTCGACATGAAACTTGATGGCTGATTTCACGTCTGCGAGAGCTTCCTCGTAGGTTTCTCCCTCACCGACAACCACTCCCTTCACGCCCAAAGGATATGCCACATATCTATCGGGATGCTTTTCCACGATGATCTTTATCTGGCGCATGAGGGGCGTCTCCTCTCTAAATTCCCCCTCCCCCTCCCCTCTCCCCACAGTGG
>JACPSX010000225.1 GCA_016193065.1 Candidatus Tectimicrobiota bacterium | reverse complement strand
CCTTTCAAGGGGAATGATGAATTCCTCCTGCTGGGGGCCCGTGTGGTAGAAATTTCAGGCCGGCAGGCGGCTCTCCTGATCTATCGCCGGGGGGAGGCTACCATCGGCCTCTTTATGATTCCCGGAAAGGGGATTGATTTCCCTGTCCAGCCCGACGGGCGCAGGCGCGTGCTGGCGGATCAAGGGGGGTATACCTCCCTGACCTGGTCTTGGGCCTCCTATATTTGCTCTCTAGTCTCGACGCAGGAGTATCGCCAGCAAGTGGTTGCCTTGTGGGAAAAGATGAGGCGTCAGCCGGCGAGCGGCTAAGCGAGCGTCCCAGGGGGGGCAGGGCAAGGGGGCTAGTACCGTTCCAACTTAACGCACCTAATTTGAGTCGCATGTCTTGCGGTAAAAATTGCAACCGTGTGAGACGGGTAGCTTGGTACGAATAGTTGGAACGGCACTAGGCAGCTTTTTTCGCTGCGGCCTTTCTCTGCTTCCGGCGTTTGTCTCTCAGCTTGAATGTGTGCCGCTTTCGTTGGTGCTTACTCTTGCTCCGGGCCATTGCCTCCTCCTTTTCGATTTGCCTGCTGTTCCCTCCACACTTTGAATTTGCCGACGGCGAAGACGAATTATAAGGGGGGAAGCCCCAATTGTAAAGTCTCGCAGCCTCCCTGCTTCCTTGTTTCCCCGGCTCTGTGGAAGGAGTGTCCCTGCAGATCGTCAAAGGAGCGGTGGCTGGAAGATGTCGCAGTCCTCAGAAGGGCAGCGGACTTTCAAGGCTCGGGAGAGGACGCTTACCGTCAGAGCTGCCTCGGCCTCGAAATTTTCCCCGTCCACCTGCACGGTTCCTGCTACGTTGCGGATGACCTTGACCCTCTGCGCGGTTGCCTGAAAGCTTCCGGGGGCCTTCTCGATCTGCCCCGTGAAGAGTTTCGGGAGGTGGAAGACCGTCCTCAGTGGGTTCATGACCGGAATCATGCAGACGTTCAGGAGTCCATCGTTTGCCCTGGCGCTTGGGGCAATGATGGCACGATTCCCGTACTGGCGCGTGTTGGCGAAGGTGAGAATAAAGGGGCGGAAAGAGAACTCACGCCCATTGATGATGACTTTGACGACAGGAGGTTCATAATGGAAAAATTCCCGGATCCCAAGCAGGAGGTAGCGCCAGAACCCCCTGCATCCTGCCGTGTTCTCGTTGAAGGCTTTGCTGAGCCGGGCCTCAAATCCGATTCCGGCCGTGCTGAGGAAATAACGGTCGGCAATCAATCCGACGTCGATGGCCAGGGTCATACCCTCCACGAGAATGCGGCAGGCGGCTTCGGCATCCCGTGGGATGTGAAGTTCCCGGGCCAGCCCGTTTCCGGAACCCGAAGGAATGATGCCCAGGCAAGAAGAAGTGCCCACGAGGGAGGAGGCAACCTCATTGACCGTGCCGTCCCCTCCTACCGCAACCACCAAGGGGTGGTGGCGGGACGCCGCTTCGGCGGCCAAGAGCGCTCCATCTCCGGCTTTCTCGGTGAGCAAAACCTCGTATGAGGAGCCGCTGCCCGCCATAACTTTGGCAATGGCTCCTCGAATCTCGGAGATTTTTTGTCGGGTCCCGGCAATGGGGTTGATTACGAAGCGGATCTGTTCCACAGGAGATCAGAGATGAAAGGCAGCCCGGGCCTTGTATCGATCCAGATCCAGAGGGGTCGCTTCCGATAAGAGCGTCATGAGTTCGGAAGTGCGCCGCTTGCTCCCCTCCACGGCCGGCTGGTCGAATGGATTCGACCCTCTGACGAGGGCTGAATAGACCGCGGTATACTGCCAGAAGCCGATTAGCTTTCCGATGTCCTCCGCAGCCAGGTCATCGACGGTGAGGACGGCCCAGGGGAGTCCCTGCGCCCTTGCCTCCTCCACGACCCCCATATGTTCCAGCGCTAAAAATTCCCCGGCCCCGAGCCAGTTGTTCAGCTTCCAGTCCTCCTCGAAGTGAGCCAGTTGAAGACTGATGCCAACCATGTTGCGGCGGCCGCCAAAGAACCTCTGATTCGTATGGTGCTGGGATTCCGGAGCCGATGCCATGACCACGGAAATCCCCAGGGAGTCCTTGCCGAAAGTTTCGTGGCAGAGTTGTACGATAAGCTCTCCAATTCCCATGAGCTTTTGGCAATATATGGGGAGGAAGAGGTCGCAGAAACCCAGAAGTTCGGCTCGGAAAAGCCTGAGGGCCAGATCCTTGGCCGGGTTTTCTTGCAACGGAACTCCGGGCGCGCAAAGCTCGTAGGCCTGCTCGAGGCCCTGAACGATTCGGGATACAGTCTCCAGACCTCCATCAAGGATCGAGAGTGGGAGCAAGGAGTTGATCTGTCCGGCCGTGAAGCGGCCCCCGACCTCCTCCGGATGGGCGACCCAGGGCAGGCGCCTTTGGACGGCAAACTGGTAGAGCCGGGCCCGGTCGCTTTGGCTGGTCACGACCAGAATCGGATAGCGCCGGGAATGCAGAATCTCCGTTTCCAGGAGCACGTTCTCCGTATTGCCCGATTTGCTGACGGCGATGATCAAGGTGTTTTCCGGGGAGAGGCCGCTGGCCTCGGCCAGCAGGCGACCGAGAAGGCCCGTGGGTTCCGTGCTGTCCAGCACATGGATCTTCTTTGCGGTGTTCCCCTCCAATATGGCCTGGTAAAGGGCCCACACGTTGCGGATCGATCCTCCGTTGCCGACCACCACGATGTGCCTGAGGCGGGAATACGGTTCAATGTGAGGGGCAATGGTCTCCAGGTCCGCTTTGACGGTGGCAAAAGAAGGAATGGGAGCACCCCCCTGGTGTCGGGAGATCCTTTCTTGGATTGCCGGGGGACTGTTCAGATAGGCCTCCGCCTCCCGAAATTGTTCCTGGATTGTGGGGCTCGAAGCGGGAGGTTCGATCCAGTTTTCCGTGTAGAGGTGGATCGCCATGAAGTACTCCTATTACATCTAGGGGGGTACTTTAGGAGAAATACGAGAGCAAGTCAACGAGCATCCAGTACCTCCGGGAAGAGCGCTGAGGTCGTTTTTAGGAAACGGGGTGTTTTAGAAACTCTTCGAGTTTTTCGCGAAAATCCTCGGACAGCGAGATAAATTCCACCCCGTAGTAGACGCAATCGTAGGGGCCGGGGCGGCTGTTGCGGACCAGGCAAGGAAGCTGTACCTGAGGGAAACCATCGGTCAGTTGAAACCCCAGAACGAATCCCTGCCCGATGTTGAACCCCTTGATTTCGGTCAGGACACAGGCGCCTCCGGGACTCAAATTAACCAGGGTCCCATCGCCGAGAACGGGAGCCTCTTCCGGTTTTATACCCAGTTTTCCGTCCCGGATCGATGTCCAGATGGAAACCTTGATCCGCTCATGCTTGCGGATGGATTTCCCTTCCATGTGGTCCGGATAGTGCAGGACGAGGGTAGGCAGGGATTTCTTCATCAGGGAGGTTTCCCCGGTGTAGGCTACGCCCTCGTCATTGATGTAGGTGACGGAGATCTTTTCTCCTGCCCCTTTATAGACTAAACTGTTATCGAGCTTGGTCAGGCGTACGGTGAGGTGTCTCCAAGGATCAAAGGACTGGACGATCCCCTTATAGGAGCGCTCCGCAATCTTAAGGAGCACCATACTCCCTTCGTTGAAGATGCGCTGGATTTCGGCCAACAGGAAATCCTCCCCGATTGGTGAACTATCGCAAGGCAAATCCTCAGCCCAGGAATGAATCGGTTGCCGAGCCAAAAACTTTAATCAGTTGGCCTTACGGCCGGTCCATGGCCCTCTCGTGCGGTCCCTAATCCGCGGTCTGGAAGGTTTCGGTGTTGGCCCCCCTCTTTAGGGGATTCCTGGGTTATCCGGGGCGCCGGGAGTCCGGGCCCGCGACCTGACCCCGGGAGTCATGGAGGGAGGAGTTCGCGACCCAGGAAGGTCGGCAAGGATTTTCCGGCGGTGCCTTGTTTTCCACCATGACTTTCATTACTGTGTTATAAGCGCGGAGCGGAGTGGAACGACAGGAGGGAAATAGTGCAAATCGGGATTATTGGGTTATCCCTTTCCGGGAAATCGACTCTCTTTTCAGCCATGACGGGAAGCCATGCCCTCGCTCACCCCGCTCAAAGCGGCAAGGGTCAGTTTCAAGTCGCCACCATCAAGGTTCCGGACCCGCGTCTAGAGCCGCTTGCGCAGATGTTTCATCCGGAAAAGGTCACTCCCGCCAGCATCGAATACCTGGACTTCCCCGGCCCGCCCTCGGGCACCAAACATCCCCTGCTTCTTGTCCCTCAGGCCCGTGAGGTGGATGCCCTGGCGCTGGTCGTCAGGGCTTTTGAGGACGATCGTGTCGTTCACCCTCTGGGCGGGATCAATGTGGTCCGGGATCTGAATTATGTGGAGACCGAGACGATCTTGGCGGATCTTCAGATTATTGAAAATCGGCTTGAACGGGTGAAAAAAGAGGGAATGAAGGGGGAGCAGTTGCTGCAACTGGAAGCGGATCTTCTGTCGCACTGCCAGTCGGCTCTTCAGGAAGGCACCCCTTTGAGGTTGTTGGAGTTCTCCGAGGAGGACCGCAAGCGGTTGAGGGGATTCCAGCTTTTGACCCTGAAACCTGTTTTGGTCATCGTCAATTTGGGGGAGCAGGATCTTGGAGGTGAGGCTTTTTCCCATCTTCTGGCTCAGGCCACGCTGAGAGAGAAGCAAGGGATCTGCCGCGTTACGGGGGTCTGTGGAAAGCTGGAGGCGGAGATCGGGGAACTGCCGGAGGAAGAGCGAGGGGCCTTCTTGCGAGCCATGGGGATCGAACGGCCTGCCCTGGAGAAGGTGATCACCCTCTCCTATGAACTGCTGGGACTCATTTCCTTCTTTACCGTAGGCAAGGACGAGGTGAAGGCCTGGACAATTCCGGCCGGAACGCCGGCCATGAAGGCAGCCGCTGTGATTCACTCAGATATGGAGCGTGGCTTCATCCGAGCGGAAGTGATTCCTTGGGAAGATCTGGTGCGGACTGGTTCCATGGCCGCCGCTCGTGACCTCGGGCATCTCCGGATTGAGGGCAAGGGCTATGTGATCCAGGACGGGGAGGTCATGCATGTCCGGTTTCATCTGTAACTGAGCGGTCATGAAACGGTGGCGCGGAGCAGTCCGGGGCCGGACGGCTCCAGAAAGTCAGGAAACCATTTCCCTGTCCATTGACTCTTTGGCCTTTGAGGGCTGGGGGGTCGGGCGTTATGGAAGCCTCGTGGTTTTTGTGCCCTTCACGGCTCCGGGCGATACCGTACGGGTCCGGATCACGCAGAAGAAGAAAAATTACTGGTACGGAGTGGTGGAGGAAATTCTTTCTCCCTCCCCGCAGCGTACTTCTCCCCTTTGCCCGCTGTTCGGAGTCTGCGGCGGCTGCCAATGGCAGCATTTGAGCTACGATTTACAGCTGCGGGCCAAAGAGCAGATCTTGTTGGATCACCTGCGCAAGATGGCTCCAGACCTGCAGCCGCGCATTCCCCCGTTCGTTGCGGCCCCCGCCCCGTACGCATACCGTCACCGAGTCCGCCTGAAGGTCCGGGGGTTCGGTCACGAGTGCCGGATCGGGTTCTTTCAGAGAAGGAGCCACGACCTGCTGGACGTGGAAGAGTGTGCCGTTTCCCATCCCCGGATCAACGAAGTCCTGCGGGACCTGCGGGGCTACTTGCGCGCGGAGGGACGGGGTCTGTGTGATCGGATCAAGGAAATCGAGATGGAGGTTTCCCCCTCTTCAGGGCTGTGTCGAGTTCTTCTCCATGTCCAGCCACCGATTGATCCCGATCTGGCGAAGCGGGTGGCCAGAGGGGCTCCCTCAGCCGCCTCCATAGCCCTGCAGTGTGCAGAGGAGGGAGAGGAGGCCGGGCACAGGTGGATCCGCGAAGGGTCCGAGGAAGAGGATGGGGAATCGGAGGAAGGGGTGTTCTCCCAGGTCAATCGGGAGCAAAATCGCGTGCTGCGGGAGGTCGTGGAGAGATACGCCGCTGTCGGCCGGGAAGATAGGGTTCTGGACCTTTTTTGCGGCAACGGAAACTTGTCTCTCGCCTGGGCCCCTCGGGTCGCCTCGATCCTCGGCATCGATCTGGATCCCGCGGCGGTTTCCAGCGCCCGGCACCTGGCGGCGAAGCAGGGGTTTAAGAACTGTCAGTTCTGGGACATGGATGCCTTGCAAGGGGTCCTGCGCTTGGCCATGTCGGGGAAAAACTTCTCCGTAGTCATCCTCGATCCCCCCCGCCAGGGTTGCCGTCCTCTGCTGGAGACCCTGTGCCGTTTGAGAGCCCAACGCCTAATCTACGTTTCCTGTCATCCGGTGAACCTGATCCGAGACCTTGCGCTCTTTGCCGCCTGCGGGTATGAGACCCAGGAAATTCAGGGGATTGACATGTTTCCCCAGACCTACCACTCCGAGCTGGTGGCTTTACTGGGCTTCCCGGATTAAGGGATCGGTGGCAGCTTCCACGGCCTCATCGCGACCCGATGGAGGCTCTCTGTGGCTTATCTTGCTGCCCGGCAGGGGATCCGGATCCATCTCGTCTCTGGACAGGCGGGCAAGCTCGGCGAAAATATCGGCGACCGTTGAAGCCTTCAATTCCTGGGTGATGAAGTCTTCCGGTTCGAAATATTCGAGAAACTCGGGGCGCCCCAGCAGGGTTTCCAGAGACATGTGTAATCGGCTGCAGAGATCCTGGACGATAAAATAAGATTCCGGATGGATGGCGGACCTGTCCAGAGGGTTCTCCCCGTCCGGGAGATAGAGAAATCCCGCCGCCTGCTCAAAAATCCGTCCCCGGAATCCGGGGATCTCCAGGAGGTCCATCCGGGAGGAGAAAGAGCCGCGGGCTTTGCGATGCTCAACGATCCGTCGGGCACTGGCTTCATCCAGACCGCAGACGTACCGGAGCAGAGAGGCAGGAGCTTTATTGAGCTTAATCCGGGCAGCGCTCACATGGGAGACTAGAATCCGCGTTAGCTTCTTACGCAGCTTCTCGACACCAGCCGGCGGCAGGATACCGGAGTTTACCAGGAGCACGGGATCCGCCTTCACCAGTTCAGCCAGAGGATTTTGTGAACGCCGGGCGACAGCGAGGGCGATGGCGACATTGGGGTTACGAGAGACAACTCCATCGGGGTCTTCTTCCAGGGAAGGAACACCTCCCGCCTCTGAGATCACCACCTGTTCCGGCTTGCGTGCTGTCTCTCCCAGCAGGGCCATGGCCTCTGCGAGCAGGGCTTCCATGTCCCGGTGGGCAGGGGCCTTGCCGATGGCCACCAGAGAGATTTCATGCCGCTGGATCAACTCGGCCAGGTAGGCTCTGGATGCCTCCCGTTGTTTGAGGGATTCGTGAGGACGCAGGAGGGCCTGGTCGCACAGGGCGCCGCTCTCGTCGATCACGGCGACGGCGCAGCCGCTGCGAAAATCCGGGTGGATGCCGGCGATCCGACCGCGGCCTCCCGTGGTTTGAGTCAAGAGATTCTGAAAAGCCTGGCATTGTAGATCGATCCATGCCTTCTGGGCCCGGTCGAGCAGGTTGTCCTTGAGCGCTTGCGTGAGGGGCTCCAAAAGATAGGAATCGAGGATCTTGCTGGCCGCCCGGCCGCCGGCTCCGAACTGGAGAAGGTCTGGATTGGCCTCTTCAATCTGGATGGCCAGTTGGGCTAAAGGGAGATTTAGAGTGCAGTATCCCAGGTTCTGCTCCTCGGCCAGGGAACCAAGGAGCATGGCTTCGGCTGGGACTTGGTCGATGGGGACAGAGCGCCCCACCCAGGGCGAGAAGCGTGCCGGCAGGGGGGAGGCTCCTTCGACTTTGGAGAGCAGGAATTCCCCCTCTCTGCAGGCGGTGTCCATGAGAGCCCGGAATAGATCCAGGTCCCGAACCACGGAAAAGGCGCGCTGTTCCCACGAATCTGTGCCCGGCGGGTGAGGCAATTGAGAATTCTTTCCCGGGGTAGACTGCGGTTGCCGGGTTTCCGGAAGGGACCCGATGGGTTGGCCGGATCCGGGGTTCTGTGCAGCACTTGTGAACGCGGGTCTCAGAAGGGGGGCCAGAGCCCGGATCTCCCAGACACTGGCGCGCTGCAAGAATTCTGATAGGGCGGGGGTTTCTATCCCTTCTTTGCGAGCCCAGATGAGGAATTCCTCTTTTCGCTTCTCTTCGTCGAGCTGTTCTACGGAAAGTTCCTGAAGCTCATCGAGTTCTCTCTCTCCCAGACCCCCGGTCCACTCCTTGCGGTAGCGAGCAATGAAGGGGTTCCCGTAACCTTCACTCCAGAGGTAAAGAAGCTGAAGGATACGCTCGCGGGGGATGGAAGTCATGGCGGCGAGATCTGAAGCCATTCGATCTGGGTTGGCGCTCACCTGGAAATCTCCGGATCGGGCCTGCGGAATATTCCCAAAGCTACGGGGATCTGTGATAGGCCCCGTACGTCAATGGTCCCTCCCTTGCCTTGCAGATAGAGCTGGGTCGAGCTGCCTCCGTCCAGGTTCAAAGCCTCTTCGCATCCCCAAGAATCGTGGCCTGCAGGCAGGAGGAAACGGGCCAGTTCGGCTAACGTAAAGCCATCCCCTCCTCCACTGGAAGCGACCAGGAGGATGTTGCGGTTCCGGTCGATTCCAATTGCAGATCGGGCGTGACGGGCCTGACTGGTGGAATCGATGCCGGGGGCCAGTTGACCGCCCATCACGAGCAAGGGACCCGACTGGAGAGCCTCTTGGGTCCCTTTCAGGTCGACATCATCCGGACGGCCAATGTACGGTTTTCCGTCCTTCATGAGAAAAACTCCCTCGAACAGGGGGTGAGAGCGCTTTTTTAGGGGGGAGCGGGGCTTTCCCCTGGCAATGACTAGACCCATCGGACGGAGATCCGGGTAAAAGAATCCCGCGTTGATTGCCCCGAGGGCTCCACTGGCTTCGGCCAAAGGCCGAACCGTGCTGGCCTGCTGGCCGAAGTCCGTAGCGTGGATGACCTTGAGATCGTAATAACGCGGCCAAACACGCAAGAGGGTCACCAGCAAAGGCGGATTGCCTCCTCTCCCCTTTGGGCTTGACGACCTGTATTTCCAGCCCTTCTCCGAGAAGACGCCAGCCCGTCTCAGCGCCCAGAACGACAGGCCGGGCAGCGAGCAGGAGGAATAGCACACTTGGAATCCAGAGGGTTGCGAGCTGGGGTCCTGCCGGGACCTGAATCCTCACGGGCGTGTCCTGAACGTTTGAGGCCAGCAGCGAAAGCACTGGGGATCATGAGACAATTTCATTGTTGGAGCTTCCTCTTTGAGGTATATAACCGAAAGGAGAGCGGATTTTCAACCGGGAATCCCGGGGGAGGTGGCTATGGCAATCATCACCATTTCGAAGGGGAGTGACCCGGAGGGGGAAACGGTTGCTCGACAAGTAGCTGAAAGGCTTGGTTACCGCTGTATTGAGCCCGAGGTCATCGAGGAGGCGACCAAACGCTTTCGCATTTCCGAGAGCAAACTGACCCAGGTGCTGGAAGAGACGCCCGGAATCTGGGAACGGCTCACCCGGAGCCGCAGAAATTACCTCATCTTCATCCAAGCGGCGATGTGCGAGCTGGCACGCCGTGACAACATGGTCTATCACGGATCGGGCGGCCAGCAGTTGCTGCGCGGGATTCCCCATGTTCTCAAGGTCCGGGTCATTGTCCCGATAGCTCGCAGGGTCGACTGGTTGGTGGCCCAGCAGGGCCTGACCCCCGAGGAGGCTGCCAAGCGGGTTCAAGCGAAGGATGCGGAAAAGACCCAGCGTCTGCGCTACCTCTTCGACATCGATTGGAATGATCCTAGCCTCTACGACTTGGTGATCAACCTGGGCCGGCTCTCGATTTCCTCGGCGGCCGAGACCATTTCGGAAATGGTCTCCTGTCCTGAATTTCAGAAAACTCTGGAAGCCCAGCAGATCATCGACAATCTAGCCCTGGCTAGCCTGGTGAAAGCCACGCTCGCTGCCAATGAGCGAACCAACAAGGCGCTCGTGGAGGTGGTGGCGCAGTCCGGGAC
>JACPSX010000242.1 GCA_016193065.1 Candidatus Tectimicrobiota bacterium | reverse complement strand
GCGGAAGGACTCGGCCATGCCCCCCGTGTTGTGCACCAGGAACAGGGGCCGGCGGTACCCGCGCTGGCGCAGCTCATCGCTGATCGTCCCGATCTCCTCCGCGATGGCCTGGTGCAGGTAGGCGTTCAGGATCGTCGTCATGGCCCTCTGATACTCCAGATGCTTGGGGAGGACCTGATGGGAGAGGAGCATCGGGATGGATCCCAGAGTGCAGTCGGGGTACTCTTCGCGAAAGATCTCCTGGATGCGGAGCTCGTGGGCCGGGTTCAGGAAGGACCAGAGAAGGCAGACCACGAAGCCGCGCGCTCCCTGATCGACCAGGGCGTGAATCTTCCGGCGCACGTCCTCTTCGTTCAGAGACCGGACGACTTGTCCCTTGGAATCGACCCGTTCCTGGATCCCCACAGTCATCTCACGGGGGATCAAGGGATGCGGCTTTTCGGCCCGGGCTACCTGGCGCTGCTCCTCGATGGTGAGCCCGTCGGCCCACTGGGAGCCCCGGCCGATGATAATGAAATCCTCGAACCCCTCGGTGGTAAGAAGACCAAGGCGGGGGCCCCGGCGCTCGAGCAGCTTGTTCATGGCCACTGTGGTCGAGTAGCGGATCCTCTCCGTGCAGCGCAGGAACTCTTCCAGTGAGAGGCCGACTTCCCGGGCGCTCTCCGCGATGACCCGCAGGAAGCCCACGGAAAGGTCATAGGTCGTGGTCTCCGTCTTGCGGGAAACCGTGCGGCCGTCCAGGGTCAGATAGCAGTCGGTAAATGTCCCACCGATATCCACATCAATAGTGGCCGGCATTGAGATGGCCTTTCCCCTGCATTCTGCTGAGAAAGTCCCCCCGCTGTCCCCTTCCCTCCCTTGGGGGAGAGGGATGGGGTGAGGAGGGCGTTTGGGATTGTTTCACCCGGTTCATGCCAGCATGGAATTTCTGCAGCGGTGCACGGGGTGTGTGCCATGTATCGCTCCTCCTCCGCCTGGTTGTCAAGAGCTTTCTTTCTGCTCTGGCGGCTTCCAGAACCGGTTGCGAAGATCGGGGGCATCGGATAAAATGCGCATTATCGTCCATATACAATTAGGAGCAGATCGAGCACCTCTTGACCTAACAGGTATAGGGGCTCGGTATTCATGCCACTCAATTCCGTGGATTCGTGTTCATCACGAGGAGGGCACCATGGGGACCAATTTTCCTCTGCTGAGCAGGGCTGAGCGTGACCGTCGCTGGAATTTAATCCGAAGGGAAATGTCCAAGCTCGGGCTGGACTGCCTCGTCATTGCCGGCGACCAGAGCAACTGGGGCGGAAACTTTGCCAACGTGCGCTACCTGACGGGAATTGGAGACATTGGCTTTGCCGTGTTTCCACTGCGGGAGGAGCCGGTCCTGCTGACCTGGTGGACGGCTCCCATGGAGGCTCGCCTCAACCCGGAGACTTCTCCTCTAACCCGCACCATTCTGGAAAAGGCGGGAAAGAGAAAGCCGGTTCGCAGCACCTGGGCTCTTGCCGAACCTTGGGTCAGCAGCATCCGGCAGCTCGGCCCCCGTTGGGGAGAATCGGTTGCCCGCTGTCTGAAAGATCTGGGCCTGCAACAAGGAGCGATCGGCCTGGTCGGCACTTCCCAGAATTGGGAGCCCGACGGGGTTTTTCCCTGGAAGACCTACCAGGTCATGCGCCGGGAACTCCCGCAGGCGAACTTCGTCGACGATGTGACCTTCATTCTGGAAACGGCGCGCCTCTGCAAGAGCCCCGAAGAGATCCGCTGCGTCGAGAAAGCCTCGGAAATCGCCGACGCGGGAATTGAAGCGATGCTGGAGACCGCTCGCCCCGGGGCCAGCGAGATCAAGGTCTATGCCCGGATCCACGAGCGCATGATGGAAGAAGGCTCGGAGCGCTACATCATCGTGTACTGGACTTCAGGACCCGCCCCGACTCATGTGCAGCTCTCCACCCCACCCGATCGGCCCCTGGAAAAGGGGGATCTGATCATCAGCGAAATCACCCCTCGCTACGGGGGGTACGTGGCTCACCCCCACCAGCCCGTGAGCATCGGCAAACCCATCAAGGAATACGAAGAGATGTTCAACCTGCTGCGCCGCACCCGCGATGAAGCTTTCGCCAAGCTGAAACCGGGCGTCACCATCGGCGAGCAGGAGGACGCCCTGACCAAGCCCCTGGAGGAGGCGGGCTACAGCTATCTGCACTGTCCATTCCACGGCATGGGCCTTTCCGGACTGGAATTCCCCAATGCGAACTTCTGGGGGAAAACCAATCCCATTGAAGCGTCCCCCCGGGACATGGTTTTCCAGGAGGGGATGGTTCTCGCCTACGAGCCCATGATCTCAACGCCCGACCGCAAGATCGGGATTCCCCTGGGCGACACCGTGGTGATCACCGCCACCGGTGCCCGTCGCTTGAGCAAGTACTGCAACGAACTGCTCGTCGTCTAGGCGAACTGCTCCGGGAGGAACTGTCATGCTCGGTATCGTGGGTCGCATCGTGGAGAAGCACGCCCGCCTGCACCCGGACTCCATTTCTGCTTTGGACGCGGGCAAAGCCTTGACCTACCGGGAACTGAACGACCGGGTAAATCAGGCGGCCCGGTTTCTGGCCTCGGAGGGGTTGCGCCAGAGAGATAACGCCGGGCTCATGATCAACAACACGGCGGAGTTTGCCGTGGCCTTCCTGGCTCTGGCCAAGCTGGGGGTCGCGGTGAATTTGTGGAATTTCCGCCTGGTGAGTGAGGACATCAAGTACATGGCCTCCCTGTGCGGGGCCAAAGCGGTCCTCTACGGGGAGGAATTTGAGTCCACGATCTCGCCTGTCCGGGCGAGCGGGCTCGGCGGGCTCTTCGTGCGCATCGGGGAGCGAGAGCCGCCCCCGGGCGTCCGAAACTTTTCCGCGGAGGTGCGCCGCTTTTCCAGTGAGGAGCCACCGCTCTGCGATCTTTTCCCGGATGACTTCTCTTCAGTCATCTATACTTCCGGCACCCTGGGCCGCCCGAAAGGGGCTGCCTACACGCAATCGACCCAGATCCTCTCCGCCATCCAGTATAGCCTGGAAATGGGGCTTGACCGCAGCCACCGAGGGCTCACCCTGGCCCCGCTGATCCACGGCGGAGCACTGAACTTCTGGCTCGCCTATCTCCTGGTCGGCGGCAGTTTTGTGTTCTCGGGAAAGTACGATCCGCCCACGGCCCTGCGTCTGTGCGTCGAGCACCAAGTCACCGAGCTCATGGCGGTTCCGACTCAAATTGAAGGTCTCCTTTCGGTTCCGGAGCTGGAATCCTATACTCTCTCTTCCTTGCGGCTTATCCGGACCGCGGGCAGCCGCTACCCGAAAAGCCTCGTGGACCGGGTGCGGACCCGGCTGGGATGCGAGGTCCTCAACACCTACGGGATGACGGAAAATTGCGCCAATACCACCGCCTATCATAGCGCTCTGGATCCCTACGAGAAGCGGGACAGCATCGGCAAGGCCACCTATTTCTGGGAGGTCCGCGTAATCCGGGTGGATCCCGATCGTCCCGTCAGCCCCGCCGAGGCGATCTCTCCCCCGGGGATCGGGCAGTTGATCGTGAGAGGGCCCCAGAACATCGCGGAGTATTACAGGAACCCGCAGGAGGCGGCGCCGATCCAGGATGGCTGGCTATATACCCGGGACATCGTGGAGGTGGACGAGGACGGCTACATGTACATTGTCGACCGCATCGACAACGTGATTATCACCGGAGCGGAAAACGTCTATCCTCAGGAGGTCGAAGCGTTTTTGCTGAGACACCCCGGGGTGGCTGATGCGGCGGTTTTCGGAGTACCTGATCCAACCTGGGGCGAAGTGGTCATGGCCTGCGTGTGCCCCAAGAGCCCGGGTATCACCCGGGAAGAAATTGATCGATACTGCCGGGAAAGCGGCAGCCTGGCAGGCTACAAGCGGCCGCGGATCATCGAGATCGTCGACGAGATCCCCAAGAACGTCTTCGGCAAGACGGAGCGCAAGAAGCTGGAGAAGAAGTACAGGGCACTCCGGTCACAGAGCTATTGAAGAGCGAATCTGGGGAGATCAGCTACTTCTTTTGCCACCACCCCCAGGTCGCTTCCTGAGAAACTTCGGGGATGCGGGCAATGATGCTGTTTACCAGTTGCCCCCCGACCTTGTCGGTCTTCATGACGTAGATGTTCGTGATCACCTGTTGGTAGCGGTCAAAGCGGATCGGGCCGCGAACTGCCTTGATTTTTGGCGCCACCCGCCGGATCGCCTCCAGGAACTGATCCTTGTTGTCGATGCCCCCCTTGAGATCCTCGATGGCGGCCACTGCGAGCTGGGCACTGGTGTAGCCCTCCTCGCTGTAGCGGGTTGGGGCGGATCCGTACTTGGCCCGGTAGGCCCTCACGAAAGCCGTGTTTTCCTCGCTTTCCAGGCTGGCGCTGTAGTGTCCTACAGAAATGACCCCGATTGCTGCATCCCCGATGGCGGGGAGAATCGTATCATCCGTTAGCGTGTTGTAACCCAGAAGGGGGGTTTTCCCCTTGAGCCCGTACTCCGCGTACTGCTTCAGGAAGCGGATTGCATCGGATCCTGCAAACCAGGCGTAGACCGCATCCGCGTTTTCGGAGACCAGCCGGGACAGGTAAGGGCCAAAGTCCTGGATGTTGAGAGGAGGGTAGATCTCCCGCACAATGGTCCCTCCGGCATTCTTGAATCCGGCCATGAATGCGGACACGGAGTCTCGCCCGGCCACGAAATCGGAGGCCATGATGATCACCCGGCGATACGGGGTATTCTTGAATACCCATTCCCCCATGGGGTAGTTGGACTGATCCGTGGTCTCGATGAGGCGAAACACGGAAGGTCCTGCCTTGTCAGGGGCTGTGAGTAGGCGGGTAAAGGCCACCGGGATGATGAGGGGAACCTTTTCCCGGTTGACGTAGTCGTGAATGGCCAAGGCCACGGCGCTGCTCACCGGCCCCACGACGAGTTTCACCTGGTCCCGCTCGATCATCTTGCGGAGCTTGGCAAGCCCCACGTCGGGCTTCACCTCCGTGTCTTCCTTGGTTAACTGAATCTCGCGCCCGCCGGCTTTCCAGCCCGCCTGGTCCAGGTAAAGCTCGAACCCCTTTGTGGTGTCGGTCCCCTGCACGGCGAAGACGCTCGTGTAGGGGAGCAGAAGCCCCACTTTGATCGGGCTCTGCGCAGACAGGGCAGGGCCGGCAAAGGCCAGGACAAGCAGGCAAACCAGGACAACAGAACAGGATCCTAAGGACTGCCTCTTTGCCTTTTGCATCGAAGTCTCTCCTCTCCAGTAGGCTTGAATTCCTGACTCCATGGCATTTTTCAGGTCAGAAAGACCCTCCTCGTGCCATCGTTGCGGGGCTCTTATGCTGTTGAAGGATGGGAGAGACTATCGCCCCCCTCACGGAGGTTGTCAAGCACTTTTTCAAATTGCGCCACATCTCTGCCGAATGGGCGGATGCGGGTAGGATTGTTTTGGCAGGGGACAGATGTCCCCTCCCGGAGAAGACTTTCCTTGAGGGTTCAGCCGCCCAGTTTTACATTTATTTCTTCCCAGGAACAGCGCCGCCCCAGATCTCCTTCAGGAAGCCGCTCTTGTCCAGGTTCTCGACAAAGGTGTTGTCGAAGAGGTCCGCCGGTTTCCTCTTGATGTCCGCCCCGGCTTCGCGGGCGATTTCCACTGTCTCCGCGACGGCATTGGCCGGGACAACCATTCGCCGGTTGATGACCTGCTTTGCGTAGGCATCATAGGCGGATTGCAGGGTCTCGGAATCCTGGATCCTGAGGGTCTTGCTCAGAGCCGCCTTGGCCTTTTCCGGGTTCTTCTCCACGAAGTGGATCGCTTCGGCCATTGCCGCTACGAAGCGTTGCACCACTCCCGGCTTCTCCTTCAAGGTCTTCGAATTCGTGTGGACGGAGCTGTAGATGAAGGGAAGGTCCATTTCGTTCAGGTTGTAGACCACGTTGAAGCCGGCCCTCTTGCCGCGCACGTCGAGAGGGGGAGTGATGACGATCCCCTGAATGATGTCCTGGACCAGGGCCTGGTAGCGCTCGGACTGGCTGCCGCCGATGGAGCGCAACTTCACCTCTTCTTCCGTCAAATTGAACTTTTTGATCATTGCTCTGGACAGCCGGAAGCTTAAATCGCCCGGGCGCGTCACCCCCAAGCTCTTGCCCTTCAGGTCGGACATCTTCATGATGTCCTTGCGGACCAGGAGCACGTAGGGGAGCCCCACGAGCGGAGCTCCGATCAGTTTCCCGTCGATCCCTGTGGCCAGGCCGGGGATCGTTGCATCGGCCGCGCAATAGAGAAACTGGATCTCATCGGAGGACAGGGAGGCCAGCGAAATGCTGCTGCCCCGGATGAAAATGTGGCTTGGCTTGATCCCGTATTTGTCAAACAGACCGTTCTCCAGAGCGGTGTACAAGTGAACGAAGCCTCCGCTGGTGGCGCAAGTGGCGACGCGCAGAGAAACCGCCGCTTCTCCCGGTTTGGCCAGGTAGGGATTTGCACTGGCGGCAAGGGGGACCATCATACTGCTGACTGCCATGCACAGGGCCACCCAGAGCCCGATGAAAACGCGGCTGGTTGCGCGCCTCGGGTACCGAAATTTCTTGAAGGGGGTGATTCGGTTCATGCTCTCTCCTTTGTATTATTTTCCAACGACCCCTCCGTTGCAAAATGTGATTTCCCGCCGGAGTTGGTTCGATTCGTGATCGCTTTCTCCGAAACTATCAAGCCTTGCCTGGGCGCGCTACTGTCCCTTCACGGCCCAGACTCCGGCCACCCGCCCGCTGAAGATGGAGGGGCCCAGCATGGTTCCCTCGAGGCCGTTTTTCCCGTTGATGTGCCCGCCCGCCATCCCCGCCAGCTCGCCGGCCGCATAAAGGCCCGGAATGATGCTCCCGTCGCGGCGCAGGACCTCGCAGCGCAGCGAGGTCTTCACGCCGCCGAAATTCTTGCGCGCCAGGGGCATGAACTTGATGGCCACGAAAGGCGGCGTGGCAATGGGAGTCATCTTGGCCAGGGGCTTGCCCTGTTCGGGGTCGTGGCTTAGACCCGCGCGCACGGCGCTGTTGTACCGTTCGATCGTGTCGCAGAACACCTCGGGGGGCACAGCGATGGCGCGCGCGAGCTCCTCCAGGCTTTGGGCCATGTAGATGAAGGGGGATTCCTGTAGAAACTGCGCCACTTTTTCCGGAACCGCGGTGGCTCCCCGGCGATAATCGGGGTGAGAGATCTCCATGTTGGCGGTCATGGGTCCGTCGATGATCGCCCAGGCAAAGGGCGGATCCTGGCGCATAACGGCCGGTGTTCCCGAGGCGCCGCCCGAGAGCGCCTCGTTGTGGAAGCGCTTCCCCTGTGCGTTCACCCAGGCGTTGCCCGGAATGTCGCGGATCACCAGCCCCCACTTCCCCTCGGGGTCCCGGTAGTCCGGGGTGGCAAAGACGTAGATCCACATCTGATCCATGTGGGTGAGCATGCCGCCCACCTGCTCCACGAGCTTGTGGCCCTTGCCGGTCGAGTAGGGCCCCGAGCAGACCAGGAACTGGCAGTTCCGGAGCTGCGGATTGTACCGGGCGACCATCTCGTGGTTGGAATTGAAGCCGCCGGTGGCCATGACGAGGTTCCGGCAGTGAATCTCCATCTCTTCACCGGTGTCCAGGTTGCGGGACCGCACGCCGACCACGCGACCCTTGTCCAGCAAAATCTCCTCGGGGGAAGTGCGCCACAGCCAGCGGTCGACCCCCAGGCGAAGAGCCGTCTCGTACAGCCCGGTCGTGAGCTCTTTTCCGCCGCCGGCCGGACGGTGCCAGCGCATCGCCCGGTTTCCCTCCTGGAATTTGAGATCCGTCCAATGGATTCCAAACCCCTCGACCCAATCGTAGAGGTCGGGACGGCTGCGCTCAATGTAGTAGCGGGCCCACTCCTTGTCCACGGTCTCTCCTCCCCAGGCCAGCCAGTCCTCGTAAGCCATCTCCACGGAATCTTTGATCCCGTGCCGGGCCTGAAGAGGTGTGTCGACGATGAAGCAGCCGCCGCCGGACATCACGGCGGCCCCGCCAAAGGAATCCGCGCAGTCCAGGACGAGAACGTCAGCTCCCTGGCCTTGCGCCTCTATGGCCGCGGCAATGCCCGCGCCCCCGGCGCCGGCTATGGCCACGTCCACCCTTAGAATTCTTGCTTGGGTCATGATGAATGCCTCTCCTTGCTCGGCTCTCCGATGGGGAAAGCGCAGATTCCGGAACCAAGAGTTATTGTAGGAAAACCTAAGCCTTTGGTCAACATACACTACCAGCCTTGCTGCATGGCTCCTTTCCGGGGGAACGGAGAGCCAAGAGACCCTTGACTTGCCGGAAGATCCCGGGGTATGCTCCTGGCAGTTCAACAGGAGAATCAGATCAATTTTCGTTTCCTCGACGGTCAGTCCGCAGGCACCCAAATTGTCTCCGGACACTAAGGAGAATGTGGCGCCTGCAATGGAGGGTAGAGAGATGGCCAGGTGGTTGGAGCAGGTCCCCCGGGAAGAACGAGAGGTTTATGAGAAGGCGGGTTTTGGCCAGCGCCAGAGCTTTGGAAAGAAGCTGGCCTTGCTGGTCATCGACTGCACGCTGGCCTTCATCGGCTCGCGCCAGCATCGCTCGGTGAAGGATGCGGTGGACGAATTTCACACCGCCTGCGGTCCGGCGGGATGGGTAGCCCTGGAGACCATCCATTCCCTCCTCACGATCTTTCGCGAGCAGGGCTGGCCCGTTATCTTTACCCGGCTTGACCTGAACGAACAGCGCGCCAGCGGCGGAGCGACCAAATCAGCCCGGCTCATGGACCCCAGGGGAAATGAGATTCCCGAAGAGATCAAGCCACTGCCTGAAGAGTGGGTGCTGGAGAAGTGCAAGGCCAGCGCCTTTTTCGGGACTCCCCTGGTCACCCACCTCGTGCGCCACGGCGTGGACTCGGTGGTCGTGGTGGGCGTCTCCACTTCCGGGTGCGTGCGGGCCTCTGCGGTGGATGCGTTCGCTCACGGCTTCAAGGTCTTCCTGGTGGAGGAAGGGTGCTTCGACCGCTCGAACTATGCCCACACCGCCAACCTGTTCGACCTGAACTCCAAATACGCCGACGTGATCACCTTCGAAGAGTTCAAACAGATGGCGCTCATTCAGAAGGAGACGGTCAGGGCTTAAACGGGAGTCCTCGGCAGGAAAACAATGGCGACAAAATGGGCTGAAACAGAAGTCAAGCGATGGCTTCTGGGCCAGAAAATCGCCATGCGCAAAGTGGAACCGTCTCCCGTCCTTTGGTCCATGCGCAAGGCACTAAAACGGTTTGCGCAACTCAAGAAGAAACATCCATGGTGATTTTGGAGGTTGCGACCGAGGTGGCTTCTGAAATGAGCCACGTGGCTGCCTGAAGCTCCGATGTGCGGCTCCGGGTTTCAGTTTCCATCCGTTATAACGATCAAACGGATATGCTGGGGCGCGAAGCGCGTCATTGTCATCAGGGCTCTGGGATTTCCAGATCCCGACAGATCTTCCGTACGAGAAAGTCGTTGATTTCACGGTGCCGTGGGACAGTGGAAACTTTGCGAGCCTTGCGGTTGACGTAAACGGTGTGATTGCTGCCTTCCCGGAGAAACTCGCAGGCGTGGGCTTCCAGATGCCGGATAAGTTCCCGCCGCTTCACCCGGCAGAAATCCGAAGAGGCTCCCGAATTACGTCCTCCTGACCCAGCGCCTCTTCCACCAGAGCGCGGTTGGCTTCCAGTACAAGCTCGACGGCTTCCCGGAGATTCGCCCGCGCCTCCTCCAGCGTAGCTCCTTGAGTGTTTGCGCCTGGAAGCTCTTCGACGAAGCCGATATAGCCCTCGGGCACTTTCCTGAAGACCGCGGTTAGCTCAAGCCGCATAGAAGTCACCTCCCGGCATTCATTTTACCACAATGTTGACCTTCGCTAATGGTCGGCCTTCAGCGCAGCCGCTGTGCAACCTAATTTCCTCGCTGACCAAAGTGCGTACCTGACGTTGCAGGCACTCAGACTTACAGAGCGGGCGGGGTGGTCTTGGGGCTAGGAAGCAACCGCTTGGAGGCGAGTTGGGCGGCATCGATGATGGCCTGGTAGCCCGTGCAGCGGCAGAGGTTGCCCGCCAGGGCCTGGCGGATCTGCTCTTCGCTGGGCTCGGGCTCTTCGTCCAGGAGGGCCTAAATCGGACCCGATTTACCGGGTCATCCCGCAGGACCCGCAGAAGAGTGCGTTGAGAGGGAGCGGCCACTTCGTACGCCTGCTCGGCGCTACGGAATGAGAGTTTCTGGTAGCTGACCTGACGCCTGAGCGCCTGACTGGGGATGAAGATGTAGGGGTGGTTGGCGGGCTATAAACGGATCCGGATGTGTGCTAAACTTAACAATAAGTGGAAGTTCTCGGTGAGGGCGTTCACCAGGGTACTTTGTCCGAGGTTGGAGAGAGCCTCAGACTCCGAGTTGCAGAATGAAGACAAGCATCGAGATACGAAAAGACAGGATCGCCGATTTCTGCCGGCGTCATTGCATCCGAAAGCTGGCTCTGTTCGGGTCCGTCCTCAGAGAAGACTTCGGCCCGGAAAGCGACGTGGACGTGCTGGTGGAGTTTGAGCCAGGGGCCCGGGTGGGCTTGTTCAAGCTGTACGATTTGGAGCAAGAGTTGTTGGCGGTTCTGGGCGGCTGTAAGAAGGTGGATATCAACACTCCTAGGTCTTTGAGCAAATATTTCCGCGATGAGGTTCTGGCCAAAGCTGAGGTCGTGTATGGCCAAGCGTGACTCCCTTCTGCACGATGCGCGAGGAAGGTCAAAGGCGAAAGCCAAGAGAGGTAAACTCATGTCCACGATTGAAGAGATTATGAAACAGTTGCCGCCGGAGCTGCGGAAAGAAGTTCAGGATTTTGCTCGGGCCTTACTGGAGAGAAGAGCTCGGCCGAAGCAAAAAAAGTTGCGCCTGAGTTGGGCAGGAGGGCTAAGGGAGTTTCGGGATCAGTTTACCTCTTTGGAACTTCAAAGGAAGGCGTTGGAATGGTGGGGTGATTGATGTTTCTGATTGACACTAACGTTTGGTTAGAACTCCTCCTGGAACAGGAAAAGGCAGCCGAGGCTCGCAGATTCTTCACAGAAACCGAAGCAAGTCTTCTCTCGATAACCGATTTTGCTCTTTACTCTATTGGTGTCATTCTCATTCGGTTAAGAAAAGATGGGGTGTTTCGAGACTTCCTCACAGATGTTCTTGAAGATTCCGGAGTCAGGAAAATCCATCTGGAAACTGGTGACCTCAAGGAAGTGATTACGGCTGGGCGCCAATTCCAATTGGACTTCGACGATGCCTATCAGCTTGTTGCTGCGGAAAAATTTGACCTGACTATAGTCAGTTTTGATGCAGATTTTGACCGGACCAGGCGTGGCAGAAAGGCCCCATCGGAAGCCATAGCCGGCAGTCTCTGATGTCCCTCGTAGTGGATAATCCCGTCATTAACTCGCCTTTTGAGGAGCCGGCCCCTTCTTGGGACTTCGAAGAGGGCCGACTGACTTTGGTAAACCACCCCCGCCCGGCGGGTTGCTATCCGAGGCCGGGCACGCAGGGACCGCAACTCTCCATCCTGGGGTTTACCCCGGCTGGAATCAAAAGCAAAGAGCTCGGCCCTTTTGGGGAACGTTTCTGGAGCCTGGAGCCATTGTCAATTGATCCAGTTATATCTGTAATGCCCTTTGTCTTGCATCCCGCTGATGTAGGAACTTCCATCCAATATCTGGAGACCTGGGCAGAGGAGATGAGAATGGGAGGCATTCGGCAAAAAGGAGAAGAAGATGTCGGCAGATGAGAAGCTACAGGGATATATGGAGCTTGCCGAAGAATTGCGCTCCTTTGTCAAGGATACTAAAGACAAAATCCTTCTTCAGGTACAAGGTCAGCAATTGAGTTGGCGGAATCGCGTGCTCATTGGCTTTGGCCTGAAAATGTCCGACACGTTTGAATGCTTAGTTGAAGACGTGCAAAAAAATCGCCCAGAGGCCTTTCACCATTTAAAGACATTAGTTGAGTGTTTCATTTATCTTCACTGGGTTGTGCAGAAAACAGATGATACGAGAGCTAAGCTTGTTATTGCAGAAGGGATTCGTCAGAAAATCACATTTCTTCAAAATGTCGGCAACTTTGCGAATTAAGCACAATACATTTCCTCATGGGATAACGATTTCAAAGCGATTACCCTTGGCTTGGATGACGAGTGGAAAAACTATAAGAAACTTAAGCTGGAGAAAAAGGCTCGCGATAGTGGACTCAGATCGGTTTACCAGGGGATTTACAGGCAAGCTTGCGAGACGGCCCATGTTGGTGACCTCCAAGAACACATGCCTCTTTCCGATGGGACTTTAACCAGTAGTCAAACCGAAATTGCAATGCTACGG
The DNA here is from genome assembly GCA_016193065.1 of Candidatus Tectimicrobiota bacterium. GTDB lineage: Bacteria > JACPSX01 > JACPSX01 > JACPSX01 > JACPSX01 > JACPSX01. The sequence goes on along the minus strand of JACPSX010000242.1, from coordinate 1,579 downwards.
GCTTATGTGGCCATCGAGTACGGACTTTGGATGATGACGGATCTCTTGGCAGAAGTGTCGGGGTTTTACGGGCTTGGACTGGAAAACAAGATCGGCGAGTTGAGAGATAGGATTGAGGATTTAAGAAAATCTCCTCGGAATTGCTATGTGATCTGCAATTGTCTCCTCTTCGTAGGTTTTTTGCGCATGAGAAAACTTCTCAGGTGCTCTCTTTGCTGGCAAGCAGGCGCTTGGAGGCGAGCTTCACGGTGTCGATGATGGCCTGGTAGCCCGTGCAGCGGCAGAGGTTCCCGGAGAGAGTGAGGTATCTTGCACGGTAAGTAAGCCTCTTCAGGGCAGGAGCTTCCAGAAAGCTCCTGCCTTCACCTGAAGAGGGAGTTATTCGAGTGTTTCTTCGGGGAACAGATGGTCTATGAGATGGCGCGCTTGGTCCACATCCCGTTCTACTGCGGAAATCGGCAGAGGAGCCTGCGATCCGATTGGATAACGCTCTGCAAGGTAATAACCCGAGACTCGCTCGCACAGGTCCTGGAAGGACACAAGGCCGGGATCGTGGACACAGGCTTCTTCCAGTAGAGCGTCAAGTTCGTGCGTCTTCTTAAGTTTCCAGCCCCGCTCCAGAAGATAGGCTTTGAGGAATTTCTCGAGGCTTTGCTGGAGGAACAATGCTGCTCCCTCAGGATCATTTTCTCGAAGGTGAAGCCTGATCCGCCGCCAATCCTTGTGAGCTAACCGCTTCCAGTCAGCCGGGTATGATGACTCCATTGGTGTGGTCACAGATCAATCCCTTCGTTCAGGATCTCCTCGATAAACTGGTCTCCGTGCTCAACGCTGGCCTGAATCTCCTGAGGGGTCAGAACGATGGGAGAGAGAACGAGTCCCGCACGAAGGGGCCGCATGATTTTTCTGACCGTGGCCATCCGCTCGTAGAAGTGTTCCCTCGTCGAGGCGATAATCAGCAAGTCTATATCGCTCTCTTCGGTCTCGTCACCCCGGGCGACAGAGCCGTAGAGGATTACACGTTCTGCGTGGTAATCGCGGCGAAGTCTTTCGGCAATGGCAACAAGACGTTCACTGCGGGTCATCGAACACCCCTACCTCGTTTTCAGGGCTTCGTTTCATTTTCATATCTTAGCATATCGCGAGCTTATCTCTCAGGGGGTCTCGAACTGAGATCGTGCCACCTGGGAGGAGGGGAAGTCTCCAGGCCAGTATCCTGACCGGCCAGCAACCGCTTTGAGGCAAGCTTCACGGCGTCGATGATGGCCTGGTAGCCCGTGCAGCGGCAGAGGTTGCCCGCCAGGGCCTGGCGGATCTGTTCTTCGCTGGGCTCGGGCTCTTCGTCCAGGAGGGCCTTGGCCGTCAGAATCATCCCCGGAGTGCAATAGCCGCACTGAACCGCTCCCACTTCCAAAAAAGCTTCCTGCAAAGGATGAAGGACACCTCCTTGGGCAACTCCTTCGATGGTGGTGATCATGTGTCCAGCGGCACTGTGAGCCAGGGTGAGGCAGGCAAGAGTTGGGTGGTTGTCGATGAGAACGGTGCAGCAGCCGCAGACTCCGTGCTCGCAGCCGACGTG
>JACPSX010000097.1 GCA_016193065.1 Candidatus Tectimicrobiota bacterium | reverse complement strand
GTGCTCTTGCGGCGGGTCTGCGGACATGCCGGGGTCATCAATTCCCGCGCTCTCTCCCTTCTGCCTGCGGAGATCACCGCCAAGGAGTCCCCCCAAAATGGCTTGATCCGCGAGCAGGCCCTGTGGAAAACGGAAGACCTCATCCCCCGGGATCTCGCATTCTTGAAGCAGGACTTCTGGGAAGTCCTGACACAGATCTCCGCACTGGGAATCACCTCGGTTCACGAGATGATCGATGGAGAGGAAACGCTGGAACTCCTGGACCGCGCCGGGAGTCTGCCGCTGGACATCTTCTGCTATCTTCCCCTGGCCATGTCCGATCGTTTTGGGGAAATCCGCCGGTATTTCCAGGCCAAGAAAGGAAGGGTGGAGGTGGTGGGGGTCAAGATCTTTGCCGATGGCTCCATCGGGGCCGGGACGGCGGCCCTCGAGAAACCTTACAGGGGTGAGCCTGAAAACCGCGGCAGCTTGCTGTTTTCCGATCGGGAGATGGGAGAATGCCTGGAGAACATGGTGCGCCTGGGTGTCCCCTTTGCCATCCACGCCATCGGAGACCGCGCCATCAGCCAGATCCTGGCCGTGGCCCCGGGTACCCGCAAAGCGGGTGGGCTGCGGGAAAGACCTCACGGTTGGAATCGGATCGAGCACGCGGAACTTCTCAGGAATGACCACCTGGAGGGGGTGAAGCGCGGCGGGTTTTCTCTGTCCATGCAGCCGAATTTTGTGGCGAACTGGCAGGCCCCTGGGGGGCTTTACGAACAGAAGCTCGGGAAGCGAGGTCGGCAGGCCAACCCGTTCCGCCAAGTCTGGGACGCCGGCATCCCCCTCTGTTTTGGTTCAGATTCTATGCCTCCCGGACCTCTGTTGGGGATTCAAGGAGCCCTCTATCATCCGGTTGCGGCCCAGCGCCTCTCACTGTGGCAGGCGGTCCTTGCTTACACACGCGGCAGTGCAGACGCAATTTCCCGGGAAACCAGTATCGGGTCCATCGCGGTGGGCTGTCAGGCGGATCTGGTGGCGGTAACCCCGGACTTCGTGGAATCTCCAGATGCCGCAGTGATCGTGATGACGGTGAAGGCGGGAGAAGTCGTTTACTCACAGGCGGGTTAGCGTGAGAAGCCGCCTGGCGGCAGCTTGCAGGGTTTCCTCCCTCTTGCAAAAGGTAAACCGGATCTGGCCTTTCCCCAGATCCGCATGGTGGTAAAAGCTGCTGCCCGGTACGGCAGCTACTCCCACATCCCGCACCAGCCGCATGGCAAATTCCGTATCGTCCCCGGCATCGAAGGCCTCGAAGTTCGTGAGGATATAGTAAGCGCCCTTGGGGATCGTGCACTGAAATCCCGCCTCGCAGAGGGCGCCGTACAGAAGATCCCGCCGGCGCGCGTAATCCAGTTGCAGCCCTTGGTAATAACTGTCCGGCAGGCGCAGAGCGACCGCCGCCGCTTCCTGAAGCGGGGCCGGTGCCCCCACTGTCAGGAAGTCGTGAACCTTGCGGATCCCGTCGGTGATTTCCGGGGAGGCAATCGTATACCCCAAACGCCAGCCCGTCACGCTGTAAGTTTTGGAGAGGCCGCTGATGGTGATGGTCCGCTCCGACATCCCTTCCAGCGTGGCCAGGCTCACGTGGCGGGCACCGTCGTAGAGGATGTGCTCGTAGATCTCATCCGTGACCGCAATCACGTTGTGCCGGCAGCAAAGCCGGGCGATGATCTCCAGTTCCTCGCCGCTGAAAACTTTCCCCGTTGGGTTGTGAGGGGTGTTGAGAATGAGAGCCCGAGTCCGGGGCGTGAAAGCCTTTTCCATCTCCTCCGGGTCAAACCTCAGTTGGGGGCCGCGCAGGGAAACATAGCGCGGGCTTGCGCCAGCCAGGGTGGCGTCGGGGCCGTAGTTTTCGTAGAAGGGCTCGAAGACAATCACCTCCTCCCCGGGGTTGACCGTGGCGAGTAGAGAGGCGATCATGGCTTCCGTGGCCCCGCAGGTAACCACCACGTTTTTCTCCGGATCTGCCGGGATGCCGTTGTAGGTCCCGACCTTTTCAGCAATGGCCTGGCGCAGGTTGGGTGACCCCCAGGTGATGGCGTACTGGTTGTAGCCGTCCCGAATCGCACGGACGGCGGCCTCCTTTATTTCTTCCGGGGGGTCGAAATCGGGGAAGCCCTGGGCCAGGTTGATCCCCCCGTATTTCAGACACTCCCGGGTCATTCCCCGGATCACCGATTCCGTGAACGTTTTTACCCGCTCAGCAAGCATTGCTACCCCCTTAAAAAGCTTGCCCACCCCCATCTCTGAAAGCGGCTCCATAGCAAAGGGGCTTCCTCCTGCCCTTCGCTTCACGCCTTCCGCAATGACCCTTCTGGGGCGCCCAGGGTGGGACCCCTCCGCTACCGCCACGTTAAGTGGTCAGCTATCTGCAAGCAAGTCTAGGCTGCGCGGTTTCCCATCCCTGGCCGCTCCCGGTGGGTCCCCATTGCTCCCGGCAGTTCCGCTCAGGGCAGATCGGGCAGCCTCCTCAGTCGTCCCGGTCCGAGGGGTAGCCCCCGCAGGCGATCTAAGCGGTTGCGAGGAAGGGAACTCTTAATCCGGCCCACACAATTCACGTCGCAAGCGCTTCGTGAGCCCAAGGGGGCACCCCGAGGATTTTGCCAAGTCCCACTTCCTCGATGATGAACTGGGGGTGAGCAAGCCCTAAAAAAGCCTTGACACCACCGGAAGGGGTCGAGTATATATACTGCATTGTCGTCGTCTCGTCTACAAGATCGGGCAATTCGAGGATGTGCATGACACCCAGCGTCGCAGAGAGAATCGGGCAGAAAGGGGCTTGGCGGTACTTTTATTGCTTTTACTTTACCCCCGTCTGCCCGGGCGCTGTGTTGGGTGGTGAGAGCAGGAACAGTTAGCTAAGCGAACTCAATACAGGCCGCGGGTGGACGAAGAGCCCCGCGGCTTTTTTTATGGGTAAAACGGGCCGCCGGGTAGAAGACAGGATGGCCCGTTTTTCATTTGGCAACTAACGAGGGAGATGGAGATGATCATCGTAATGAAGGGCAAGTCGACGGATGCGCAAGTCGAAGAAGTGATCGGCCGGGGGAAGGCCATGGGATATAACACGCACCTCATCCGGGGAGTGGAAAAGACGGTCATCGGCGCGGTGGGGGATGAGCGGGGCAAGGCCCAGCTCCAGGCTCTCATCTCCATGCCCGGCGTGGAGAGCGTGGTTCCCATCCTGAAGCCCTACAAGCTGGGGGGCCGGCAGTTCAAGTCGGAAGGGACCGTGATCTCCGTGGGAGGGGTCAAGATTGGGGGACCGGAGGTCGTCGTCATGGCCGGTCCCTGCTCGGTGGAGAGCCGGGAGCAGGTTTTGGAGACGGCCCGCGTGGTCAAGGCCCATGGGGCTCACATATTGCGCGGGGGAGCCTTCAAGCCGCGCACGTCTCCCTACGCGTTTCAGGGGATGGCCGAGGAGGGGCTGCGGATTTTGGCGGAAGCGCGGGAGGAGACCGGGTTGCCGATCATCACCGAGGTGATGAACCCCGAGGAGGTGGACCTGGTGAATGCCTATGCGGATATTCTGCAGGTGGGGGCCCGCAACGTGCAGAACTTCTCGTTGCTCAAGCGTCTGGGGCGGGTCTCCAAGCCGGTGTTTTTGAAGCGCGGCATGATGACCACGATCCAGGAGTTTTTGATGTCGGCCGAGTACATTCTGTCGGAGGGGAACCCCAACGTGATTCTGTGCGAGCGGGGGATCCGGACGTTTGAGACGGCCACCCGGAATTCTCTGGACATCAGTTCGGTTCCGGTGCTCAAGGAGGAGACCCATTTGCCGGTCATTGTGGATCCGAGCCACGCCACGGGGAACTGGCGGTACGTGATTCCCATGGCCAAGGCGGCCATAGCGGCGGGGGCCGACGGGATCATGGTGGAGGTGCATCCGCGGCCGGAGGAGGCGTTCTCGGATGGGCCCCAGTCCTTGAAGCCGAGCAAGTTTGAGAAGCTCATGGTGGAGCTGCAGCCCTTCATCGAGGCGGCCGGCAGGGTCCTGCACGGAGTGCCAGCGCGCTAGTTTTCACTAGCAGAAAGAATTACCCCTAATCCAAAAAAACTGGGTTGATGCGTGCTGTTGGCCCGCAGGTCCTGTCGCCGGGTCGCCTTCTCGATCCGCGCTTCGTCACCCTGACGAGGGTCCCACTTTCGCGCGGCTCTGCGGAGGCTTCCCCGGCGCCACCCGCGGGCCTGCGTCGAATGACCGCGGCGGGGAATTTCGGATTGGCGTTACGAGTCTGGTTGGGAAAGCTCTTTTTGAACCATTTTCATATCTTCCCAGACATCCCGTTTCTTCTCGGGATTCCGCAGCAGGAAGGCGGGGTGATAGGTGGCATGACCAGGATATCACGCCAGCGGTGAAACTTTCCCCGTAAGGAAGATATCTTCTCGGTGGTTTCCAGGATCGCCTGAGCCGCCACATTTCCCAGCGTGCAGATGATCCTGGGACGGATCAGATCGATCTGGGCCGTGAGGTAAGGTCGGCAAGAGGCAATCTCCTCGGCATGTGGGGTCCGGTTGTTGGGGGGGCGGCACTTGACGATGTTCGCAATATAGACTTGATCCCGGCGCAGTCCTATGGCCCCGATAATCCTCGTCAGTAGTTGCCCGGCCGCCCCGACAAAGGCTTCTCCCTGGAGGTCCTCGTCCCGCCCCGGACCTTCCCCGATAAACATCAGCCGAGCATCCCTGGCTCCTGTCCCGAATACCGTCCGGGTCCGCCCTTTGTGGAGGGCGCAGAGAGTGCAGCGGGCCACCACGGCGGCAAGCTCGTCCAGGGAAAGCTCCGGAGAGGGGACTGATGCCGGCTGCGGAGTTGATTTCCAGGGCAGAACGTGGAGTCCGGATTCCCTTTGGGCCAGCACGATCCCGCGCAAGGCGGCGGCAATGTCCGCCAGTTCCCGGGCTTCTTCCGGCAGGGGTCTCCGCTCATTGCTCACGGTCGCCCCCGGCGTCGGGAGATCAGGGATGCAACGCGGTCGAGGATGATTCCCGCAATTTCCGTTTTGAGGAGCCGCGGGGTTTCCTCGGAAGTTCCATCGGCGTACACGAAGGTGACCTGGTTGTAGTCGCTGTGAAAGCCGATGTCCGGACGCCCCACGTCGTTAACGACCAGAAGATCGAGGTTCTTTTCCTTGATCTTTCGCCGGGCGTTTTCCAGAAGATTATCCGTCTCGGCGGCAAAGCCTACCAAGATCCGGTCCTCTTTTACGGCCCCGATCTCAGCCAAAATGTCCGGAGTCCGCTCCAGCGCCAGCGAAAGGGAGGTTGTGTCCTTCTTGATCTTGCCGCGGGCGGCTTTTTGGGGACGGAAGTCGGCCACCGCTGCGGCTTTGATGACCACCTCCACCTCCCCGAGCCGGCTCATGACGGCGTCGCGCATTTCTGCGGCGGTGGACACGGAGACATACTGGGAGAGTCCGATGGGCGCAGGAATAGTCACGGGCCCGCTAATCAAAATAACCCGGCCCCCACGGCCGACGGCGGCTGCAGCCAGAGCGTAGCCCATCTTTCCCGAAGAGAGGTTGGTGACCACCCGGACTGGGTCGATGGGCTCCTGGGTTCCGCCCGCGGTGACCACTATGGTCTTGCCTGCCAGGTCACCTGTGCGCCCCAGGATGGTGCGAATGTGCCCGATAAGCTCGGCGGGCTCAAGTAGGCGGCCCGGTCCCACCTGGCCCGATGCCAGGTGCCCCAAGGCGGGGCCAGCAATGTGCACGCCACGCTGGCGCAGCTTCTGAAGGTTTTCCTGAGTAGCTGGATTTT
>JACPSX010000224.1 GCA_016193065.1 Candidatus Tectimicrobiota bacterium | reverse complement strand
TGCTCCATGTAATCCATCACGGCGGTGCCTTCGTGGACTTCTCCCATGCGGTGCGTGATCCCCGTGTAATAGAGAATCCGTTCGGTTACTGTGGTTTTGCCCGCGTCGATATGTGAGATGATGCCGATGTTCCTGATTTGAGAAAGACCCGGCGGTTTCGCCATTCCTACCCGATCCTTTCCTCTCCTGCATCTCGTTCCCGGTCCCGATCCGGGAAGGGTTCAATGTGGACGACGGCGTCCTCGACCTCTTCCAGCCGGCGGATCCGCTCTCTCACCTCCTCGGCAATTTGATGGCCGGCCTGAACGCTGATCTCCGGGTCCACCTCGATGTCCAAGTGGACCAGGTACCGGTTTCCCAGATAATGGGTCGAGATCCCGTGGACGCCGCGGACTCCCTGGGCCTCCTGCGAGACCTTCACGATGTTCTGCACAAACCGCTTCCCCTTCCGGGTCCTGGAATCCGGGCTGTGATTCCCTTCGGGCTCCATATGCACCAGCACGTCGGCCACATCCGTAATTCTCTTCCGGATCTCTTCTTTCACGGATTTGGCCACATCGTGCCCTTGCAGGACGCTGAGACGGGGATCCACTTCGATGTGAACATCCACGTAGATGTCCTGCCCGACGCGCCGGGTGCGCAGGGCATGATGCCCAAGCACTCCGGGCGTTTCCTTGGCCACACGCGAGATCTGCTCCCGGATCGACCCGGGAATCGCAGTATCCACCAGCTCCAGGACCGCCCCGCGAGAGATCTTCCATCCCGCTGCCATGACCAGAAGGGAAACGACCACTGCAGCCACGGGGTCCAGGACAGGCCATCCGGCCCGCGCCCCGCCGATGCCCACGAGGGCAGCCAGCGAGGACAGCGCGTCGGAGCGGTGGTCCCAGGCGTTGGCAATCACGGAGGAGTTCCCCGTCCGCCGACCCACTTTCAGTGTCCAGCGGAACAGAGATTCTTTCGTGATGATCGACAGAATCGCAATGAACAGCGTGGGAGCCGTGGGAACCAGGAAAATCCCGCGCTGAATCCGGCCCAGAATCTCCACCAGGATCCAGGCACCGGCTCCGAAGAGGACCACTCCGAGGACGAGCGTCCCCATGGTTTCAAAGCGGCCATGACCGTATGGGTGCCCTTCGTCGAACGGACGGTTGGCAGCCCGGATGCCGACCAGGACCACGAAATCCGTGGCCAGATCGGAAAAGGAATGCACCCCGTCGGCCACCAACACATGACTGTGCCCCAGGATGCCAAACAGGATCTTGAGACTGCCGATGAGGAAGTTGATGGCCGCGCCAATCCAGGTAATGTTGCGCGCCTCCCGGTAATTGCGCCGGCGCGTTTCCTCGCGATCCACCTGCCACGAATCCGCCATGTCAAAACCCTCGCGATTCCCCATGACAACGGGACTTCTCACCGGAATCGTAGTATAGCCCCTCCCCCTTGTCAACTTAGCTAGCAGAGGGACCGACGACGGAGGTCACCAAGAAAATCCCCCCTCCTCCCCCCTTTAAAAAGGGGGGAAGGGGGGATTTCGCAAGGAAAATAAAAAGGACGTGCTTTACAAGATTGGGAAATTAACGTACCATCACAACATCAGGTCGCATGCCAACCTCATTTTCAAAAATGATGCAAGGGAGAACCCAATGGGAAACGAGAAAATTCGTCTCGCGATCATGGCCCCGACTTTAAACCTGTGTAACTACCTCTTCGGAATCGAGCAGGGATTTTTTCGAAAAGAAGGGATCGAGGTCGAAGTGATCGTCCGCCCCGGGTTGCATAACACCGAGGCAGTGGCCCAAGGCGAAGCGGACTTTGGAGCCGCCAACGAGTGCGTGATCCAGACGGCCCTCCGCGGGCCCACGGACCTAAAGATCCTCCTGCAGGTCCTCAAGGACCCCCTGCACGACCTGATCGTCCCTGCCGAGATCCAAGGTATTCAGGAGTTGAGAGGGAAGAGCATCGCCATCCCGGGTGCCGGCTCGACCCCGGAGATTCAAACCCGATGGTTTTTCCAAAAGAACGGCCTCATCCCCGACCGGGATGTTTTCCTGGTTCCCCAGGTTTCTCCCGAGACCATGGCCGACCGCGTCCGCAAGTTCGAAGAGGGAGCCTACACGGGGCTTATCGCCTCTCCCCCCACCCCCTTTCTCCTCCACGCCAAGGGATTCAAGTCCTTAACCGAGCTGAGCACCCACTTTCCCGGCACCGCAAGCCATGGCCTGGTGGCGACCACAGCGACCATCGCACAGCGACGCCCTCTCGTTGAAGCCGTAGTGCGCAGCTATGTTCGCGGGGTCACAGCCTTGAAGGAAGACCGTGGGACTGCGGTGGATTTCATCTCGCGCTATTTTCACTTGGAGCCCTCTCTCGCCGTGCGCGGCTACGACCTGCTTAAGGACCGCTGGACCGCCGAGCTTTCTCTGGATTCACTGCGCTCCGAGATCGACTTTCAGGCGCGCAATGCCGGGGTAAACCCGATTGTGCCGGAGTCCATTACGGATCCTCAATTCGCCGCTATCCGCTGAGTTTTACGCCAGGCGGTGGCCTGACCGATGACACGACCTTTTCTTCGGATCAGTTCTCATGGACCGTTGGTCCACCCGTGCATCATGGAAATCCCCTCCACCTATACCCTCCCCCTCGAGAGACTGTGTCATAAGTCCGTTCATGGTTCGACAGGCTCACCACGAACGGACGACGACACACGGAAATCCAACCACTTACCCGTTCGTCCTGAGCTTGTCGAAGGGCGAACGGTGGATTGCGACACAGTCTCCGAGGGGGAGGGGTAGGGAGGAGGTGAGCAGGGCATTTTCTGAGCAGGGATAATTAGACCGGCACTAGGCAGGTTGTTTGGTCTTCACGAATGAATCGACCAATTTGGGAAACGTCCGGGTATCGATGGGCTTGGTAATGTAGCCGTCACAACCGGCCTGCTCGGCCTTGTCCTGATCCCCGACCATGGCGTGAGCGCTCAGGGCGATGACGGGTATCCGGGAAGTGCGCGGATCTTCTTTCAGAAGCCGGATGGCGGTAAGACCATCCATTCCGGGGAGCTGGATATCCATCAGGATGAGGTGAGGCTGAGCTTGGCCGGCCAGAACGATTCCCTCACGGGCCGCAGTGGCTTGCAGGACCTCGTACCCGTTCGCCTCCAGGAGATCGGTCACCAACTCCATGTTGATCGGGCTATCTTCCACCACCAGAATTTTAACTGGCGACATGAGCGATTTCCTTTCTCTCCCGGCCTTGCGGCAATCTGCGCAAAGCCTCTAGAAGATCCTGGCCGGATTCTCCTTTGGACACCAGGCCCGCGATGTGCTCGCCAAGCTGCTGCTGATCTTCCGCCGTCACAATCTTGGCCGTGTAAACAATGACAGGAACATCTTTCCCCCAGGGCTGGCGCTTGAGCTCTTCAAGAACATCAAATCCGCTCATCTCCGGCATCATCAAGTCCAGCACCACGGCGTCGTAGCGATTGGCTTTCATCAACTCGAGCCCCGCAGCACCCGAGGATGCTCCCTGAACCTGGTAGCCGTAGCGCTCGAGGAAAGCATGAATCAGGTCCAGAGATTTCGTATTGTCGTCGATAACCAGAACCCGGAGAGTATCGCTCGTGATCTTTCCAACCGATTTCAAATTCGCCAGCTTAGCCAAGAGCTCGTGGCGGTCCAGAGGTTTCAGCAGAAAATCGACGGCCCCCAGGTTATAAGCCATCGGTCTGTCGTCCACCATGGAAACGACGATCACGGGAATCTCCCGCGTGGCGGGATTATCCTTGAGGGTCTTCAAGACCTGCCAGCCGTCCATCTTGGGGAGCATGATGTCCAGCGTAACGGCGCTTGGTTTGAGCTCGCTCGCAAGACGCACCCCCTCCTCCCCATCCGCGGCGTGGGCCACCCGGTACCCGGCCTGGGAAAGGTATATAGAGATCAATTCGGCAGAACGTGGATCATCCTCCACCACCAGGATGAGTTGCCTATGGGAATCTCCATTCCTCGGGCTCTCTACCGTGGTAACGGGAGTCGTCTCCTCGATCTCCACTGGTTCGGAACAAAACTCCAGCGGGATGCAGAAGGCGAAGGTACTCCCCTTCCCCTTCTCACTCGTAAACCAGAGATCCCCCCCATGCATTTCGACCAACTTCTTGCTCAAGGCCAGCCCGAGCCCTGTCCCTTCCTGCTGCCGGGAGTAGGAGTCATCGATTTGCTGAAACTCGCTAAACACCTTCCCATAGTCTTCGGGAGCGATCCCGATACCGGTATCGGAAACGGAAAGCTGCACAAACCGCCGAACCTCCGGCTCGCTCTTCTCCTGCAAGACCGCGTTCAGTTCCACCTTCCCCTCCTCGGGGGTGAACTTGACGGCGTTGGACAGGAGGTTGTAGAGCACCTGCTTGAAGTGCTTGGGGTCCGCCTCGATCTCGCTCAGGTTGGGGTCGATATGGTAGGTGAGTCCCACGTTTTTCTTGTTGGCCAGGACTTTCACGATTGCGATGATGCCGTCAACCGTCTCTCCCAGCGGGAACCTTTCCCGGCGAAGCTCCAGCTTGCCCGCCTCGATTTTGGACAGGTCAAGAATGTCGTTGATCATGTTCAAGAGATGCTTGCCGCTGTTCCTCACATTGCGCACATACCTAAGCTGTTTGTCGTTCAGACTTCCAAACGTTTGATCCTCCAGAATCTCACTGAAGCCGATGATGGCGTTCAGGGGGGTGCGAAGCTCATGGGACATGTTGGCCAGAAAGGCGGACTTGGCGCGGTTTGCCTGGTCGAGATTCCGGTTGGCCGTTTCCAGGGCCACATTTTTTTCCAGCAGAGCCTGCTTCGCCTCCTCCTCAGCCTCTCTCACCTTGCGGTGCAGGAAGGTGAGCTGGCTGTAGCTCGCCCCGAAGCCGATGAGCAGGACACAAAATCCAAGCAGGATCAATTTAGCGGTATAACCCTCGGAGAACTCAGGTCCGTAAAACGCGATGCCGGCCAGGAGGCCGAAAATACCCAACCCCAGCGTGGAAAATCCCACGTGCATTGTTCACCTCACACTTTTTTCAGCCGGATTTCTTTGAACCTGCGCACCAGATCGCCGTCCCACCACCCCTTGGCCGCCTCTTCTTCCAGTATCCGGAAGCCTTCCTGAGGCGGGAAAGCCTCTTTGTATGAACGTTTCGTTGTGAGGGCGTCGTAAACATCCACCACCGCCATGATGCGCGCGGCAATGGGAAGCTCATCTCCTTTGAGTCCGTCCGGATAGCCGCTGCCGTCGAGCTTTTCGTGATGCCAGCGGATCACCGGCAAGGCATAGCGCACCGATTTCAGAGGGTGGCAAATCTTGTACCCCACCAGTGGGTGCTGCTTGACCAGTTCAAACTCTTCCCGGGTCAGTCTCCCCGGTTTGTTGATAATCGAGTCATCCAGAACGATCTTGCCGATGTCGTGGAGTTGTCCGCCCTTGTAGACGGCATCTATGTCCGTAGCTGACAGATCCAGGGATCTCGCCAGCTCCATGGAGTATTGCGAAACCCGCTCGATATGATTCTCGGTATACTTGTCTTTGGACTCAATGGCCTGCGCCAGGGCAAAGATCACGTTTTCCGCCGTGTCGAGTTGCTCATTCAAGTACTTGACCTTGAGCAGGGAGCGCACACGGGCCAGAACCTCGAGCTTGTTGAACGGCTTGCTGATGAAGTCGTCCGCCCCGGCGTCGATCGCCTTGATCTTGTCCTCCAGTTCCCTCAAAGCGGTGATCATGACGATGGGGATCAGGCGGGTGTGGTCTTCTCCCTTGAGCTTCTCGCACACCTGGTAGCCATCCATGCCCGGCATCTGGATATCGAGCAGGATCAGATCGGGCGGGCTTTTCTCCACCACTTCCAGGGCTTGCTTGCCGTTGGTGGCGGTTTCCACCCGGTACCCCTCGCTGATCAGGTGAGCCTCCAGGAGTTCCAGGTTCGGGCCCACATCGTCCACCACCAGAATCGTGGAATTGTGGTTTTGATCCTTATTGCTATTGTTGCTGCTCAACATGAATTACCCCTTCGATCTCCAGGCTTTGTTTGGACGGGTCGTGGTGGTCCACACAGCCTCTTATCGTCAAAGAAACCGAGGGAGTTAATGGAAAAACGACGGGCTAAGCTCAAAAAAATAAAGGGGATTGGCGGTGGGGGATGACTCTGGCAGCTCTGCCAACGGACCCAGGTGTCCAGGCCTTCTGGGCAGAAGCTGAAAGCTGATTCGAGAGGAAAAGGCTCGCACCTAGGATTGGTGCCGAAGGGGGGACTCGAACCCCCACAAGCTTGCGCTTACATGACCCTGAATCATGCGCGTCTACCAGATTCCGCCACTTCGGCAACCAGTTTGACCAGTTACGCGCTTATTATAGCCCTCCTCGGGGATAAATCAAGTTTCTTCCCGGCCTTACGGGAGGCGTAGGTCTCTAGCCTTCGCTGGTCCCGGCCTCTTTCCCGATTTTGCCCACCTCGGCCAGGGAGAGATTTTCCCACCACAGGAAGATAAGCCCGATGGCGACTGTAGGCAGCACGAGCATGGCGTGCATAACTATGGACACGCTCAAGGCCAGGGTCTTGGAAATCCCCAGGAGGGTAAGCGCCGCTACCGTGGCCGCATGATAGGTGCCCACAAATCCGGGAGATGAGGGAAGCATGACGCCGAAAGCCTGGAAGACCATCAGAAGAAAAAGTCCC
>JACPSX010000223.1 GCA_016193065.1 Candidatus Tectimicrobiota bacterium | reverse complement strand
CACGGTCACCGGCAAAGGCTACCGTCCCCACACGATCGACCTGGGCCGCTGGAAGTTTGTGGCTTCGGCGGGGGCCCTGGGGATTCTCACCCTGATGGTCATCATGCCGATTGTCATGCTGTTCCTGATCTCGATCCTCCCCTATTATCACGTCCCGACTCTGGAGACGATCCAGCTGGCCACGCTCAAGCACTACGCCTACATTTTCAAAAGCGATCGGGTGTACAGGGCGATCGGCAACAGCCTCTTCCTGGCCGTATCCGGAGCCACGGCGGCCATGTTCCTGGCGGCCCTGACGGCCTACATTACGGTGAAGACCAAGGTGTTCGGGCGCGGCATTCTGGAGGGCCTGACCTTTCTCCCCTGGGCGTTTCCCAGCACGGCTCTGGCCATCGGCCTGCTGTGGGGGTACGTGAAAATCCCCCTGCCGATTTACGCCACGATCTGGATTTTGCTGATTGCCTACGTGACCCGCTTTCTTCCCTACGGGCTCCGGTCCGTGACGAGCACGATCGTCCAGATCCACCGGGAGCTGGAGGAAGCTTCCCGGGCCTGCGGGGGCGGGTTCTGGACCACCCTGCGGCGCATCCTCTTCCCCTTGATGCGCCCGGGCCTCATTGCAGGCTGGATCCTCCTGGCCACCATCTTCATGCGGGAATTCAGCCTGTCTCTGTTCCTTTACACTCCTTCCTCGGAACCCGTGGGGCCGCTTCTTTATTTCCTGTGGCTGGACGGACTGACCGGGCCTTTGGGTGCCCTGGGGATCCTGGTGAGCCTGGTGTCGGCAATTCTGGTTGCCGTGGCCCGCCGCTACTCCCGCATCTCGGGATAACCCAACTTCTCCAGTTTGCGCGGCCCTTCAAACCGTGGACTTGGAAGATGGGATTCTCTTTACACCTCGTTGAAATTATTGTAGAAATGTTTCCAAGGCTGAGCGGTTAAGACCTGAGCTATGCCGAAGTAAGGCCGAATTATGCCGAACACCATACTCATTGGTTCGCCCGGCCGCAGGCGTCCGGGCAAACGGGGCGGCGGTTGAGCCCCGCTGGTTGCGGCCGCCTGCGGCGGCCGAACCCGAGGATGGAACCAATGGCCCTGCGGGCCACGGCTCATCCGCCGCCCCGTTCGGCGAAGAATGGAGCAGGAGAACGCAATGGGAACATTCTATGTTGGCGCATTGATTCAAAACCACATTAATAGGAAGAAGTCCGCGCGAATACCCAAGCTTCTTGTTGACACCGGAAGTGAGCATACCCGGCTGCCAGAAGCGATCTTGGACAGGATAGGAGTGAACCGTGAGAAAAAGGACGTATCCTTTGTCATGACGAACGGCACAGTGGTCACACGAAGTGTCGGCTTTGCGGTCATCCGGGTGGACAAGTACTTCACCATCGATGAAGTCGTGGTCGCAGAAAAAGGAGACCTCGTTCTTCTTGGGGCTCGTACCCTCGAAGGACTCAACCTGGTTGTGAGCCCAACCAGGAGGAGACTGGTTGCTGCCGGCCCAATTCCAGCAGCGTAGACGCCGAACAAGATTACAAACCTGACCTCGACCCCCCGTGACTCCCTGACCCGTGGCTTCCTGAGAAAACTGCTTGCCATACACATTAAAAGTCTATATATGTGTATTCGAGGAGGTGGCTCGTATGAGAAGGACGAATGTCGTTCTGGATGATGACCTCGTTGCCAAATGCCAGAAGGAGACTGGGATCCGAACGCTTCGGACGCTGATCGACCACGCCCTGCATGAATTGCTCAGGCACAAACGCCAGAAGAAAGTGCTCGAACTCAAAGGGGCGGTTCGCTGGGAAGGCGACCTTGAGGAGTGGCGTAAGGGACGGGCATAGCGGTGGTCATTGTCGATACCACCGTGTGGGTGGACTTCTTTGGTGGGAAGAACACGCCGCAGGTCCAAACACTGGAGCATTTCCTCACAGAGGGGGAGGATATCTGTATTTGTGGGGTCATTCTTACCGAAGTCCTGCAGGGGATTCGCGATGACTCAAATTACACCAAAACCCTATCACGGTTTGACACCTTCCTTTTCCTCCAGATGAGTCGGCGTACCTTTGTGAGAGCATCGGAGCTGTATCGAACGCTACGGCGGCATGGCATCACGATTCGTAAGGCGGTTGATTGCATGATCGCTTCCGTGGCTATCGAACACAACATCCGCCTTTTGCACAATGACAAAGACTTCGATCCAATCGAGAAGCTCTGTGGTCTCAAGGTTGTGAAGATGGGATAGAAGCCAACCAGGGCGCGCTTGGGAACATTCTCCTGTGGCGGTCCCCGGCGGGAGAGCCTAAACTACGGAGAAAGGGGGAGAAAGGGTCAAGCTTGTATAATTGCTTTTTGATGTTTGCACAATGGTTTCACCTCTGGCCTGCCCGCGCTGGCGATGCGCTGCAATGCCCCCACGGCCCGACTCAGCGTTGAGACGTCCCGGTTGAACCGTCGGGCGACTTCCGTGAGCGGCGCCGCACCTCCTGCGCGCTGAGCACGGCCGGCAGCCTGTTCTCCCGCTGGGCGTGCAGAAGGTCAAACGAGATCCGGGCTCTTGCCGTAGAAGTCGCACAGCATGCGCAGGGCAGCGTCTTGCTACCGCGACCAGAGCAAGGCAACGCGCGGCCCAGCACCCGCGGCTGGAGCGGTCAGAATCTGCCGCTCGGCCGGGCGTTTGACGTCGGCCGTGAGTTCGAGCGAAAGGAGAACGGGAGCCGGAGGGATGGGGACCTTCTACGCCAAGTGTAAGATCGAGAATCCTGTCGACAGGACGCGCGCGGTGGTTCTCCAGAAGTTTCTGTCTGTCTGAGGCGTACGGCTCCGGCTACGGCGAGGGAGTCGGTGGGTTGGCGCCGCGGATGTTGACCAGTGTGGCGACGATGGAGCCGATGGGGATCTTGCTCTCCATCCGCAGGGGGAGCTTCTGGAAATCCTCCGTGAGCCAAATCAGGACATCTCCCTTGCGCCTGAAGATCCCCTCGGTCTTTAGAATAGGCTTCACCTTGAGAGTCTGGACCGGCCCCCAGAGAGTTTTCACCTTTTCTCTACCCAGAATCTGGACCTCGACCTGCGCCGTCTTCTTGCTGTCAAACATCGTGATCATAACGGGCGCGTCGGATTTTAAAGGAAGCGTCCTTAAATAATAGAAGGACGAAAGGGCATCTTGAACTCCCGGAGGGACGGGAAAGACTTCCGTCGGCTCCTGGTTCTTGCGGTAAGTGGCCTTACCCGTCTGTGGATCGAAGAAGATGTCTTTGGCACCCCGGTATTTTCCCTCCTGTTGCCGGGACTTGAAGTAAAGCGGGAAGAGGCCCCGCACCTCTACGAAGCTTTCGACCTTGTCCTCGACCCGGTAGAAGGCCGAGACCGCAGGAGCCGACTCGGCCGTTGTGACCAGGTGATAAACCGGGACACCCGCCCACGTGGTCTTTTCGGGGACCGCCATTGTGGCCGTTCCCCCTTTGATTCCCATCCAGGTCAAGTCAAAGGTCAGCTCTTCACCGACGTGAAAGGGGAGGGCGGTTGCTCCAGGACCGGAGTGGTCCTGGACAACCGTTCGTCCTTCGACCAGGTACCCGGCTTCCGGGTGAGGACGAACGGAGTCGGGAGGCCTGCCCTGAGCGGAGTCGGAGGGTCTGTCCTGAGCATGAACGCCCGCCGTTGCAGTCAGCATCCACAAGACGGCCGGAATCAGGGTGGCTCCGAAAGCTGCTGCCCTAACTGGGTGCTGAAAAACCCTCCGTTCAGCCTTCGACCGGGTACCCAGTTTCCGGGTGAGGCCGAACGGGGCTGGTATTGAAAACAAGGGTACCGGATCGTTCGTGGTGAGCCTGTCGAACCACGAAACAGACTTTTTCAGCAGCCTGTTAAAACGGGCGGGAAAAACGCCGGTCATGTCGCCATTCCTCAATATTCTTGACCTCGATGCGGATTTCCAGGTTCCAGTGGTTCTCCTCGTCCAAATTCAAGAGCCACCAGGGGAGCAGGACGGAACCCTGATACGTTCTCTGGAAACCGTACTCGGCCTGGGAGACTGTCTCCAGAGGAAACCGCCATAGGGTACAGGGCTGGCTGAAAAAAAGACCAAGGGCAAACTTGCCCCATTCGTCCACGAGGAACAGTTCTCTCACATTGCAAACTTCTCCGAAACTCTCCATCTGGCTCTCTTCCGGCGGGACCCCGGGAATACGGAAATAGCGCTGGGGATCGTTTCCGGCCAGGAGGGTGAAATTAAACTCGCAGCCGAAACGGATCCGGGGCGGACGAGGCCGGCTGCTGGCAAGCCGGTAGAGGGCCCGGACCCTGGTCTCGCTGCCGCTCATCTCCAGAGACTTTGAGATCTCCAGGGGGACTGCCTGCTCCGGGGTGCAGAGAGTTCCCTGCCGCCGGAGCTCCAGCCGGAGGGTTTCCCCTGCAGGGGATCTTGTGAGCCCCGTTACATCATAAGGCTGGTTCACGAAATCTCCCCACTCCCGGTAAGCGCTTCGGCTGAAGTCCTGCAGAGAGGTTTCCACGGGGAAGATGTGGTCGAGAAAAGAGCGGCGGGGGTACCAGTCGTAAACAAGCAGGCTCTCGATGCCGTCTTCTTTTGCGTGCGCCCGCTCGTGAATCGTGGTCGGTCGCTGCCACAAATCCTGCTGCTGTCCTCGGGCCGAATTTTTGACCTCCGCATGGTAGGCCTCTTCACGGCGGTCCAGGACGTTGGAGAGGTTGAATCGTGCCGGCTTGTAGTCCAGCTCCCACACGGAGCCTCCCCTGGCCGGATCCAGGTAGAGGTTCAAGGTGGGATTGCGCAACAGGACCTCCTCCTGCCCGTCCCGGTTGAAGTCGATCCGTTCGCTGTCCACCCAGGGGCCGTCTCCTCGCTCCAGACGATCAAGAATTTGCTCGGCGGCCAGCAGGTTTTCGTAGAGAGCGTGGCGCAGGTAGTTCAAGTAGAGGCCTCCAAACAGGCCGTGCCAGTAGGCGCAATTGCACTGGCCTTTCCACAGGTGGCGGCGGGCGGCCTGCAGGTCCGGGCTCGCACCGTGGGTGGCTGCCGCCTGGGAGATCTTTTGGCTCACGTGGAGCATCTTCTTGTGGATCTGGTTGCTCTCGGGATATTTGACCAGAAAGTTTTCCCACTGCCCGCCCCGCAGGAAGGGGAGATAAAGCTCGCTTTTGTCCCAGCGTCTTACAGTCTCCTGGATTTCCTTAAACCTTCGGGAACTTTCCACGGGCAGGGCCCATTCCATCATCTCCTCATAAGAGGCAGGCGGCAGGTAGATGCGCCCTCGCGCCTTGTGCTTTTCCAGGAACGTGGAGAAGTGGTCGAGCTTGAGCCAGTCCGCGTTTTTCTCCAGGGCGCTGAAGAAACTCTGCAGCCACCCCTGCTTGTGGACCCAGTTGTGAGTGCCCGGCCACAGGCCGAACTTCTCCCCGTCGTCTCCGTAGGTGAACCCCTCTCCCGGATTCGCCTCGGCGAACTGGCGCAGGGTCGCAATAACCTCCTCGACCGGCTTGAAGGGGATCATGTAGCGCAGCTTCTTCAAGATGGGAAATACAGACACCGTGCTTCCGAGTCGTTCGGTGATGTAGGAACCCATGATCTGCGACGGCTTGAGCCCGCCGTACAGAAAGTGGGTCTCGTCTAACACAGTGTAGTGCGCTCCCGCCCGCTGCAGGAGGCGGGGAAGATCCGGGTCCCAAACTCGTTCCGCCAGCCAGATCCCCTTGGGAGTGCAGTTAAAGTGGTGCTGGACGTAATTCCTCATCATCTCAATTTGGCCCAGGGCGTCTTCCTCGGGGATCGTGGGCAGCAGGGGCTCGTAAAAGCCCCCTCCCATCATTTCCACCTGGCCGCGCTCGACGAGGGCCTTTAAGTTGTCCAGATATTCGGGCTGATGCTCTTCCAGCCACTCCAGCAAGGGTCCGCTGTAGTGCAGGGTCATGAGCACGCCGGGGTGGTCGATGACGGTCTTGAGGAACGGCTCGTAGCATTCCCGGTAGGCTCTCTCGAACACTTCGGGGAAGTTGCCGACGGGTTGGTGACAGTGAATCGCCAAGAGAAGGTGTGCCGTCGGCATTAGACGCCCCACCAGATTCTCTCGTTGTCGGGCT
>JACPSX010000222.1 GCA_016193065.1 Candidatus Tectimicrobiota bacterium | reverse complement strand
TTTCCGTGTGTCGACGTCCGTTCGTGGTGAGCCTGTCGAACCATAAACGGACTTATGACACAGTCTCTCGAGGGGGAGAGGAGAGAATAGGTCATCGGCTCGGAGGATCGAGAAGCCGTCTTTGAGGAGGTGCTTCTCGGGCCAGTAGATCTGGGTGTTGTGGCCGGCTTGGTCTTCGGAAGTTACCGAGTGGAGCTGGTATTTCCCTTTCCCCTTGCCGATTCCGTTACGTCCCAGCTCGTCAAAGGCGTAGATGAAGTAGGGGAGATAGTCAATGGCCCGGCCGATGAGGATGAGGCCGAAGGACAGTTCCTCCCCGGGTTCATAGAAGCGTTTCGTGTCCAGCGGGGGCTCCAAGATGAAGGGCTGGGGGGCCGTGGGGACTTTGTCCAGAATCTGGCTTCCGGCGGGAGGAGGGGTCTCAAAGATGTAGTGGTAGGGACACCGCTCCCTGAGGGTGCATTGGCCGGCACCGAGGGAGGAGGCCATGCAGCCGATCTTGCGGAAGACATGGCCAAAGCCGCCTCTCAGGGCGGAGCGTTTGTAGTCGGGGAGGGCGAGGCGCTCTCTGGCGAGGGTAGTCAGACGGAACCTGGCGAGGCGAAACCCATTCAAGTGGGACACCATCTGCCGGACTCCTTCGGTCTGGAAGGTCCCTGAGAAAAATTCAAGGGAAAATGCAGACCTGAAGGCCTGGGCTAGAACGTTTCGTTCGCAGTGTGGTTTGTGAAGCGTACTTAGCATAGAGGGGCAGACGGAAAAAGTCAATCGGGAAATTTTCGAGGGCCAGGCCAAGGTAGGGGGAGGAGAGGAGGGGTGGGGGGAGAGAGGGTCCTATTGCACGGATTTCTTTCTCAGGACACTAGCGCGAAAATCCATTCCAGCGTAAACTCCTCCTCAGGGGGCGGCACGGACCTGTCTGCGTGTCCCCGCCTGCGTGTCCCCGCGGGCAGGCGCACAGGCAGGCAGGGATCAAGATAACGGGGAAACTCCAGGGGAGAAGCTATCATGACTGACAAGGTAAGCCACGAAGAATTTGTCAGACGGGCCATCGTGTCTCTCCGCAAAGAGGGCTACAAAGGGATCCACACGGTCTTTTCGGGTTTCAACGATGCCTTCAAGCGCTACTTTGCAGGAGAGAATCCCGTCGAGGTCACTAAACGCCTGGCAGATGAGGGGAAAATTGTCCTGAGGCCGGTCCGCGGTGGGGTGATGATCTACCTGCCCGAAGAGGCTCCCCAGCGCTCCAGTGGAGATGACGCCCTCAAGAAAATGGGGCTGTAGAACATTCCTCTGGCGAGAAAGGAGCGGCCATGAATCCTCCTGCCGGTGAGCCGCGGCCAGTGGTTTCCGGCGCCCTGGTTCGTGCCCACGCCTACGTGGCGTTTCTCGGCTTCGTCATCCCGCTGGGTTTTGCCCTTATTTTAGCTGCCAAGTTCGTCTGGCCCGACTTCCTGGGATCCGTTCCCTGGCTGCAGTTCGGGCGGATCCGGGTCTTTCACACCAACGGGGTCATTTACGGCTGGCTGTCCACCGCTTTTCTCTCCATTCTGTACTACGTAATACCCAAGCTGGCCGGGCGGCCCCTGCTCTCGGAGCGGCTGGCCTGGTGGACGTTCTGGGTCTGGAACCTGGGGCTCGTCCTCGGTCTGGGCGCGATCCTGGCGGGGCAAATGCAAGGGATCGAGTACGCGGAGTTTCCCCCGCTGGCCGACGTGGTCTTCGCGGCGGGATTCGTCATGGCGTTGGTCAATCTGCTGGGGACGATTTTTGCTTCCCCGGAAAAACAGCTTTACGTGAGCTCGTGGTATTTCATCCTGGGGTTCGCCTTCACGGCTCTCAACTACGTGATGGCGAACATCGTGCCCACGTTCCTGGCTCCGGGCGCCGCGGGGGCGGCCATCACGGGACTGTGGATCCACAATGCCGTGGGGCTCTGGATCACCCCGATCGGGGTGGGGCTGGTCTACTTCTTCCTGCCGGTGCTTCTCAAACGCCCGATTTACAGCCACGCCCTGTCCCTGGTGGGGTTCTGGACCCTCTCCTTTTTCTATCCCCTGGGGGGCGCCCATCACTTCTTCTTCAGCCCGATCCCCTGGTGGCTTCAGGTTCTGGCGGTTCCTTTGACCGTCGTGCTGTTCGCGGTGGTGGCCACGGTGATCTACAACTGGCTTGCTACCCTCAAGGGGGAATGGAAACAGGTGCCGGGGAACATGGCCCTGCGCTACCTGGCGACGGGGATCATCGCGTACTTCGCCACCTGCACGCAGGGACCCTTCCACACGTTCTTCTCGGTGCAGAAGGTCATCCATTTCACGGACTGGGTGGTCGCTCATGCCCACCTGGCACTGCTCGGAGCCTTCACCTATTTCAACCTGGCGGCCTTTACCTACATCTGGCCGCGGGTGACCGGGAAAGAGTTTTACTCGAAGAAGCTTGCCGAGTCGGCCTACTGGATGGTGACCATCGGGTTCTACGTTTTCTATTTCCTGCCGCTCACGGCTCTGGGGCTCGTGGAAGGCTACCTGTGGATGTCGCCGGCCCCCTTTGCCGAATCCGTGATCCAGGCCATCCCCTTCTGGTTCAGCCGGCTCATCGGGGGAGTGCTGATTTACGGCGGGCTGTGCGCCTTTGCCTATAACTGCTGGATGACCCACCGGGCGGGAGCCCGGGCTCCCGCTGCGGTCCTCGAAGAGGCCGAGGCGGCGGGTGTGGCGATCTAGGGGGTGAAAATGAACAAGTTCGAGCGCTTCACCCCGGTTCTCCTCGTGGCCGGCGTGGGTTTCTTTGTCCTGTCGCTGGGCGCCATGGGGTTTCTTCCCTGGATCACGATGCGCGGCTTGAAGCCTCCCGAGACCTTACCCGCATACACGTCCGAGGAGCTTCGGGGCCGCCAGGTTTACATCGCGGAGGCTTGCTGGCACTGCCATACGCTGTTCGTGCGCCCGGTGGCCCGTGAGCCCGAGCGCTACGGCCCGCCGTCGCGACCCGAAGAGTCCCTCTATGACATCCCGCAGCTTTACGGGACGCGCCGCGTGGGGCCTGATCTGGCCCGCGAGGCCGGCCGCCGCTCCGACGATTGGCAGCTCGCTCACCTGGCGAACCCTCGCAACACGACCCCATGGTCCGTGATGCCGCCCTTTCCCTGGCTGTTCAAGAAGGAGGGGAACAAGATCGTTCCCACCGAGGACGGCAAGGCCCTGGTGGCCTTCCTGCAGTCCCAGGGGCGGGCCGTGAAAGAGGAGATGGCCAAGGCCGACGCATCCTGGGCCGCCTCCTTCCGGGGGGGCCCTCCACCGCTGGAGACCGAGGCGCTGAAGGGCCGGGGGGCGGCTCTCTTCCGCCGAGAGTGTGCCGGCTGTCACGGGCCCAACGGGGACGGAAACGGGAGCGCAAGACCTTTCCTGGGCCCGCCTCCCGAGCGTCTGTCGCGGGTGAAGATGACCGCGGCCGAAGCCTTTCGGAATATCTCGCTCGGCGCGCCGGGCTCCTCCATGCCCCACTGGCGGGAGTACGGAGACGAAGACCGCTGGGCTCTGGCCTTCCACGTGGTGAGACTCCATCGGGAGGAACCCTTGCCGGCGGGTGCTCCCCAAAGAAGCGAGGCCCTGCTCGCCCGCGGCCGCACCCTCTTCCAGATCCAGTGTGCCGCCTGCCACGGGAATGAGGGGCGAGGGGACGGTCCGGCTGCCGCCGCGCTGAAGCCGTCGGTTCCGGACTTCACCGTGTACTCCCCGAACACGGCGTACGCTTATGAGGTCATGGTGGAAGGGATTCCGGGCAGCGCCATGGTCGCGTTTGCGGGAGTTTCCGAGCAGGATCGCTGGGCCCTGGCCCACTACGTGAGCTCGCTCTATACTGGAAGGTAGGAGGTAAGAGAATTACCCCTTCCCCGGGTACCCCGGGTGGCACCCAGAGGGTACCCGGGGCGTGCGGGGAGGGGAAGACATTCAGAATCCCTCCCCTGGAGACTGTGCCGCAATCAGCCGTTCGCCCTTCGACAAGCTCAGGACGAACGGCTAAGTGATTGAATTTCAGGGTCTCCTTGTCCGTTCGTGGTGAGCCTGTCGAACCATGAACGGACTTATGACACAGTCTTCTGGGGGAGGGGAAGGGTGGGGGTGAAGAGAGGAATCTTCCAAGGAGCACCATGCTGAATCTGTTTTCTGCCCGTGCTTTCGTTCCGATGGCCCAGGGTGCCGGCATGTCGGCCGGCTCCCACGAAATGGCCACCCAAGGCGGGGGCTCTACGGAGTTGGTCCTATGGGTTCCCCTGGGGCTCCTGCTGGTGGGTTTTCTTGTCCTGCTGATCTGGTCCCTGGCGCGGGGGCAATTCCGCAACGTCGAGGGTCCGGCCCGGCGCATGCTCGAACTCGAAGAGAAGGGAGGAGTGAAGATCGATGAGCACCGGTAAGACGGAAGAGCAGGAGCACGGCCGCTTCCCCGTGTGGTTGAT
>JACPSX010000096.1 GCA_016193065.1 Candidatus Tectimicrobiota bacterium | reverse complement strand
GGCCCTCTTCGTCCACGAGGCGGATCTCGTCGTCGGGACAGATGGGGCGGCCCGCGGTCTGGTGACGGACTTCGACAGGATCATCCTGCCGGACATAGCACAGCAGGCCCTCGGCCATTCCAAAGACCTCTTGAACCATGCAGCCCAACGTCCGTTCCGCACGGACCTTAAGCTCCGGCTGGACTTTCTGGCCTCCGGAGGTGATGGTTTTCAGGGATTTCAATGAATAATCCTTGCGCTCCGGGGCGTCGAGACAGCGATTGATAAGGGCCGGCACCAGAGAGAGGTGATTTACTTTCTCCCGGTCCACCAGCTCGAACACGTGTGTTGTCTGTGGGGACCGGCACAAAACCACCCGGGCGCCGTTCAGGAAGCAGCCCTGGATTCCCGGGCAGGCCAGGGGGAAATTGTGGGCGATGGGGAGGGCCACAAGGAACACCGTGTTTTCGTCCAGGCGGGCCATGCGGCTGCTCTGCCGGGAGTTATAGATGTAGTCGGTGTGGGTGCGGGGGATTACCTTGGGGAGCCCGGTCGTCCCCCCGGAGAGGAGAAAGACAGCCACTTCTTCCGGATCGGGGCGCAGGCGATCCAATTCTTTTCGGGAGACTCGTTCTTCAATAGGGTCTTCCAGTAAGCGCAAAAGGTTGATGAACCCTTTAACCGTTTCTCTGCCCGAGTTGAACAGGTAGCGGATCTTGGACACCCGATCCCGTACCTGATTGGCCAGCTCCAGGAAGTTAAACGGGCTCTCTTCGCCCGGCACAGCGTACCCCACGGCGTCGGTAAGCTCGGCCAGTTGGCTGATTTCCGTGAACCGGTGGGCCGGCAGGCAGCACAGGGGGACCGCTCCGATCTTCTGCATGGCAAAGTAAAGGTAGATGAATTCAGGAATGTTGGGGACCTGAAGGACCAGAACTTCGCCGGGCCGCAGGCCCAGATCCAGCAGGTGGAGGGCCAGCCGGTTGATCTTCCGGACCATCTCAGCGTAGGTGATCCGGTCTCCTTCGTCGCTGATAATCGCCACCCGGGGCCCAAAGCGGCGGGCGGCATCCTCGATCATGTCCCCCAGCGTCAAAGGAGCCCAGTAGCCCTTCTCCCGGTATTCTCCGGCCAGGTCCTCGGGCCAGGGCGTGCATCCCTCGCGCATCGAGACTCTCCTTTCCTCCAGCTTGGCAAGATGGGCACAATTATCATAGAAGATCCGGGGCCGGGCTTGTCAAGAATTTTCCGGCCCGTCTGTTCAACCGATCCTTTGCGGGCGAAAAATGAGGCCCCTTGCACTTTGTGTCATCCGCACGAGCAGCAGGAATTTTCTTTGCTCAAGGTCGGTGCAAGGTCTTGCCCAGCAGGTTTCGTGGCCCGGATGAGGGCGCTCCAGAGGCCCTCGAACGGGGTGCGGCTCAGGACCTCGATGGGGGAAAAGCCCGCCCGTTCCATGAGGTTCAGATACCGGTCCTCCGGAATGACGCCGCCGGCGCAGCGCGCCCACTCGGCCAGGCTGTCGCGGACCTGGGGTGGGAGTTCCTGACGGGAGACCACGTCGGAGATGATGATTTTTCCCCCGGGTTTCAGCACACGAAACGCCTCGGCAAACACCTTCTCCTTTTCAGGAGAGAGATTGATGACGCAATTGCTCAAGATCACATCGATGGTTCCGGACTCCACCGGCAAGTTCTCGATTTCCCCGAGGCGAAATTCCACGTTGGCGGCGGCGAGCTTCCCCGCGTTGCTTCGGGCCAGCTCGACCATCTCCGGAGTCATGTCCACTCCAATCACATGCCCTGACGCTCCCACCTTTTCCGCGGCCAGAAAGACGTCGATCCCGCCGCCGCTGCCCAGATCCAGGACCCGGTCTCCTTCTTGAATCTCGGCAATGGCCGTGGGGTTCCCGCAGCCTGCACCGGCGCTTACCGCCTCGGCGGGGAGCGCTTGAAGATCGGTATCCGGGTAGCCGACCCCTTTTGGGCCTGGGTATTGAGGGCTGCAGCAGCTCGAGCGGCCGGCCCCGGTGCTCTTTACGGCCAGCTCCCCGTACCGTTTGCGGACAAATTCCTTGATCTCGTTTTCCCGATCTCCCGTTTCCATTCGAACGCCTCCTTTCTCCGTTTGGTCCGTTCTCCCTGGGCGCAGATCCCGGTTCAACCCCGGTCTTGCCGCAGAGTCCTCAATTTCGAAAATCTTCGAAATACCGAGGCAAATTTTTTTACGTTTTCCCCTTCAAAAAGGCCTCCGCTTTCTTCAGGGCATCGCGGTTCACCCGGCAATAGACCCATTGGCCCCGCTTCTCACAAATGATGAGACCGGCATCCCGCAACTCCTTCAAATGATGGGAGATCGTAGACAGGGCCAGCCGGAACCCTGCGGCCACGTCGCCCACGCAGCAGCCCTCAAAGGAATCATCCTGGCAGCGCAGCTCCTTCTTGCGGATCTGTTCGAACAGCTTGAGCCGGTTCTCGTTGGAGAGCGCTTTGAAGAGGCGGGGAAGGTTTTTCATGAGACCTCTTTATTTCGACATCTGTCGAATTAAGATAGCCCTGCCGGTGGAAGTGTCAAGTGTTTTTCCGCGTGTGGCCGGGTTGTCCCCGATCTGCTCTGTGTTATATTGAGGGCTCGATTCCGGCTCGGCGCGAGTGAATGGTCAAGAGAGGAGCAAGAACTCATGTCCTCAGGGATCCAGTCGGTGGTCAAGTTCGTGAAGACGACGCCGAACCGGTCGTTTTTCCTCTATCCGCTCGCCACCCTGCTCTGGGAGTTTTTCGTGCGGGGCGGGAAATTGGTCGTGGAACCCTACTTTCTCGTGCTCATGATCTGGGGCTACGGGCAGTACCGGCTCTGCGGAAAATACCGCAGGAGGATAGGAGGCGGCGGGCCGGGCCTTGAGAAGCCCCCGGAGCGGCTGGCTACCTCGGGTCCGTACCGCTATATCCGAAACCCCATGTATCTAGGGCACATTATTTTCCTGACGGGACTTACCCTGACCCTGAGATCTGCCCTGGCCGCGTTGATCACTATCGGGACGGCGATCTGGTTCCACTACCGGATTCTGGGAGACGAACGCCGTCTCGTCGAACTCTTCGGCGAGCCTTACCTCGACTACACGAAAAAAGTCAAGCGCTGGATCCCCGGCGTCCTTTGACCGTGATGGCGTCCGCCTAGCGCCGGCGCCCTCCGCTCGAGACCAGGAGCCTGCGCGGACGAAATACTCGGGTGCCGACCCTCTTCACGGGCCGGGCTACGGGAGGCGGTAAGGAATAGCCCTCCACGGCTTCCTCCGGAATGCTCTGGCCGATGAGCTGCTCGATGGCCCGCAAGGAGCTGGTTTCCTCGGGTGCCATGAAGGTGATGGCGTCTCCTGCCTCTCCGGCCCGGGCCGTGCGGCCGATGCGGTGCACGTAGTTCTCGGGGGTCTCGGGGACATTGTAATTCACCACATGAGAGATTCCATCTATGTCGAGTCCCCGAGCCGCCACGTCTGTGGCCACAAGCACGCTGTAGCGGCCGGAGCGGAAGGCCTCCAGTGCTTTGGTGCGCTCGTTCTGGGTCTTGTCTCCGTGCAGGGATGCGGCGGTTTTCCCATGCTCATTGAGAAAGCGCGTAAGGGTTTCAGCCCCCCTGCGGGTGCGGGTGAACACGAGGACCTGCGACATGACCTGGTTTTCCAAAAGATGGTTGAGAAGCTTGGCCTTGTCCCAGCCGGCCACGCAGTGAACCGTCTGGCGCACGGTCTCCACGGGAGTGGCGCGGCGGGTCACCTCGATCCCCACAGGATCCCGCAAAATCTCATCAGCCAGCCGCTGGATGGCATAGGGCATGGTCGCCGAGAACAAGAGGGTTTGCCTCTTCTTGGGGAGAGTCCGGATGATGTCCTTTACATCGTCGATGAATCCCATATCCAGCATGCGGTCAGCCTCGTCAAGGACCAGGAACTCCAGGTGCTGGAAGTCCACGTTGCCGCGGGACATGTGGTCCATCAGGCGGCCCGGCGTGGCGACCAGGACATCGACCCCCCGGCGCAAATCGTTTTCCTGGGGGGACAGACTCACCCCCCCATAGACCAGCCCGATACGCAGGGAGAGAAAGCGGCCGTAGGCTCCAAAACTCTCGGCTACCTGAACCGCGAGCTCGCGGGTGGGGGTCAGAATGAGGGCCCTGAGGCGCCTGCCCTTTCCCGGCTTGAGGCGCTGGAGGATGGGCAAGGCAAAGGCCGCCGTCTTCCCCGTGCCCGTCTGGGCGCACCCGAAGAGGTCTTTCCCTGCGAATACGGCGGGAATGGCCTGCACCTGGATGGGGGTGGGAGTTTCATAGCCCGCGTGCTTCACGGCACGCAGGAGTTCGGGCACGAGGCCCAGTTGTGCGAAAGGCATGAGTGGAGAATCTCCTGATCCCGGTGCCCTTAGAGGGCGAAGGGACATAGCTGCGGCAACCGCCGCACGTTTAGGATTTCGAACCTTGGAGGGTACCGCTATGTCCTACCGGGTAAGGGAAAGACCCGCTCCAGAGCGGGTCGGCTTCTGGCAAGGAAGGCTTCCTGCTCGCGGTTCGTCATTCCTGACAAGGATAGCACAGAAAAAGTCCGTCCGCAAGCCCTAATAAGCAGGGGGTGTTCCGGTGCGCCGCCGGAAGCGCTTTTGGGATCAAGACAAGCTCTCCTCGGAGGGCGGCTCATCCGAGCGGGGCTCTTCGCCCGGGTCAGATGAGCCCTGGGAACCCAAACGTCCGGCCCGGCGACGCTCCAGCTTCTGCTGGCGCTTGGCAGCCGCTTTTTCCTGGCGTTGACGCTCCTTTTGCCGGCGCAAAAAACTATTGTGGCCGCCTCGTTTTGCCATTGGCCTTTGCTCCTCTTCAAGACACGGAAAAGCCACGGACATGACTACCATGACCGAAAATAAACGCGCCGTCAAGGAAGAAGGACGGAGATCAGCAGAAACTCCTGTCTTTGTCCCGCCCCTTTCTGTAAAATGATCTGATAAGGGGTATTC